>CAYTEH010000005.1:0-52784 GCA_964436765.1 uncultured Candidatus Peribacteria bacterium
ACCTGGAAGTGGCTGTCTTTGCCGCCGCTCACGGGGACGATGCAGTCGTAATTGTTCCCGTCTTTGCTGCGGTAGGAAAAGAGCAACTCCCGGAACTCCTTCTCACGCGAGGCCCAGTCCAACTTCTCCTTCTCCTCGGCAATGACGCAACCGCTGCAAAGGCCATCCTCCCGCATGGAAAGATTCACGGCCACGATGGGATAGGTGCACCGGACGCAGTAGCGCATGCACGGATGATACCAAAAGCGTCATCGCACATCGATCCCTTCCTTCCGCATGTGCTGCTTCGCCTTCACGATGCTCAGCTCCGTAAAGTGGAAGATGTTCGCTGCCGCCACGGCCGAGGCGTGCCCGTCGCGCAGACCCTCCACCAGGTGCCCGAAGGTCCCCACCCCTCCGAGCGCGATGACGGGGATGGACACGGCATCGGCTACCGACCGGATGAGACCGATGTCGTACCCCTTCCCGGTACCGTCGCGGTCGATGCTCTGCAGAAGGATCTCTCCGGCTCCTCGCTTCTCCGCCTCCCGCGCCCAGGCAACGGGATCAAGTCCGGTCGGCTCCCTCCCGAACGACCGGTACACCTCCGCCTTGCCCGACGCAGCGCTCCGGACGTCGATGCAGGTGACGATCGCCTGGCTCCCGAACGCCTTGGCCGCGCTCGTGATGAAAGACGGGTCGTCGAGCGCTTGGGTATTGATGCTCACTTTGTCGGCGCCGTTTTTCAGGCGTACGCGTATGTCTTCCAGCGTGCGGATCTTGCCGCCGACCGTGAGGGGAATCATGCAGCGCTCGGACACGTGGCGAACGATGTCGATGACGTCGCTCGTCATGGTGGCAGGCAGGTCGCGCCCGGAACTGGTGGAACCGATGACGTGCTGCGTCTGCCGGTAGTCGTGCGCGTCATCACGGTTGATGTCGAGGTAGATCAATTCGTCCGCCTTCCACGCGGTGAAGCGCTCCACCTGGCCCACCGGGTCCCCCGTGTGCTGGTGGAATGTGAAGGTCTTGCTCCGCACGAGCACGCCGTTTTTCAGAAGGAGCACGGGGATGAGTCGGGGCTTCAGCATGAGAGGAAATTGCGGAAAACCTGCATCCCATCATCGTGGCTCTTCTCCGGGTGAAACTGCGCCCCAAAAATGTTGTCCTTCTCGAGCAGTGCCGTGACGGCAATGCCGTACTCACACGTCCCGGCGACGACCGAGGGATCCTCGGGCAACAGGTGGTAGCCGTGGACGAAGTAGAAGACGGGATCGGCCGTAAACCCTTTCGTGATCCTCCGGCCCGCAACGCACGCCACGTTGTTCCAGCCGACGTGCGGGAGCCGCAGGCCCGATGCCGACGTATCGATCTTTTCCACCGTCCCGCGAATGAAGCCGAGACCTTCATGTCTCCCGTGTTCCAAACCCTCCGACGCAAAGAGCTGCATCCCCAGGCAGATGCCGAGGACGGGCTTTCGCTTCCGCAGGACCTCTTCGTCCAGGACAGGGCGGAGATTGCGCGCATGAATGCCATCCATTCCCTCCTTGAACGCCCCTACGCCTGGAAGGATCAGATGAGTGGAAGACGCGATGACCGAGGGGTCACTGGAAATGACGGGGTCCTCCCCGATGAACCGCAGGGCGTTTCGCACCGAGCCGTGGTTCCCCACGCCGCAGTCGATAATGACGATGGATCTGGCCATACCGCAATGCTACCATTGAGAGGTGCAAAATGATTCCTCCCTCTCCATTCTCGTCACCGGCGGTACCGGCAGCTTCGGCAAGAAATTCGCGGAGATCGCCATGCGGGAGCTCCGTCCGCGCAGGCTTATCGTCTTCAGCCGTGACGAGCTGAAGCAGCATGACATGCGGAACACCGGATACGACGCGCCCTGCCTGCGTTACTTCATCGGGGACGTGCGCGACGAGGCTCGCCTGCGACGAGCGTTTCACGGGGTAGACGTCGTCATACACGCCGCCGCGCTCAAGCACGTTCCGGCCTGCGAATACAACCCCATGGAAGCCATCCAAACCAACGTGATGGGGGCGGAGAACATCATCAACGCGGCGCTCGACGCGGGAGTGAAGAAAGTGATCGCGCTCAGTACCGACAAGGCCGTGAATCCCGTGAACCTCTATGGTGCCACCAAGCTCTGCGCCGAGAAGCTCTTCGTGCAGAGCAACGCCTACTCGGGCACGCGCGGAACCGTCTTCAGCTGCGTCCGGTACGGCAACGTGATGGGTAGCCGCGGCAGCGTGGTCCCGCTCTTCCGCGAGCAGCGGAAGTCCGGCGTCATCACCCTCACCGACGAACGCATGACCCGCTTCTGGCTCACCCTGGAACAGGGGGTGCATTTCGTCTTGGGATGCCTCTCCCGGATGCATGGAGGGGAGATCTTCGTCCCGAAGATCCCGAGCGCCCGCCTGACGGACCTAGCCGATGCCCTGGCTCCGGACTGCAAACGGGTCGTCACGGGCATCCGCCCCGGTGAGAAGCTCCACGAGTGCCTGCTCTCGGAGGACGAAGCCCGCCACGCGGTAGAGCTGCAAGACATGTTCGTCATCGAGCCCGAAGACGGCTCTTGGGGATTTGAGCATTGGAAAGGCAAAAAGCCTCGCGAGAACTGGCAGTACAGCAGCGACACGAATACGAAGTGGCTGACGCGACAGGAGCTCGATGCCATGCTCCAGATCCTGTAATGCCCTCTTCCCTCGCCATCAACGGCGGGACGCCCGTCCGCGATACCCTGCTGCCGTACGCTCGGCAGCGGATCGACAAGGAAGATATCGATGCCGTCACCCGCGTGCTGCAGTCAGATTGGCTGACGACGGGCCCGAAGGTGGCTGAGTTCGAGCACGCCTTCGCGGCATGTACGGGGGCGAAAGAAGCCGTGGCCGTGAGCAGCGGAACCGCTGCCCTGCACGCCGCGTACGCAGGCGTGGGCATCGGGGCCGGAGATGAAGTGATCGTCCCCGCCATCACCTTTGCAGCCACCGCAAACGCCGCGCTCTACCTGGGTGCGAGGGTCATCTTCGCCGATGTGGATCCCGAGACGCTCTTGCTGGATCCCCTGGACGCCGGAAGGCGCATGACGAAGAAGACAAAAGCCATCGCGGCAGTCGATTACGCCGGCCAGCCGTGCGACTACCTCCGACTGCGGGAGCACGGCGCCATACTCGTCGCCGATGCATGCCACGCGCTCGGGGGGTCTGACAGAGGGGAACCGGTCGGCACCCTCGCGGACGTCAGCACCTTCAGCTTCCACCCAGCGAAGACGCTGGCGACGGGCGAAGGGGGCATGATCACCACGAACAATCCCGCGCAGGCGAAGTACATGAGGCAGTTTCGCAACCACGGCATCACCACCGACCATCGCGAGCGCCACGAGCAAGGAATGTGGTTCTACGAAATGACGGAGCTCGGATGGAACTACCGCATCACGGACTTCCAGTGTGCGCTGGGAATGAGCCAGCTCCAACGCGTTCCGGAGTGGACCGAGCGGCGGCGCAAGATCGCCAAGAAGTACGACGACGCCTTCACGGCGATGCAGGGCCTCTCCCCTCTCCGGGTCCGACAGGGCGTCACCCACGCATACCATCTGTACGTGGTCCAGCTGCACTTGGAACGCCTGACGGCCGATCGCGACCAGATCTTCCGGGCGCTCAGGGCCGAGAATATCGGCGTGAACGTGCACTACATCCCCGTGCATCTGCACCCCTACTACCGCAATCACTTCGGCACGAGAGAAGGGATGTGTACGGTGGCGGAGGCGGCGTACAGGAGAATCCTCTCCCTTCCGATGTTCGCATCCATGACGGATCAAGACGCAGATGACGTCATAGCGGCGGTGGAGAAAGTCTTGTCCCGGTACGCGCGATGAAGAAAGTCGCCATCATCCAGGCGCGCATGTCTTCCAAACGTCTGCCGGGGAAGGTCTTGATGGACCTGGAGGGCTCGCCGGTTCTGACGCACGTGATCAACCGGGCAACAGCGTCGGCCGCATTCGATGCGGTGATCGTAGCGACCTCGGACGATCCGAGCGACGACCCCATCGAAGAGCGCTGCGAACGCGATGGCGTCCTCTGTTTCCGCGGGAGCCTCGAGGACGTCCTGGGCCGCTTCGCTGCGGCGGCGAGGGCATATGACGCCGATGTCATCGGGAGGCTCACGGCCGATTGCCCCCTGCTGGATCCGCGGGTGATCAAGACAGTCGTGGAATCCTTCGATCCAACGGCGTACGACTACGCGAGCAACGTCATCACGCGCACGTACCCCAAGGGACTGGATACCGAGGTGTTCTCCCGATCGGCTCTCGAACGCGCGAACAGGGAGGCGACGAGTACTGAGGACCGCGAGCATGTGACGCGATACTTCTATACGCACCCCGAGCTCTTTCGCCTGCGGAACGTGTCGCAAGCCACGGACCGGTCGTCCCTACGCTGGACGCTGGACACCCCCGAAGACTGGGAGAACATCCGGTCGATCTACACGCGGCTCGGAAACAGGATATTCGGGCAGGAAGAAATTCTGGCCATTCTGTAGAATGACCGGGTGCAGATCCTCTTTCGTGCAGACGCCGGCAAGGAGATGGGAACGGGCCACGTGATGCGCTGCCTGGCCTTGGCAGAGGTCCTGCGCGAAGGCGGCCACGGGTGCTCCTTCCTCTCGCGCGGGCTCCCGCAGGCGCTGCGGCTGAGAATCGAGCGCGAAGGATGCGATGTACTCGACATCAAGGGGAAGGACGATGCCGGCGAAACGCTCGACCATGCGAGGAATGCCCATGCCGGCTGGATCGTCGCAGACGGCTATCAGTTCGATGCCCGGTACCAGCAGGATCTCCGGAAGGGCGGCGGAGCGAAGATCCTGTTCCTCGACGATTTCGGACATGCGACACGGTACGCGGCGGATCTTGTACTCAACCAAAACGTGTACGCCCACGAGGATCTGTACTCCTCGCGTGACCCGCATTCGCGCGTATTGCTCGGCCCGCGTTTCGCACTCCTGCGCAGGGAGTTCCGACTGTTCCAGGGCTGGAAACGCACGGTCAGCGACCATGCGAAGAAGGTGCTTCTGACCTTCGGCGGCAGCGACCCGAAGAACGCGACGGGAACCGTCTTGCAGGTACTGCAAGGATTGAAGCGTCCACTCGACGTGACCGTGGTCGTGGGAAGCGGCAATCCGCATAGCGCGGCGATCGATGCCATGGCGAAGAACATGCAAAACGTGCGAGTGCTTCGCGACGTCCAGGACATGCCGCGCCTCATGCAGGAGGCAGACGCCGCCCTGTGCGGCGGCGGGACCACGTGCTACGAGATGGCTTTCCTGCAGCTTCCCATGCTCACGATCGTGCTGGCGGAAAACCAACGCGAAAACGCGGCGGCGCTGGAGCGTGCGGGCTGCTCGTTCAACGCGGGGGCCCTGGAAGAGATCGAAACGGCGGATCTCATCGATCATCTCGATCGCCTCTTCGCGGACGGAGCAGCACGGGCATCCATGGCCGACCGAGGCGGCCTGCTCGTGGACGGGGAGGGCGCCGAGCGCGTCGCGATGAAGCTGACGGGCGACCGCGTGCGCCTGCGCCGCGCCCGCCCGGGCGATTGCGAGCGCGTCTTCGTGTGGGCCAACGATCCGGATACCCGCAAGGCATCGTTCTCGTCGGCGCCGATCCCATGGGAAGACCATGCGGCGTGGTTTCACAAGAGTCTCCATAATCCGAATCGCCTCTTCTTCATCGCCGTCGACGAGGAAGACAGGCCCGCCGGCTTCATCCGTTTCGACGCCGAGAACCGCGACGCCGTGCTCTCCATCGCCGTCGCCCCGGAAGCACGGGGAGCGGGATTCGGCTCGGAACTCGTACTCCTGGGGACCAAAAAGCTCTTTGACGCCGCCGGGTGCGACGCCATCCACGCATACGTGAAGCCCGACAACGCCCCCTCGGCCCGACTCTTCCAGAAAACCGGCTTCACGGAGCTGGCAGAAACAACCGTGTCCGGCAACCGGGCGCGGCACTTCGTCCTGAAACGAGGTATCATCGGGGCGTGAAGGCTCTCTCGATCAGCGGCAGGCACATCGGACCCGGTTCTCCCTCCTACATCGTTGCGGAAATGTCCGCGAACCACGGGCAGAGCTTGGCACGCGCAAAAGAGATCCTGCATGCCATGAAAGAATCGGGCGCCGACGCCGTCAAGCTCCAGACCTACACCCCGGACACCATCACCATTGATTGCAACAACCGATATTTCACTGACTGCCTCAAGGGAACGCTGTGGGAAGGCCGAACTCTCCATGACCTCTATGCCGACGCCTTCACTCCGTGGGAGTGGCACGCGGAACTCAAGAGCGAAGCAGACACGCTCGGACTGGCATTCTTTTCGACTCCGTTCGATCTCTCCGCCGTCGATTTTCTGGAGGATCTCGGCGTTCCCGCATACAAGATCGCCTCCTTTGAGCTGGTGCACATCCCGCTCATCCGGCGCGTCGCACATACCGGCAAGCCGATCATTCTCTCGACGGGAATGGCAGCGAAGGAGGAGATCAAAGACGCTCTCGACGCGTGCGGCGAGTGCCCTGTGGCCCTGCTCAAATGCACGAGCGCCTATCCGGCCAGGCCGGAGGACGCCAACCTGCGAACCATCAAGGCCATGACGGAGGAATTCGACGTGCCCGTGGGCCTCTCGGACCATACCATGGGCGGCGCAGTGCCGGTGACCGCCATCACGCAGGGCGCGTGTATTATCGAGAAGCATTTCGTTCTTGATCGCGCGAGGGACAAGGGACCGGACAGCTCTTTTTCCATGGAACCCGCCGAATTCCGCGCGATGGTCGATGCCGTCCGCGCGGCGGAGAAGGACCCATCGGCGGTGCACATCGACGAACAGATCTTGGGTGCCGTGCGGTACGGGCCGACCGCCGCTGACCAAAAAAGCCTCGTCTTCCGGCCGTCGGTCTTCGTCGTCGAGGACATGGCGACGGGAGAGTCGTTCACCGAGAAAAACGTGCGCGTCATCCGTCCGGGGTACGGTCTGCCGCCGAAGGAGTACGCCACCCTCCTCGGCAAACGATGCTCGGCGGACATCAAACGTGGAACGCCTCTCCGCACGGAATACATCGGATGACGCGCTTCTATGCCTCTGAGGCGGAAAAAAGCGCAGGCGTAAGGGTGTTTGGCATGGTACGCTCGTACTGTCATGAACATCATCCTCAAGTCCTTTGACGGGCCCGAGAACCACATCGCCATCGAGCATGCGCTGAAAGACATGGATCTGGGAACGGTCATCTCGCTCCTGTGGGCCAAGCAGGAAACACCGACGCTGCGGGCCAAGGAGCACCTCGTGTGGGACGCACGGAAGTTCCGGTGGGCGGATTATTCCGACGTGGACTGGACAGACATCACGCCGCTCGATGAAGAAATCATCGAGGGCATGCGCGAATGCGAGGGCCGCTACATGGCCATGATCACGCGCAACTCCCTGTACGAGATCCCCTACTCGGTCCGGAAGAAGACCTATTACGAGAACCTGCGCTACTGGAACCACATCCTGGAGACGAAGCAGATCGACCTGATGCTCCTCAACCACGCGCCGCACCAGTGTTATGACCTCGTCATCTACCACCTGTGCAAGCTCAAGAAGATCCCCACCATCATTGTCCTGCGCATCGACTGCCTGGGAGTGCAGGTGCTCATCGAATCCTACGAGGACTGCGCCACGCAGGTCCGCGACATCTATCACCGGTTGCGAAAGAATCAGAGGGACGCGTCCGCTCCGGTTGAACTTCCGCCCCGTATGGAGAAGTACTACGAGGGGCAGACGATGCGCGACGAGGCCCCCTGGAGCATGTACCCGCGTCCAAGTTATTTGATGGAAAAGAACTTCGTGAAGAAGTGGTCGGGCATCGCAGCGAGGATGCTAAAACGCAAGCCCCTCACCTTCCTGCGTTACGTACTGTCGCCTCGCTTCTGGAAGCGGAAAATACGCGAGCACCGGACCATCCGGTTCTATGACGACCATGCCAAAGCACCGGACTTTTCCGTTCCCTACGTCTACGTGCCGCTCCACATGCAGCCCGAGGCGACCACCAGCCCGCTCGGCGGGGCATTCGTCGACCAGGAACTGATGGTGCAGCTCCTCGCACGCCACCTGCCGCCGGGCATCCGTCTCTACGTGAAGGAGCATCCGCACCAGCGGGAACTGTGGAGAAGCATTGCGTTCTATGAGTCCCTCCTCGCCCTCCCCTCCGTGACACTCGTCCCGCGCATGACAAGCACCGTCCAACTGGCCGAGCACGCCGAAGCCATCGCCACGGTCACCGGCACGGCGGGCTTCGAGGCACTCTTCCGCGAGCGCCCCGTGTTCCTCTTCGGGCACATCTACTATCAGTATGCGGAAGGCGTGTACAGAATCCGGAGCGCCGACGATTGCCGGAAGGCGACCGAGGAGGTGTTTGCACAGAAGAAGCGTCCGACCCTGCGAGATATCCGTCTGTATCTGAAGGCTATCGGGGAGTGCAGCTCCATCTACGACTGCGCCCCGCTGCTCCCCGGCGAATCGATCACCGTCGCGGAACAAAACGCCGTCTGGGGCGACTTCATGGCACGGGAGATCCCGACGATGCTCAGTGCTTCCGGCCGATGACCCAGACGGAATCCATCCGCCCGAGCCGCTCCACAAGCGCGGCAAGTACCGTCCCGGCCGCGATGCGCGCGGCGGAAGCGATCGATGGCCGCACGGGTGCAGGAGCGGATAGAGGGGGCGCTACCGCCTTCGCTTTCTTCCGCGGCGGCTTATAGGAGCCGATGCCGAGCCGGAACAAGAGTTCGGTGATGCTTTTGCGCGAGAGGTCAAAGTCTCGCCTGCCCTGCGCGACGATCTCGAATCCCGACCCGCGCACGAAGGCCGGAAGCGTGCGATCGTCAAAGTACCAAAGGTGCTCCGGGTAGTAGAATTCCCAGTCTTCGCCGAACGCCTCTGCCGCGAAGCCGTGGAGATTGGGAACCTCAATCGCGATATGACCGTCTGACGGCAACTGCTCATGGAGGCCCCGAAGGACACCACGCGGATCATCCAGGTGCTCCAGCACGTGAAAAAGCGTGAAGGTGTCGATGCGACGATTGCCCCGTAGCACGGGCAGGTCCTCGATGGTGCCTCGCTCGACGTCGAGCCCGAGGCGGCGAGCGTACGTGACGCCAGTGACGCTCGGCTCAATCCCCCAGCCGCCCCTATATCCCCGTTCCCGCAGCATCTGGAGAAACAGCCCGTCGCCGGCACCGAGGTCGCAGACGTTCTGAAGTGAAATATGCCGGCCGATTTTCCGGACGCGATCAAGAACGTTCCGGTGCCGCCGCTGCGCCTTCGCCGGAGTGATGCCAACGTCGAGCTCCTCATAGTACGCGTCATGCAGGATCTTCTCCCGAAGCCACAGGAACCCGCATGCCGGGCAGCAGAGCATGGGCATGCTGCGGATCTGCACCGGCCGACCGGGTTCGCCACAAAGAAGACAAGACGCTTCCACGGCGACATGCTACCCTGAGGGCCCTTTTGCCGACACCCGTCTTTCCATGGCGCACCGTTTGAAGGAATGGGCCTATCAGGCCCGCACATTCGTCTATCAACTCCTCCGAGTGGATTTCTTCCGCTGGATCGTGGCGTACACACGCTACCTGTGGCTCGTGAAGCTCCGGAGGAATCTCCGGACGCTTGAACCGGGGACTGCGGATATCGGGGTGAATACTGTGCATCACAACTTGCTCGGACTCTGGAAGACGAGCGGGCTCGCCGTGCCTCGCGCTCAGCTGCTCGCCTACCCCCTCGCGGCCATCCGCCTCAGCAAAGCGACCCCCATCCTCGTCATCGGGCCGCGGTCCGAGGGCGAGCTCCTGCTCCTGAAGGGTCTTGGGTTCCGGAATGTCCGCGGTCTGGACCTCATCACGTACTCCCCCTGGGTGGACTTGGGCGACATGCACGCCATGCCGTACCGGGCCGATACCTTCGGCGTCGCCATCCTCAGCTGGTGCCTGGCCTACAGCGATAACCGCCACAAGGCGGCGGGCGACGTGGTCCGCATCGTCAAGCACGGAGGCCTCGTGGCCGTCGGCGTCGAATACTCCGCTGAAAAGGTGGAGGACGTCCAAAAGCGGATCGGATACGAGATCTGCGACAAAGACCGGATGACCTCCACGGACCAGATCCTCGGGTATTTCGGCGCTGCCGTCGACCGCGTGTTCTTCCGGCACGATCTGCCGGACCATCCCGTAGACAAGTGGCAGCTATTGGTTATCTTCTCGGTGAAGAAATAGCGCGAACGTCCCGTTAGAACTTCTGTTCTTCCCACAGCGTAAAGAAGAGCCCCCGCTTCTTCAGCAGCTCCTCGTGCGTCCCCTGCTCCGCCACCTTGCCTTGCTCCAGCACCACGATCTTGTCGGCGTTACGGATGGTGCTCAGGCGATGCGCAATGACAATGGACGTGCGGCCGGTCACGGCTGCCTCGATGGCCTCCTGAATCAGCTTCTCGGTCTGGCTGTCGAGGGAACTCGTGGCCTCGTCGAGGATGAGGATCTCCGAGCCCTTCAGGAGCGCCCGGGCAATGCTGACGCGCTGCTTCTCGCCTCCCGAGAGCTTCACGCCCCTGTCCCCGATCAGCGTTTCCAGCCCCTGTGGCAGCGACGCCACGAACTCCGAGAGCCGCGCCTGCCGCAGCGCCTTCTGTAACGCCTCTTCCGGGACGTTCTCCAGGCCATAGGTGATGTTGTTTCGGAGCGTCTCATGCAAGAGCAGCGTCTCCTGGCTCATAAACGCGATGTGTTTCAGATAGGACTCCATGGTGAATTCCCGCACATCCACGCCGTCGAAAAAAATGCTCCCCGGCGGACAGTCGTAATAACGCATGAGCAGGCTGATGATGGTGGTCTTCCCCGCGCCCGTCGGGCCCACGATGGCCGTCATCTTCCCCTTGTCGACAGTGAAGGACACGCCGTCGAGCACCTCGCGCTCGCTTGCGTAGCGGAAGCGCACGTCCCGGAATTCGATGCGGTCGGATAGCCCCCGGAATTCCCGGTCCCCTCCTCTGACGAGATACTTTCCTTCTTCGTCGAACATCGCAAGGACCTCGGCCAAGGGGCCGCTCGCGGTGGCCAGCGTGCTGCGGAACCCCGAGATGGCCCCCAGCTTCTGCGATCCGTTCATGATGACATAGAAGAACACGAGCATGGCCGGCGCGGAGGCCAGGTTCTCGCGCCCGATGAGCGTGAGTGCCACCACGAAGACCCCAATGGCCACGATGACCGTCACGATCTCCTGCACGGGCAGCAGTACGGAACTGATGAGATCAATGCGGAAATCCAACCGCGCCTTCTGGTCGCTCAATCGCGTGAAGTGACGCTGCTCCTGCGCCTCCGTGTGGTGCGATTTCACGAGCGGAATCGTCGACAGGATCTCGATGGACTTCTTCCCCAGATCCGACGCCTTCTCCGCCATGGCATACGAGACGCCCCGAACCTGCATGATCATACCGCGGATGACGAGATGCAGTAGGAAAAAGAGGGGGAGAGAAATCAGCGTGAGCTTCCAGGAAATGAGAAGAATGATAATCAGGTAGATGAAGAGCGAGGACGCGGCGGTGATGAACCGATCGATCGCCAGCAGCGGATAGAGAGCCAGGCGTGAGAAATCCAGGAGCAGCGTGGAATGATGACCGATGTTCGTGATATCGAAGAACTGCTTCCCGAAGCTCAGATACCGCCTGAAGAGTTCTTTCCGGAGATGATGCATGGAGCGCTCGGCGAAGTAGCACACGCTCGTCGCGCACAGGCACCGCACCAGGTTCTTCGTAATGAAGATGAGCATGAAGCCCACGAGCAGTACGCCGAAGAGCATCTTGTCATCCCGAAGAATCCAGTCGGGAAGCTGGGCGAACGCGGAACGGATGACCGGCGTGTCCGTGACGAACGCGAAGCTTTTGGTCAAAAATCCGTTGAGGATGGGAATGAGGAGCCCCATGCCGACTCCCTCGAAGAGAGCCGACAGGAGCGACAGCCCGATCGGCACCAGCATGTAGAAGGGCTGGATGTGGATCCGCCTGAGAAGCACCAGAATGTTTCGGAGAGTCAAGGATTCTGTGGGCATTGACGCTGCAGTATACCCGTTGCTTTAGAGAAATACGAGGATTACAGTGCGCGCATGATGCATACCCTTCATAAAGCCGCCGATGCCGCATTGCGCAAGATCTATCGCTCCCGCTTCTATTACGAGCGCTGGGGCACCACGCTCGATTTACGCACAAACCGCTCCTACGAACAGTTTGCCCACGAGTGCAGGGAGGCCTACAAGACGCGGAACGGAAATGCCGCCTTTGAGCCCTCCCCGCTTGCAGACACCCCTGCCAAGGCCTACCGGCAGGCATACCCGCGCGAGAAGGCCATGGAACTTTCCCGCACGATAACGGGGCTCATCGAGAGCAACCACCCCTCGGTCTTCCGCAACCCCAACATCAAGAAGAAGCAGGTCATCATCACTCAGCCGCTTGAGAACCTGGGAGAGGATTATCTTGGTCTCCTCGATTCACCGGAGTTGCGCAAAGGATTGCTGGGATTCTTCGAGAGTGACTTCTGTATTGGATCGGTGATGGCCCTGCGGTCGCTCGTGACGGACGACGCCGACACGGGCTCCTGGCTCTGGCACAGCGACTGTTACCCGCCCCACACATGCAAGCTCTTCCTGCACCTGACGCCTGCCAACCCCGATCACGGCGCCACGGAGTTCATGAGTATTGAAGACACGATGGCCTACCGTCGCGCAGGGTACTTCGGCCAGTACGGGCACGAGCGGCGGGGTGACTTGGATGTCTTCGCGCACGAACACGGCCTGCCGTACCGGCCGTTCCACATCGACGTGGAACCCGGCGACGTCTCGCTTTTCAATATGAACTACTTCCACCGCGCCGTATCCCCCCGCAAGAGTTTCCGCGATATCATCGAGATCTTCCTCTTTCCAAGCCTTGTTCCCTGGAAGGAACACTACGCCAGGAACAAGGACTACCTCCGCAATCCCAAGCACGGGTTCCCCAAAGACCCGCGAACGCTTGGCGCGCAGACCCTGGCCATGGCGATGTAACGGGTCAGCGGACGATAGAGCGATAGAGCGCCTGAAGCGCGTCCGCAGACGCCTGCAGCGAATAGAGCTCCGTCACGCGCCTTCTGTATTCCCGCCCCTTCGCCTGCCTGTCCGCTTCCGGGCTTTCGAGGCACGTCGTGATCTTCGTCGCGAGCGCCTCCGTATCGCGGATCGGGACGACGAGCGACGGATCGATGGGGGTGAGGACTTCTCTGACTGCCCCCGCGTCGAAGGCGAAGGCCGGCTTGCCGCAGGCAAGGGCTTCAATGATGGATAGACCGAATCCCTCGTACAGCGACGTGGAAACAAGACATCGCGAGTGCCGTAGGAGCCCGGGCAGTTCGCGGTCATCGACCGTTCCGAGCCTCCGAACTCCCGGGATCTGCCGCAGCAGCGTCTCCTGCTCCGCCGATCGCCGGCCGACGTCGGCGATCGTCCGACCCTGGCTCCCGAGCCGGCGGTAGAGGTCGAGAAGATACGGAAACCCCTTGCGCGGATGGATGAAGGAACCGAGGGCGATTACATCGAACTCAGTGCCATCCGATTCCCCCGGCACGAAGCGTTTTGCATCGACCCCATTCGGTACGATGGCGATGCTTGCCGCATCCCGGCCGTAATCCCGCGCGATCCGTTCCGCTGCTGTCTTCGAGACCGTCGTGACATGCGCTATCCCGCGCGCGAGCCTCCCCTGGGACCAGACGGGCAGAAGATACTTCAATCTCCAGAGCCACCGCTCCCATCCCGCGGATTCCTCCAGGGCGACCGACCGGTCGGCCGATACCGGATGATGGATGAAGTACATCGTCGGCACGGGGCAGCCCCGAAGGCGAAGGAAGGGCAAACCGAGGGTCTGGTTCAAGTGAATAACGTCAAACTGCTTCCAGAATGCGTGCGCGGGCGGGTAGCGCCGCAGCGTGAGCCACGCGAAGCGATAATCCGCGATGCCGTAGTAGAAAGACCCCAGCCTGCCGGGCACCGTGACAACAGAGACGTTGGGAGGGAGCGTCAGGTCCGCAGGCTTCACCCGGTTGGTGAGGATGGTGAAACGGACATCGTGCAGCATCCCGAGAAGCGGAAGATGGTTTCCGCCTTTGAAGGCATCGAGCACGGGAATGACGACACAGATGTGTATGATAGTATGGTGTCGATCTTCCTTCGTATCCGCAAGCGGCTCCAGAAATCCCTCGGCTGGCTCCGGGGCTGGCTGATGGCGTCCATTGTGTTACCACTGCACCGGATGCTCCGGATTCCGATCCGAGACATCTCCGCCTTCCGGCGACGCATCCCCTTCATCGAACGTCACGAGTACTCCCAAAACGGCGAGGATGGCATGATCCATGCGATCTTGGGAATGATCGGAACCACGAACAAGTACTGCGTGGAATTCGGCGTGGAGGACGGCAGGGAATGCAATACCCGGTATCTTCTGACGCATGACGGATGGAACGGGCTACTCATGGATGGAGGCCACGAGGATCCGGCGATCCATCTCAGAAAAGCATTCATCACTGCCGAGAATATCGAGGAACTCTTCGAACGATACGGGGTGCCGGAGCGGTTCGATCTCCTGAGCATCGACATCGACGGCAACGATTATTGGGTCTGGAAGGCGATCACGCGATACCGTCCGCGCGTCGTCGTCATCGAATATAACGCGCATATTCCCCCGGACGAGGCAAAGACCATCCCCTACGATCCCGCGTTCCAGTGGGATAAGACCGATTACTACGGCGCGAGCCTCCTGGCACTGAAAAAACTGGGCGAGGAAAAGGGCTATGTCCTGCTGGGCACGGACCGGAACGGGGTGAATGCATTCTTCGTCGAAGCCACGCTGGTCCCCGGTTGCTTCGCCCCCCTGCCGTGGCCGGGTACGTACCGTCCTCCCGCCTTCAAGGGGAAAAAGGGGCAAGGGCACCCAAGGGATCTCAAAAACCGGCCGTGGGTGACTATTCACTGAATGCGAAACAACACCCCCTCGATGAACGTGAAGACGAGAGAGAGTACAAGCAGACATTGCACGAGCCGTTTCAATAGTGCAACAAGACGGACGGTCATGGTCCGGGGGGGAGAAGATGGAAACGACGCAGATGGTCTTTCTCCTCCCATCCGTGGAACGGGTCCTGCGTCAACGCACCGTCGTAGTATGTCGTGTGCGTGGGCACGGCCCGGTAGGTGAGTATGCCGACGATGACCAAAGCAAGGAACGTGACGGCCGCGCAGACATGACGCAAGCGTCTGGAAACAGGCAGGCTCCATAACTGCTCTGCGGCCAGGATGAACACGAGCGGCAGGAGGGTCACGAAGAACCGGAACTTCCACACCGGCCACGCAGCGCACAGAAGACCGTGGAACGTAAGAATGAGCAACAGCGGCCAGAGCCTCCGCAGCCGGTTGTTCGCGGACAGGGCGGAGAATGCAACGTCGATGAGCCCGAAGGCGAAGAGGAAGAACGCCATAGGCGCGATGACGAACAGCTTGCGGGCGACGTAGTACGTGTTGTTCGGTATCCAGAGCGTGACGATGGAGTGCAAGACCCCGAGCTTCTGATGGAGCGTGGTCTGCCCCAGCTGCTCCACGGGAATGTCGTATCCGGCTTTCCCGTAGACGTATCCCACGTTGTACGTATGGGGATAGAAAGCATTGCCCAGGACGAGGGCATTGCGAACGAGCCAGGGGGAAGCAATGCCGGCGGCTGCCGCGACGACGATCGCCGCGTGCGGCAGGATGCGACGCCATGGCCGCGTGTCCGCTGCGAAGAGCAGGATTGCCGCCGGGAGAAGGATCACTGCCTGGAACGTAAGAAGGTATGCGACACCCGTGAGAAGACCAAGGACCAAGGACCGGAATACCGACGGCGGACGGAAAGCGACGAGAATCCAGAGAAGGTAGATGCAAGCCTGCCCGGTGTAGAGGGCGCCGTTGCCCGCGTAATCGATGAGTACATAAGAAGCTGCCACCCACGCGGCAGCCGCGAGTCCCGCCGCGCGATACGTGACCCTCGTCGCAACGAGGTAGCTGAGGTAGACGACAAGCATGCCAGCGACGAGCGAGAGAATCCGGAACGAGACGAACGCGCTCTCCACCCCCGGAGCCCCGCCCCGAAGCCGTGTCACACCGAGGCCGAGAAGAGGCCACAGCGGCCCGTGAAGCTTCAGGACTTCGCCGGATCCGGGCCCGGGGAGAACGTACGCCGCGGGATCGGCTGCGGACGAGGGGAAGACGCGGAACGAGCCGTCCCGCTGGAGCGACGCCGAGACCGACGCGTCGGCGATGACGTCGCCGTGCATGAACCAGTTCCACTGCGTGGAGGCGAGACGCAGGACAAACCCGAACGCCAGAATGAGGACGAGTGCCTGTGAAACGCGATCAATACGCATGGTCAATGTTCAGGTGTGTGCCGCGTACCACTCGACCGCGCTCCGGAGCCCGCTCTCAAAATCGAAGGCAGGCTCGTACCCGAGCAGGGTCCGTGCCTTGGTCAAGTCGGCCCGGTAGCGCGTCACCTCCCCCACACGCGGCTTGCCGATAGTGATGCCCGAGGTGGAGCCAGTGAGCGACTTGATACGCTCGGCGCAGTGCACGAGCGACGTCTCTGTGCCGGAGGCGATATTGATGGTCTCCCCCTCCGCCGCGTCGAAGCGGTCAATGGCGAGCATGATGCCGTTCACGGTGTCGTCTATATACGTGAAATCGAGCGACTTCTCCTCGCCGAATACGGTCAGGGATTCGTTCCGGCGCGCCTTGCGGATGAAGAGGGGTACGACCCTGTCGGAATCGTCGTAGCGGCCGTAGACATTGGAGAACCGGAGAATGATGCCCGGGAGGCCGTAGCACCGCCGGTACGCATGCATGAGTGCCTCGCCCGTGAACTTACTCGCCGTGTAAGGACTTTCGCAATGCTCGATGCGTGCCATGTCCTCCGCGTATGCGCTGGCTTCGATGTTGCCGTAGCATTCACGCGACGAGGCAAATATAAAACGCGGATTACCGTTCTTTCTGGCCCATTCGACCATGTTGAACACCGTGAGTATATTCTCGTGTGCGCGCGCGGGATCGGCAACAAGATCATACACACGGGCGTTCGCAGCCAGGTGCACGACGACGCCGACGTCCCCCGGGATCTGTTCCATGTCCGCGGACGAGAGCAGATCCGCTGCCACGGTAACGCCGTCAACCTTGTCGTTCCAGGCGTTCGCCTTCCGGTCCGTGCCGACGACCTCCTCCCCCCGCGCCAGAAGCATCTCGCAGAGCCGTGTGCCGATGGTGCCCGACGAACCCGTGACCAGGATTTTCATGATGACAGTATGGGGAAGAGAAGACGATAAAGACAACTGATTGTCCGGCACCGTCTCATTTCTTGTTGGGCACGAAGCCCTGCTCGAAGTATTCCCGCTCCTTGGCGACCTCGTCCACATCCCGACGCCTGCCGTCGAGGACGCTCTGCGCGGCCAGGATGCCCATCTCGAGCGAATGGTCTTGATTGGTGTAGCGGAATCGGCCGGGCCTGCCGACGGCGTAGAAATTTTCGAAACTGTCCAGCCAGCCGAGAATCGTCCTGAGGCGCTCCGCGTACCGCAGGTCGTAGAGCGGATAGACGTGCGTCCGGCGGAAGAGATGTGTGCCCGTCACATCCTTGCGCTCGAGGAGCTGAAGACGCTCCAGGACATCCATGGTACGGGCGAAGAGCTCGTCCTTGGACGCATTCCAGATCTGATCCCCCTCGAAGCAGAAGAACTCGATGAAGAGGGACGTGTGGCCTGGCGGGCACATGTCCGCACTGAAGTTCTTCATCTCGGAGATACGTCCAAATGGAATCTCCTTGTCCGGGAAATACACCCAGTTGTCCGGCGTGACCTGTTCGCGCCGAATGGTCAGAAACAGGTAGACCTGCGCGCGAAACCGGAGACTTCGGGCCGCTTCCCGCACCTCCGGAGGCGGAGGCGGGTCGAAGAGCTCGAGCATCCTCGTGACAGGGACAGAGGAGATGACGTGCTCCGCGCGAAGCGTTTCCATGTTCCCGTCCGGCCTGCGCACGTCGATCTCGGTCACGCGGAGTCCGTCTCGCCGGACGGCAACCGGCTCCGAAGAAACCTGCACCTCATTTCCTTTCTCCTCAATGCGCTTCCGGATCGCGTCGTAGATCAGCCCGGATCCTTTTGACGGATAATAGAAGGAATCGACGAGCGACTTGGGACCGCTGTTACTCCCGACCACCATGCGCTTGAGCGCCGACCAGAGACTGAGCCCTCCAATGCGCTGATTGGCCCAGTCGATACTGATGTCGCGGCACGGGATGCCCCAGATCTTCTCCGTATAATTCAGCATGTTGAACTCCGCAAGCGTCCGACCGAACCGGGAAAGGGCGTAATCCTCGAAGGAACGGAGCGGACGAGGCGCGAAGAACCGCCGGACTCGTTCCCACGCGTAGTCTGCAAGCATCCAACACGCCCGCCACATACCGATCTGCGACAGGACGTTGCGAAACCGGATGGGATAGAAGTAGAACTTCCCGTCCACGTAAAAGCGCGTAAGCCGCGGCACCTTCCTCCAATCCTCTCCCAAGAGATCGCCAATGAGGTCGTAGAGATAGCGGTTCTTGCTGTAAAACCGATGCGGCCCGATATCGGTGCGATACAGGCCCTCGGGCTGGCTGAACTCAAGCGTCTTGGCGAGTCCGCCGACCTCGGGCGATTTCTCGACAATCGTCACCCGTTTGCCGGCACGCGCGAGCTCCAGCGCTGCAGCCATGCCGGCAGGCCCGGCACCCAGTATGAGTGCATCCGGAGAAGCAGATGTGCTGTTCATTGCTGTTAGAGTAGCGCATTGCTTCCCAAGAGGACCAGCCGCATCTATACTCCGCCGGCATGGGCAAACTCTCGATTTTCGGCGAACTGTGGTCATTCATGCGCATACGCAAGAAGTGGTGGCTCCTGCCCATCCTCCTGCTGATCGCACTCTTCGGGTTCCTCTTAGTGTTCGCGCAGACCTCCCCACTCGCGCCATTCATCTATACGCTGATTTAGAGTATTGGAGTACCAGAATATTGGAATACTGGAGCAAGGCATGTAACGAGCCATACTTCCATTCCTAATATTCTCCTATTCTATTACTCTACTACTCCATGCGTTTGCCTCCTCCTCTCTCGTGGCTCTGGGAAGGCTGGAAGATGTTCAGCCACGCGTTCGGCCGCGTGATGAGCTTCATCATCCTCACAATCCTCTGGATCGTGGGCTTCGGCACGTACGGCATTGTGATGAAAGTCATGCGGCTCTTCCGTAGCGAGGTGGCGACAGACTCGTACTGGGTCGATCTTGAGCCGATGAAGGAAGACAGTCTCGTGCACCAATTTTAATGAGCAAGCCCGTCTACATCCTCGGCCTTTCCTGCTACTACCACGACAGTGCCGCGTGCCTGGTGAAGGACGGCGAGATCGTCTTCGCGGCGCACGAGGAGCGTTACACCCGCAAGAAGCACGACGAATCGTTCCCGACGCACGCGGTGGAGCACGCGTTGAAGTACGCGGGCATCACGGTGGCGGACCTCTCGGCCGTGGGCTTCTACGAGAAGCCGTTCATGAAGTTCTTCGACCGCATCCTGCAGACGGCATTCAAGGTGTGGCCGCGGGGCTTCATCACCTATCATCGCGCGATGCAGGAATGGATGATGAAGAAATTGTGGATTCCTCAGAACATCGAAAAGGAGCTGAAATACAAGGGGCCCATTCTCTACACCACGCACCACGAATCGCACGCCGCATCCGCGTATTTCCCATCCGGGTTCGACGACGCCGCCGTCGTGACCGTCGATGGCGTCGGCGAGTGGTCCACGGCGACCATCGGGCACGGAAAGGGCAGCACGATGCAGATGCTCAAGGAGATCCGCTTCCCCGATTCGCTGGGACTCCTCTACTCCGCTATCACCTACTACCTGGGCTTCAAGGTGAACAGCGCCGAGTACAAAGTGATGGGTCTGGCTCCGTACGGCGAACCGAAGTACATAACGGAGATGCGCGAACTGATCGACCTGAAAGAGGACGGCAGCTTCCGGCTGAACATGGAGTATTTCAAGTATGAATACGGACAGACGATGACCGGGCGCCGGATCGAAAAGCTCTTCGGGCAGCCGACCCGTACGCCCGAGAGTCCCCTCACCCAGTTCCACAAAGACGTCGCCAGGAGCCTGCAGGAACTCACCGATGAGGCGATGCTGAAGATCGCAGCCCAGGCAAAGAAGCTCACGGGCAGCAAGAACCTGTGCCTCGCGGGCGGCGTTGCCCTCAACTGCGTGGCCAACGGCAAGATCCTGCGCTCGGGAATGTTCGAGCAGATCTTCATCCAGCCCGCCGCCGGCGATGCGGGAGGTGCATTGGGGGTGGCACTCGCGATCTGGCACAAGCACTTCAAGGGGGCGCGGACGAAGAGGATGGAGCATGCCTACCTCGGCAACGAATACTCGGATCTTGAGATCCGCAATTTCCTCGACGGCCAGGGCATCCCCTACGAGCGGCTCGATGACCTTCAGCTGATCGATCGTGTTTCCTCGCTCCTCGAGGGCACCAACGTGATCGGCTGGTTCCAGGGACGCATGGAGTACGGCCCCCGGTCGCTCGGGAACCGCTCCATCATCGCCGACGCGCGGAACCGAGAGAACTGGCAGAAGGTGAACCTGAAAATCAAATTCCGCGAGAGCTTCCGGCCCTTCGCGCCCACAGTGCTGGAGGACAAAGTCTCGGAGTGGTTCGACCTCGACCGTGAGTCGCCCTACATGCTGCTCGTGGCCGACACGCGCGAGGACAGGCGCAGTCAGATCCCGGCGGTGACGCACGTGGACGGCAGCGCGCGCATCCAGACGATCCGGCGCGACCAGAACCCGAAATACTATGATTTGATCAGCGCCTTCGAAAAGAAGACGGGCTGCCCCGTCATCATCAACACCAGCTTCAACGTCCGCGGCGAACCCATCGTGGAAAGCCCGAAAGACGCTCTCAATTGCTTCCTGCACACGCACATGGATTACCTGGTGCTGGGGAACTGTCTGGTCGAGAAGACGAAGATGCCGGAGAAGATCCGCAAAAATACAGAAGCATACTTACGACAGTTTGCGCTCGATTAGCAGGTGTCATCCTGAGTAGCTCTCGCGTAGCGAGAGCGTATCGAAGGATGAAACAATTCGCGCTCGATTAATAGATGTCATCCTGAGTAGTCCGTCGCGGAGCGGCAGACGTATCGAAGGATGAAGTAGTTTGCGTTAGATTGAAAAATCGAGCTAAAAGCGGTATACTGCCCTGATGACTCTCAGGGAAACACTCGAAGCGAAACTCCAAGCCTACGCCGATAAAGAGGCGGCGTGGGTGGTGCAGGTACCCCGCTCCATCGCGGACAAGGTAAACGCCGAAGCCGCCGCGCTGCTTGGACGCCTGAATCAGGGACAACCGACTGCCGATATCGGCGGAGCTCTTCGCGCGCTCGAGCAGAAGCTTATGGAAGGCCGTCTCGGGAAAGACAAAGCCCGCATCGCAATGGCCCAAAGCCTGATGGGGAAAACGGTGCGTCGCAGGTCGAACATGGAAATACTTGGAAAAGGATGCGGCGTATCGAAAGACGGGAAGCTTATCGTCGAGAAACCGGACGGCAAAAAGCAGACCGGACTGAATCCATGGTATCTGGAAGAGGTGCCCGAGAATGAAATACAAACGGACGAAGCTACTCGAGCTTAAACCCGATCTTCCGGTCATTCTCAGGTACTTCCGGTGTGATGAGCTGGCGTATTGCCTCGAAGACTGCCTGGAATTGCTGATCGTACTTCTGCTCCATCTCATGCAGCTTCCGTTCGATCTCAGCATGGGAAATAAGCCACTTCCGAAGCTGTACGAATGCCCGCATGATCGCGATATTCACCTGTATGGCGCGGGCGCTGTGAAGAACCGAGGAAAGCATCGCGACTCCCTGCTCCGTAAATGCGTACGCATTGTAACGTCTTCCTCCGCGATTCTCGTTTGAGGTCACAAATTGTGACCTCAAAAAATGCTCCATTTCAGTCCTTGTGAGCTGAAAAACGAAGTCCGACGGAAAACGTGCATTGTTCCGGCGCACGGCTTGGTTGAGCGATTTGACAGTGACTCCATAGAGCTCCGCCAGGTCCCTATCAAGTATCACCTTCTGCCCCCGCAGAAGCAGAATTTTTTCACCGATACGCTCCAATGAAATAAGGGTGGTCATAGACCTACCATACTGACCCCGAAAACACGCAAAAGAGCATCATGCATCGAAAAATCGACCGACCTTCGTATTCTGGCTCCAGGAAGACCTCAAGGACGTTCTGCCTGCAAAAAGAACACTATGGTTTTTTTGTCTCAGGCGCCGCCATCCTCCTCTTTCTTTTTTTTCAGAATGTCGATGTACAGCTTCAGCATACGCTGGATACGTTCGGGCGAGTGATCTTCCTTGCGCAAGATTGCCCGATACCTGAAAAGCCGGTACAGCTCGATCTGCCCCCGAATCGTCAGCCCCCCTTCTTTCTTCTCCCAATTTTCCTTGTACCACTCGATCATCAAGCGCCAGTCCTCGTCATCCAGTTTCTGTTTGGCAACGACAAAAGCCTGCGCATCCAGCGCAGTGTTCCATGCATCCGCCCTGATATTCGGCAGGATGCCCATGATTTTTTTGCGCCAGTAGCCACCCATCGCCTCAATTTCTTTTTGTATCAGTTCCTGCGGCAACTCCGATACATAGATCGATACCGGAGGGACATCCAATCGCAGGACATCGCGGAGCATTGCGCGCAAGATGAGAATCACCTGATGGCGTCTCACGTTCAACGGATCGGCGTCGGAGCCGGAGTTTCTCGGACGCGCTAGGACCTCACCATCCGGGCCGATCTTGAACGACAATGAATGAAAATAACGGCCCAGATACTCTTCGAGCAGCTTGCAGATAAAAAGATGATCCCCGAAATGCCATTCCTCGCCGAATCCCTGCCCGGCTCCCGGGATGGGAAGATAGGCACCCTCGATCGGCCGTTCATTCGATTCCTTGCGTTCCACTATATATATTATGCAATAAATGCTTAATTTGAGCAATTTATCGTGATGCACGCGGCAAAAACGCCGTCTATGTTTTGCAGTCCCCGGGCGTTACAGTTTCTTCCGATGCACCGCCGCGAACTCGCGATCAACATCGGTCTCCTCTGCGCAACGCTTTTCATCGTCATCGGCGGAGCGGAGTTCGGCCTGCGCGTGACGGGCATCGAGAAAGGCAGGGTCGTCCCGCCGCCGCTCTATCGACAACATCCGGATCCCGACATCAGCTACGAACTGAAGCCGCAGATGCGCGAGCGTGCGTTCCGCTCCACCGTCACGACCAACGCGCTCGGCTTCCGCTCGCCGGAACGTGATCCAAAAACACCGCTCCTCTCCGTCCTGGGCGATTCCATCACCTTCGGCTACGGCGTGGAGGACGGGGAGACGCTCCCCGCCAGGCTCCAGACATTCCTGCCGGAATTCCAGGTGATGAATGCCGGCGTGCCGGGCTACACGATCGTGCAGGAGCGTGCGACATGGGAGAACAAACTGAAGACGCTCGATCCCGCCGCACTCGTGCTGGTCTTCTATTGGAACGATATGACTGATTTCGTCCCGGCTGAGCTCGCCCCCGACGGCAATCTGTACCCGCGCGGGCAGGCCCCCGCAGCGCACGTGTGCACACCGATCACCGAAGGCCTGATGGGAATGATCCCAGGCAAGTGCTGGCTCGATACGCACTCGGCAATCTACCGCGTGCTGAAGAAGCTCATCCTGCAGAAGACGATGCAGCGCGACCTGGCGGAGCAGCGGGAGCAGTACGGGGAGGATCTCTCGTACGAGTACATAACGGAGGACGGTTTCACGCGGTACGTGAGCGAATTCAACCGCCTCGCGGACGCGATCCCGTCGGGGACGAAGAAGTACTTCGTCATCTGGCCCGACAAGTCATTGCACCACGCGCTGCGACCGAGATTGAAGTCGGCCGCCGAATCCAAAGGGTTCCTCGTGATCGACCTGTACGACACCTTCGGCAACAGAGCCGAGACGCTCAGTTGGGATACGGTGCACCCGAGTGCGGGGACGCTCAACACAGCGGCGAACGTGCTGGGAGAAACGCTACAAGAAATCCTGTGAGAATTTGACTTTATTGATATTTTATATTAAAATATATCTATGGAGGAAAAGGAACCAGAACAGCAGGATTCTTCCAAGAAATTTCCGAGCGGGAAAGAATTCTGGCACGACATCGCCTGGCGGCATCTCACCGAGATGCGGCTGCTCTTTAGGGGAGGGCAGCTGTGGAGCAACGCCAATCCCCGTGACCACTGGAGAAATGCGGCGGAGCATTGTCTTGTGGAGACCGCCCTCGCCGAAGAACTGGGTGAATTATTGAAGCTGTCGGCGGAAGACACCCGCACGCTGGCCACGGCCCTTGCCGTCCATGATTGGGACAAGCGCGTGGAAAGGACGGGTCTGAAACTCACCGAAGCGCAACGGGCGCTGGCGGATTCCCTTCTCGAAAAAATCCGGCCGGATCAGGCGTTGATCGACGTCACCAAACCGACGGGCACGGGCCCGCTGCAGGACCTGATGAAAAAGCACGGCCTGGATTTGCGGGAACTGGCCTTCTACATAGACAACATCTGCAACGGCCCGGCGATCGAAAAGTGGGGACCGCGCCTGGATGCTGCGTCCTTGCGGAATCCCGAGGTGCCGAAGGAGCATTTTGACGAGGAACGGGCCCTCTCGGGTGGGATCGAACAAAAGATTTTTGAGCGCCTGAAGACGAATGGCGTGGAGATCGATTCTCCCGACAACGTTCCCGAATTTCTGAAAGCGGCCCTGCAGAGGCACTATAAGTATGAGGAAACGAAAGCGTGAGAGGGGCTAGTGAATCGATCCTCCGAGCATCTTTTTGATCCTGAGCCCCCACATCCGTACGAGGACGCGCAGGTACTGGATGCCGTACGTGAGCACATGCCTGAATGAGGCGCCAGTCTTGGATTCCCCCGCCTTCCGCGGCATACAGACGTAGGGAATTTCGACGATCCTGTGGTCCGTGAGGATGGCGCGGTAGATAAAATCCAGGAAGTACTCGCCGTAATCCCCCCGGAGCGGCAACAAATCGAGCACGGTTTTCCGGACGGCAATGAAACCGCTCGTGTAATCGTGGAAGCGGGGCGAGAGGGTGATGCGGGTGACCCAATTGAGTATTTTACTGAGCAGGATCACGAGACCCGATTCCTCCCCGCCGGTGAATCCGCCTCCCTCTTTCGCTTTCCCGCCCGGAACGAAGCGGGACCCCACGGCGATGTCGACGCTTTCTTCGATCTTGGCGAGCAGTTCGGGAATCACCTCCGGCGGCATCGAGAAATCACAGTCCATCCACACGACCACGTCGCCCTGCGCGAGCTCGATCCCCCGCTTGATGCTCTTCGTGAGCCCACGGTCGGTAAGGCGGGTTTCCAGGCGCAGGCCGGGGATCCGGCCGCTCCTGATGACATCGGCGACGAGCGAGGAGGTGCCGTCTGGCGAATTGTCGTCCACCACGATGATCTCGTGCGGGTGCGTGATATGCGCGTGGATCGCCTCCGCGAGCGGCACGATGTTGCCTGCCTCGTTGTACGTAGGCAACACAACGGAGACGAGACGGATTGAGCTCATGCAATCAATGCGTGAATGGCATCGCACACGTATGCGATCTGCTCTTCGGTGATCGCAAGGCCGGACGGCAGGTAGAGGCCTTCTTTGGAGATGCGCTCTGAGACCGGGAAACCCCCCTGATCGCCGACCATCTTTTTGACCACCGGCTGTGATGCGGACGAATAGAAGAAATCACGCGTGTCGATGCCTTTGTCGAGCAGCTTCGCGCGAAAAGCGTCCTTATCCATCGGAAAACCGTCCTCGACCAGCACTGCGTACATCCAGTACACGTTTCCTGCCCACTCTTTTGTGACCGGGAGACGGAGCCCCTTGATGCCGCCGAGCCGCTTCGCATATTCCGCCGCCATCCACCTCTTCTTGTCGACGAACGCATCAATGTGCCTGAGCTGCCCCAGCCCGCAGGCGGCCTGCAGGTTCGTCATGCGGTAGTTGTAGCCGAGCTCCTCGTGCCAGAAGCGCTTCTGCGGGCTGTGCGCGAGATCCTTGAGCATGCGGGCCCTGGCGGCCAACGCATCGTCGTTCGTGACAACCATGCCCCCCTCGCCCGTGGTGATGACTTTGTTGCCGTAGAAGCTGAAACAGTTGATATGCCCGATCGATCCGCACTTGTGATTCTTATACGTGGCCCCGTGCACCTCCGCGGCGTCCTCGATGACGGACAAGCCATGTTTGTTCGCAAGCGCCATGATGGGATCCATATCGGCACTGTGACCGTAGATGTGCACGGGCATGATGGCCTTCGTCTTCGTCGAGACCTTTTCTTCGATCTGTGACACGTCGATACAGAACGTCTCGGGCTCGGCATCGACGAAGACCGGCGTGGCGCCGGTATAGAGGATGGCGGCGACGCTCCCGAACATGGTGAAATCGGCGACGATCACCTCGTCCCCCTTCCCGATGCCCAGGCTCAAAAGCGCCAGATGCAGCGCATTCGTGCCGTTGGTGACGGCGATGGCATGCTTCACGCCCAGGTATGAGGCGAATTCTTTTTCAAAACGGTCGATGTACGCGCCGGCGGAGGACACCCATCCGGACTCGATCGCGTCCATCACGTATTGCTTGGCCTCGGCGGTGATCACGGGCTGGTTGACGGGAATCTTCATGGTTTCTTGAAGGATTTGTAGGCTGTGTCTCCGGCGTAGGGACCCTGTTTCACCTCGATCATGCGCGTTGGTTCGAGCATGGTGAGCGCGTGACCGCCGCGATAGAAGATGAGGAAGTCGCCGGTCTGGAACGTCTCGTCCGCGATCTGCGTCCACGCGTCATCGAACACCTGCACCTGGACCTTGCCCGTCTCGATGAAGAGGAATTCGCATGTGCTTGTGAGCCTGCGATCGACCGACGGGTGCGTGTGCGGCTTCACCTGATGGCCCGTCGGTCGCTCCATCACCCCCACCTGCATGTCGTCGGCGTGTTCACCCAGAAACCGGACGCCCTCCACTGCGGGTCTGCCGTGCACAAACAGGGCGTACACGACGCCGTCCGCGGTGATGCGCTTGACCGTCTCCATGGCGACAGCATACCAGAAAGATCACTGAAGAATGCGCCACATCCGCTGTTCCCACGAATGCTCTCCGGCAATCTCCTTTCCCCTTTTGGCCATGTCCGCGGCCTTCGCTGGGTGATCGAGCACCCAACTGATGCCGCGCGCAAGCGCACCTGGGTCTCCGGGCGCGCAGAGACGGACTATAGCATCGTTCACGACGTCCCTGAGCGGCGGCAGATCGGCGCAGACGATGGGGCGGCCCGACGCAAGGTACTCGAACAGCTTCAGTGGCGACGTGTCGCGCTGAAAAAAATCCTTGCCGGACGCGGGTGCGGGGTACACGCACACATCGAACGCGGCGATGACCCCGGGAATCTCGGTGGGCGGCAGGTGCCCCAGGAAGCGGATGTCGTTCTCGGTGAGACCGTGCTTGCGGGCCTGGATGCCGTAGTCATAGACCCACGAATCGGGCCCGCCCGCGATGAGGCCGAACACGTTTTTTCCCTCCTGCTTCAACTTCCCGAGCGCCGCGATGAGCTCCGGCACGCCCTTCTCGATGGTCGTTCGCGTCACGAGCGACCCGGCATACCCCACGACCGCGGCGTCTTCCGGGATCTTCCATTTCACGCGCATGGCATCCCGGGGCGGGAGTTTGCCGAAACGGCCCAAATCGACCCCGTCGGCTTCCACGAGGATCTTCCGGCCATCCACCCCCCACGCGACGAGTGTCTTTTTCTGGAGGCTCGTGAGGCACACCACTTTTGCGCATTCGCGGCACAGCCGCACAAACCTGCGCCTGAGAGCGTTCGGAAGCGTATGCACCTCCAGAATCACGGGAATGCCGGTGGAGAGGAGCGCGGGCAACACCGCATGGCTGCGGGCGTAGAGCACATCGGTCGGATGGGACTTCAGATACGTCTTCAGGACCCTCCTGTAGGACCACATGCCCACCGCGAATCCCAGCTTCCCCGGCACGAATCTGCTCCGGAGCGCATCGAAAGAACCGGGATGGACCACAGCGAAGGACTTCGGGATCCCGTAGTATGCGTAGGTTTCCTCCCCTTTCGCTGTGCCGACCGTGGGAGCCAGGAGTGTCACCTCATGACCCAGGCCGGCCAAAGCATGGCAGACCTGTGCGATCTGGTTGCCGTGGGCCTTCTCGGTTGGAAACCGTGTTTGAGTGACGTAGGTGATGCGCACGCAAGCAGTATGCCAAATCTGCAGCCGGGAGCTACTGCGGTTTTCTGGCGCGAATGAGGTATGTGTATTTCTCCGCGTGCATGCCGATATCCATGGGAATCCTCTCCGCGTCCGTGAATCCCGTGGCCTGCAGGGCCGCAATCATCTGCGGAGCGGTATACATCCAACGGTGCACGTCGTAGTCCTCGGTACCGTCGTCTTTAAACTTGCCGAACAACTGCTGGTTCACTTCGTCCGGATCCCGGCCTTCGAGCACCGCGCGTGCAATTGCTTCGATATCGGGCGTGGAGACCCGTACGACGCCGCCGGGCCGGAGCACACGGAAAAATTCCCGGAGCATGTGGTGCACGTGGGGCTTCCGCAGGTGCTCGAGTGTCGCGATCGAGATGATTTCGGCGATGACGCCATCTTGCATGGGAAAGGTTTTACGGACGTCGAAGACCAAATCCACCTGAGGGAAATCGACGATGTCGACGTTCAGAAATTCACCAGGCCTGAACGGATTCCGGCCGCCGCAAATATCGAGCTTCGCGCCACGGAAGCCCTTCGCCTGCCATTCCCGCGCGCGCTGCGAGCTTTTGAGCTTCGTGTACGGATCTTTGACCCACGCGTACAGGAAGCGGTAGGGGCGGATATAGCGGTAATAGCGGTCGAGGAGGGAGTGCACGGGAGTAGGATACACTGCCTCTCCCCTGATACCCTAGGCACATGCGGACACAGCGGATTGTTGCGCTCGGCACGCACGACCGGGAGGCGCCACGGCACTGGAACATCGTCCGGATGCTCCGGAAGGAAGGCAGGGAGGTCCTCGAATGCCATGCGGACGGCGGCTCGGTGCTCCGGAACCTCCGGCAACTGTGGAACAAAGGCCGGAAGCTGATCCGCTCCGCCGACGCCGTACTGGTGACGTTCCCGGGCCACTACTACCTCCCGCTCGCGTGGGCGCTCACGCGCTTTCCGCGCAGGCGCCTGATCTTCGACGCGTTCATTTCGCTGCACGACACCATCGTCGACGACCGAAAGAAAGTCTCGCGGTGGCACCCGTATGCCTGGTTCCTGTACCTGCTCGACTGGACCTGTTGCCATCTGGCCGACGAGGTATGGATCGATACCGAAGCGCACAGGCGATTCTTCATCGAGAAATTCCATGTCCGTCCCGACAAGATCAAAACAGTGTATCTGGGCGCCCGCTCCGATCTGTTCCATCCAGCTGAAACCAAAAACCAGAAACCAAAAACAGATAACTGTCCTACCGTCCTCTTCTACGGCACTTTCATTCCCCTCCAGGGCATCGAGCACATCATCGACGCAGCGCGGATCGTGGCGACTGACCGGCCGGACGTCCGGTTCACGATCGTGGGGAGCGGGCAAACGCGCGGGGAGATGGTGAAGCGCGCGGCAGGGCTCCCGACCGTCACGTTCACACCCCGGGTGCCTTTCGGCGAGATCCCGGCGCTGATCCGGAGCGCCGACCTGACGCTCGGCATCTTCGGCACGACGGGCAAAGCCTCGCGCGTGATCCCGCACAAAGTGTACGACGCGGTCGCGTGCGGGGCGCGCGTCGTGACGGCCGATACGCCCGCCATCCGCGAGAAGTTCGGCGAGAAGGACGGGGTGTACCTGGTCCCGGCCGGAGATCCTGCGGCGCTGGCAGCAAAAATCCGGACCCTTATTCCCAAAACTCATTGAGACTTCTCCATTGATTCACTGGTCATTGCCTTGGTCATTGGCTTGCCATCCGTAGCTCCGCAGATCGGAGGATGGTCATTGCGTCATTGGTCATTTACGCTGTGCGTATGCAGCTCCCCCAGTTCCAGGTTCACGCGGCAATCGAGGAGACCCACTGGTGGTTCCGCGCCCGGCGCCGGATCGTGCAGGGGCTCATTCATGAGTTGCTCCCGCCGAATACCGGCAAAAAGATCCTAGACGTGGGGTGCGGGACGGGCGGAATGACAGCGTATTTGAGCGGTGAATATGACATGACGGGCATCGATCCGGCCGAAGAGGCAATCTCGTTCGCACGCACGCGGTTCCCGCAGTGCACATTCATGCGAGGGTACGCCCCGGATGACGTCAGAAAAGAATGCGCCGACGCGGATATGGTGCTGCTGCTCGAAGTACTCGAACACGTGGAGCACGACCGCGACTTCGTGCAGGACCTGATTGCATCGATGAAACCGGGTGCATTCCTGATGATGTTCGCACCGGCGGATATGTCGCTATGGGGACCGCACGATAGGGGCTTCGAACACTTCCGACGCTACGATTCAGCCGACGAGCTGCGCCGTACCTGGAGCGGGGCCCAGGTGGAGGAACTCCTCGTGTCGTACTGCAATACCCGCCTCTACCCCGTCGCCAAGACGGCACGCATCCTCGCACGCCTCAAAGGCAGCGCATGGGGACCCGGCAATACTGATCTGGCGACTCCGCCCGGACCCGCGAACGCAATCCTGGAATGGGCGTTCAGAGGCGAACTGACGAGACTGAAGAAGGCCCTGCATCGTCAGGGAAGGCCGTTCTCGCACGGCGTAAGCCTCATGGCAATCCTGCGGAAAACCTAAGTCACCACAGCCTTGCCGAACGGCTATACTCTCCACGTGAATGTACGCACTCTGCGCTGGCCGGAATTGGGCATTGCGGCCATCATCGCATTTTTTTCGATCCGTGAACTGGGAACCTTTCCCGCCTCATGGGCAGACGAAGGGCTGTTTATTATCGTTGCAAAAATGGTGGCAACGGGACAGGGATATGCGCTTCCGCTCCTGGACCAGGTCTGGTCGTATCCCTATTTCCTCAACGTCGGTCCTGCACTCATTTATCCCTCGGCGGCGTCCATGAGCCTTTTCGGCATCTCCACGGTCGCCGCACGCCTTCCCATGGTGCTCTACTTGTGGGCAGCCACCCTGCTCCTGTACCTGCTTGCACGACGCGTCGGAGGACGCGCCAATGCGATCTGGGCTTCGCTGCTCCTTGTCACGCTCTCTGCTTTCGTCAATACCGGCAAGCCTGTCCTCGGCGAAATTCCGGCCTTCTGTTTCCTGCTGGGGGGACTGTTGGCGCTCGAGCACATGCGCGGATGGAAACGGGTGATCGCCGCAGGCGTGCTCTTCGGCATCGCCATCATGACCAAGATCACCTTCGGGCTGATTCTCCCCGCATTGGGGGTTGCATGGCTGGCGGCCCTCTGGAAGAGGCAGTGGACGGAAGCCCTGCATCTGATGGTGATGGGGCTTATCGCCTGCCTCACGTACGCGCCGTGGCGCATCCTCGAGATCGCCCATACCCAGGGCGGAGGTCTGGGCCAGGAACTCCGGAATTTCCTGCTCGGCAGCGGCGACTCAACCTTCATGTACGTCCTGCGGTTCACTCCCGAGCTGCTGCTCCGGCTCCCCTACCTCGCATTCAGCGCGTTCCTGGTGTTGGGCATGGCGGGCCTGTGGGCTCTCCGGTCGCGCATGAGCAGATCGCTCGCGGCGACGATCGCGACACTCATCGCACTCTTCATTCTCTACTTCCTCAACGGCTTCGGCTGGTACCGGCTCCTGCTCACGGGGCACCTGCTGCTCCTCCCATTCGTACCGGCGGGAATCGTGCTGCTCTTCGGGAAACGAATGACCGCAGTCATTCTGCTGCCTATCCTGCTTGCGCAGACCCACTGGCAATTTACCCACAAGGGATCCAGTGACAGTACGGAGGGAATCGACGCCGCGGCGTACGTGAAGGAACGGTATCCGGGGCGCGATCTCATCGTGCAGCAAACCGAGGTCTTTGCGCAGCTGCCTCCCGATCCGCACTGGCGCTTCCTCATGCCGAACCTGTCCTTCAGCCTGCCGCAGGAATTCCATATCGTGTCCGGGGAACTCTGCCGTATCCCCCTCCTGCGCAAGTTGAACCAGGATGAGATACGATCCTATCCGCCCCAGGACCTCGAAACGGCGGCGCGGCGATACGTCATCCTCCGCAATTATCCGTGTCCCTACACCCCAGAATGATCACACGTCATGCACAACGCGCGTACCGGTTCGTACGCCCTCATGCGCCACAGTTCATCCGCTACCTGCTCAGCGGCGGCTCGGCGGCATTCATGGAACTCGCCAGCTACCAGGTGATGCTCGTTCTGGGCGTGCACTACGCGGTTGCAGCCCCCGCGAGCGGCTGCGTGGGCCTGCTGAGCGCGTTCCTGCTCCACAAGTACATCGTCTTCAAAAAGAGCGAGAAGACCGGACGCCAGGTGCTCCGCTATATCGTCCTGCAGACCTTCAACTTTTTCGCGCAGTGGGGTCTCGTGATCCTGTTTGTTGAAGCCTTCGGCGTGCATGCCATCATCGCCAAGATCCTCGGCATCGGATGCACGGTGTTGTGGAATTTCTTCCTGTACAAGCTGTTTGTATATGTCTGAGCCCCCGCAGGAGAACGGGCCCGAACTATCGAAGGTCAGTGTGATCATTCTCACCTGGAATTCGGGTGCAACCGTGCGCCGCGCGCTTGAAAGCGTCCGGGGATGCGCGGACATCTTGCTGGTGGATGGCGGAAGCACGGACGATACACTCGCGATTGGCAAGGAATTCGGCGCGCGCGTTGTTCCGCAGCCAGGAGGGGCCATTGCAGATTTCGCACTGGTGCGGAACATCGGACTACGGGCAGCGGCGCAGCCGTGGATCCTGTACCTGGACAGCGACGAGTATTTGAGTCCCGAGGCGATGGAAGGCGTGCGGCAGGCCGCAATGACGTCGAAACCTGCCGCCCTGCTCGTGGGCCGGCGATACGTGACACCGGAGGGCGAACTGATCGAACATGCGACCACCTACCCCAACGAGCGAATCTATTTTTTTCATCGGGACGCCGTGACGGGCTGGACACGTCCAGTACACGAAAAAGTGCTGCTCAAGACAGGCATTCCGGTGTTCCGGCTGCCCGGGTGGACGTGTGCGCCTCTCGGGACCATCGATGATTATTGGAGAAAGAACAAGCGATACCTTCGCCTGGAACAGGAACAGTCCCGCAAACAGGGATGGGCATACTGGATACGACACAGGCTGCTGCGTGCAATCCGGGCACAGCTCGTCTCCATGGCGAGACTCGCATGGATCTGGCTGCTCCCACGTAGCGGCAAAAGGCTGCCTCTCAGCCACGAGCTCGCGCGGTGGCGGTACCGGTGGCGGCTCCTCCGGGTGACGATGCCGGGCTCACAGGACCTTCCACAGTGACCAGCCGCTCCCCGACCGCACTTCCGCGAGTGGCACGCCCAGGCGTTCCACATTCCAGTCGGGCTCCCGCTGCTCGTCCCACACGAGCAGATCCACCCCGTACTTTTGTAGCGCCCCCGCGGGATCGGCATCGAGACGCCGACAGGCCTCTTCCACCATATGCACCTCGCGCTCGCGGACCGACGGGTCCTCCCGGAACGCCGAGTTGGCATCGGGGTAGATCAAGTAACGGCGGGCGGGGATATTGCGCAAGCCGGGGTCGACGGGAAGGACCGAAAGGCAGTAGCGCTCGGCGATCTCTTCATGGCTCATCAAGACGTTCTTCAGGTACAGGCTGTACACGACATCGTGTTTCGTGATGCCCGCGAGGAACAGTTGCGTCTCGGGATCGCTCAGGATGCGCATGCGAGGTTCGCGGTCCAGCACGGGGAGCAGGTCTGCGAAGTGCTGGCTTGTGAAGCGTCCCGGCAGCGGCTTGAAGAGTTTAAGCGTCGAGCGGTTGTCGTACCCGATGGCCGCCAGGTACACGACAGCGGCCAGTCCGGCGGCCAGCGTCCGTGGCGACCGCACGGTGGCCGCCGTCAGGAGTACCGCAATCCCCGCAAGCACCATGGAGAAGGCGTAGTGCGAGACGAAATTGAAGATGATGCCGTGGACGACCTGCTGGTTTATGACGATGAACGCCGCAAACACGAGCGCCAGCGCAGGACGATGCTTCGACCACGTCCCGTCGCGGCATGCGGAGGCGCCGAGACACACCGCCATCGTGGCGAAGAGGACCGAGTACGGCCAGGATTCGGGCAGATGCCCGTAACGGATGCCACTACGGAAGGTCGCGGCGGCGCCGAGCGGATGACGCATCGCCTCCCAGAGTTCCCACAGGAACGGAGAAGCCCCCGCAAGGGCGGCAGCCCCGAACACAGCCAAACCGGCCAGGGCGGAGTGCCCCCCCGGAACAACCATCCCCCGGCGACGAGCAAGGTGGAAGACGGCGGCCGCGACCAGCACCCCCCAGTACGCCCAGCCCATAGTCCAACTCCAAAAGTATGCGCCCGTCAGCAACCCCAACAGCAAACCGCCGACAATCCAGGCGGCGGGTTTTCGCCCAGTCACCGAACCCAGGCAGTTGATCGCCATGAGGAGCGCAGTGAAACTCAATCCCTGATGGATGGGACGATTGAGACTGTAGAATGTGAGGATGATGAAAAGCGACGCGCCACCGTACGCGAGCGGACGAGAGAAGCCGGCGAGCCGGAAGAACAGGATGATGTTGAGGAAGACCAGAACGGGCACGATGGAGTCGAGGATCGTAAGCACGGCAGGCGCATGGAGCCCCGTGGGACGGAACGCTGTTCCAACGACCGCTTCCAGAACCGCGGGCTGTGAGCCCCGAAGTCCGGGGTCCCCCACGAACGCCTCTGCGCTCTGCCCGGGCCTGCCGTTGAGCGCCTCCTCCACCCGCGCCAGATAGACACCCTCGTCGGAGTTCAGCTCCACGGGAATACCCCGGTACAGCGGCGACCGCGTGTGGACCCACTGCGGAACCTGGAACAGGACAGCCAGAAACAAGCTCGTGAGGCCGAGAAGGAGGGGCCACCGGAAACGTGCCATGGTCCCAGTGTAGCGCAGCGGCCGCTCGTGTACCCTTACCATGTCCATGGCACGCTCGTACCACCAGCTTCTGCCCTATGCCTTCAGACGCTTCAGCATGCTGAGCGCCGTGCGCACCGCTGTACCCACGCTCGGATACTACCTGAGGCGCCCCTCCCTTCCGCCGTCGGAGAAGCCAGCGCTCTTCACCATGAACATCCTGCCGCCCATGATGACGGTATGGCACCACTGCGCGCGGAAATACCTTGGGAATGCCGCCGACATCGTCATATTCGATTGCTCGGGCCGATTGGACCCGCATGACGTGCCCGGCGCCCGCGTGCACAAATTCCTGAACTTCTACGCGGCCACCAAGTGCAACGAGTTCATCCGGCACATCGCCCGCCACAGGAGCATTGCCTGGCTGTGCGACGATGACATGTTCTTCGTGGGCAGGGGGGCGGCGGATATCGTGCGGAGAGAGATGGAAAAACCCCGTACGGCGTCCGTGAGCTTCCGGCCGCGCATCTGGTGGCGCTTCGAGATCGACGGCCGGCGGTACGAGCCGAGCGGCAGCTATTGCCTGGCACTCAATCGCGATATGTTCATGCGAGAAGGTCTGTCGCTGTCCCCGGCGAACGGCAACCCACACCCGCCTGAGCCTACTCACCGCCCGCCCGGCCGCTACGACACGTTCGATCTCGCCAACGAACAGCTGATCCGGAAAGGCTACCGGTGCGCCATCGTGCCGGGGAACGAGGCGGAACAATGCATGACGGGCTTCAGCGGCATGAGCGGAGGCGTGATGCTGTTGTCGTACTTCCGGACACCGGAGCAAACGCTCGATTATTTCCTCTCGCCTCCAAAGCAGCAATGGGGCGGCAACATGCTGGTAGGCACACTCTCGGCGATTCTCGGGATCCAGACCATTCTGGACTGCTACGAAAAAATACGCGGAAAGCCCTATCCGATGCGATCAATGCCCAGCCGGAGCGCACTGGAAAAAGTCCGCAGGGATCACCTGCCATTCATCGCAAACAAGGGGCCGCTTGAGCTTGTCGACGCGACCGGCGCCCGCCTCCTCGCCGCCCTATGAACCCGGACATCCCGTGCGCGTCACCGACGTGTGCGGGGCATCGGTGGTGGTGAAGACCGCGCGCGCTCTTTCTGCTTCATCGCGAAGCTGCGCAATCACATACGTGGGGCACGTCCCATCCTCCCCCGAACGCACCTGGAGATCGGGACGGAAAAACCCTTCGCGGAGCGCCCCAAGGGCCACATCGTCCCCCGCCACCACGGCGCTGCCCGGTTCTGCATGCGCGTTCACATATTCAGCCGCCCGATACCACGCGTAGAACCCTTCGCTCGTCAGCCCCATGTCCGGCGGCAACCCGCCGACGGTCCTGTCGAAGAACGCGTTGCATTCCCCGTAGGTATACAAGCACAAACCTGCGGCATGGACGCCAAGGAAAAGAATGACGCACGAGCCGATAAAAAACAGACGTGCGGTTATCGGTTTTTGGTTACTCGTTTTTCGTTTCGAACCGAAAAACCAAAAACCAGCAAACGAAAAACGGTTGTAGAGATCCACGATCCCCGCCCCCGCGAACCCAAGCAGGATCACATACCCCGGAAATGCGAACCGCATCGCCTGCACCCACCACACCGATGTCAGCACCCAGACGCTGAGCATGGCAAGAATCAGGAACACGCGCGGCCGTCCATACCGCCACAGGCCATAGAGGGAGAAGGGCAGGAAGAACGGAAAAATATTATGGACGGGATTCAGGTAGTAGAGAGTATTCGAGACGAGCTGGGCCCAGTGATCGGGCCCTTCGGCCGAGAGCTCCCCGGTGTAATCGGTATGGAATGCGTCGCCGAATGTGAGCTGGTTGCGGATAAACCAGACGGAGACAATCCCCAGCGCCAACGCCGCCCCCGCCAGTAACCACGGCGACCGCAGCTGGTGCCGACGGTCCCAGAGCGTCCAGGCGCCGAGGAACGGAAGCACGGGAATGCCGTTGTAGCGCGTGAGGCACATGCACCCGGCCGCGACGCCGGCAAGAACGTACCACCGCGCATCGTCCCGCGCCCTGAGGAAGAAGACAAGCGTCGCAAGGAAGAGCGCCGTAAAGAGCAGATCTGCCGACCCGAACTGCGTCATGAGCACGAACGCGGGATGAAAAAGGATGCCGATAACGGCGATGCGGGCAACCGGGCGCGAGAACGTCCTGGCGGCGAGGAGATACGCGAAGAGCAGCACAGCCATACCCGCCAGCAACGTTGCGGCCTTCATGCCCGCACTGACGCCGAAGAGCAGCGTCAGCGGATAGGCGGTGACGGCATGGAACGGCAGGTGCTTCGCGTAGGGCTGGCCGAAGAGGTGGTAGACGCCCTCGGTCCACACGCTGCGCCCGAGGAGCGCATAGATGGCCGTATCGCTCACCACCGGATACTTGAGACCGGGAAACCAGAGGACGACCAGCACCAGCGAAGCGAGCGCAATGAACGCCCAGGGCCCGACAATGAAGCGTCTAGTGTGCGACATAGAATCAAGCGCCGAAGAGCATCTTTTTGGTCATCAACCGGTGGGTCACAAACACCCATACCCACTTGAACCAGTCCGTCCACTTGATCTTCTTCCCCTCCGCCTTCGAGCGCGGATGGTACGAAATGGGCAGCTCCAGGATGGCGTGCCCGCGACGGGCAAGCATGCATGTCAGCTCGGGATCGAAACGGAAGTCGTTCTCCTTGAGAGGCAGCGTCTTGAGAACGTCCCCGCGTACCATCTTGTAGCAGGTCGGCTGGTCGGTGAGACGCGTCCCGTAGAGCATGTTGCAGATGTAGGTGAGCAGCGTGCCGCCGATGAAGAATGTGACATGCGTGAACTGCTTCTGCCGCTTGAGCCTCCGGGAACCGAAGAGCGCGGGCAGGCGGTGCTCTTCCGCATACGTGAGCAGCCCCGGGATATCGGCCGGATCGTATTCGAGATCCGCATCCTGGACGATGACGTACTCCCCCTGTGCATGCCCATAGCCCATCCGCACCGCAGAGCCCTTTCCCCCGTTGGACTTGGTCAGGACCGTATCCTGCGGGCGGGCGCGTTCCTTGAGGATGGAGAGCGATGCGTCGCGCGAGCCGTCGTCGACGAAAATGAATTCGGCGATCTCTCCGCAGGCGGCCTGCAGGCGGTCGATGATGGTACGGAGCGTGCGTTCTTCGTTATACACGGGCACGACGATACTCAGACGCGGCATGGGGCCACTCTACAGGGAACCGAAACCGCGGACTACGGTGTTTCTGACCCGTTCTTATTGTGCCATTTCCAGATACAAGCGTTCGACGAGGCGCTTCAGGCCATGGTCGCGCATGACGATATCCTTCAATTCTTTCCGCAAGGCTTCCTTGTCGGATTCAGAGAGGGACAGGACCTGCAATGCACGGTCTCCCAGGTGTTCCGTGGAGGAGCGCAGGCGCTCCGGAAGCACGCCGCGCACCGCCTCCGCGCACGACACCACCAGGCATCCGCAGGACATCGCTTCCAGCACCGCCTTGTCGAGGCTGGTGGAGCTCGCGTGGAGCAACAGCGACGCCTCGCGTTCCAGCTCGCGCAGACCATCGGGACTCATGTGATCGAACGTCACCCGCTGCTCGAGGCTCTTCTCCCGTATCACCTTCTGCAGGTATTCCTTCTCCTGCACTTCGCGCGGCGTCACGGCCCGCCCGATGATCTTCAGGCGGTACTGTGATGGCAACTGTGCGAGTGCCTCGATGATCAAGCCGATCCTCTTGGACGGACTGATGCGGCTGACGCTGATGATGAGCCCGGGATCGCGCGTTTTATTGCCCGGGTTCCACCAGCCGGTATCGATGCCGTGGCCCACGATGACGCTCTTCTTGGTCCGGACCGGCATGCCCGCAGGAGACGCGCTGAACGCCTTGTTCACCATCAGCAGGGCCGCGCGGAGCGGCCATCGTGCGCCGCGGGCTTCGTACCAGAGGTAGACGGGCTTGGCGCTGAGTTTCCAGACGGGAAAACCGAGCACTACCCAGATCGGCGTCATGTGCACAAGAACCGCGTCATACTCCTCGCGCTGACTCCATATCAATCTCCAAAAACGGAAGACCTGCCGGATGCGGGACAGCCCTTCCTCTTTTTTGAGCGATAACACCGTCATGCCCTTCTCCAGATCATGTGGACCCACCTGCTGCGCGATGACCGTGACGTTGGCAAAATCCGCCTCGGCGAAAAAGCGCAGCCATCGGTGGAAGAACCCGAGCACAGGATCGGCCTTGTCGACCTTCTGGGTGACGATCAGGAGACGCATCCTGCCCATTGTACACCCTGTTTCACGTTCTTATTGACGATTCTTGGCTTGTTTTTGCAGAAATTCCGCGTATTCCCCGATCAGCTTCCGACGCTCGAACCGCTCCGTGATCTTCGTCGCCTCCTTCCCCATAACCTCGCGTTTGGCATCGTTCCCGAGGAGGGACATGATCGTGAGTGCCAGATGCTCCGGATCGCCGTCGGTGAAAACGCCGTTGACCTCGTTCTGGATCACATCCGGCATCACGCCCACGCGGGTAGAGATCACAGGCATGCCGCACGCCATCGCTTCCAGCGCCACGCGCGGACCGCCCTCGCTTTTGGAGTTCATCACGAAGACTTTTCCCGATTGCATGGTGTTGATGACGGCCGGCTGATCGGGCAGCCAGCCCGCGAAAGTCACCCGGTCCGTGATCCCCAGCTTCCGCGCGAGCGCTTCGGACCGCGCCCGCTCCGGCCCGTCGCCGATCACGAGCAGCGTGATGCCCCTGAGTGAGCGGACTGCGTGCAGAAGTTCGGCCAGCCCCTTGTTTGCGACGAGGCGCGCGCAGAAGACGATGTCATATTGTTTCGAGACGGACGGGTCGGGTTTCAGGGCGTCGGCATCGAGGTAGAACGACGGCACGACATGAATCTTCTCCGCAGGAATACCCCAGCGCGTCAGCACCTTTTTGACGCCGCCGTTCACCGTGCGCACCGCCGCCGCACCGAAGGCATTCTTCGGCAGCTGCCAGCACGAGGCCGCACCGCCCAACCATTCGGTAAGCGACGCCGCCACCGGGTGACCGACGATGTGATGCACTTCCAGCACGTACGGCACTCCCGTGGCTCTGCTGAGCTGCCGCGCGCCGATGCCGTTATAGAACGGCGGATAGTCATGCACGGTCATCACGTCATGGTGATGCGCCGCGATCAATTCTTTCCCCTTCTGCTGAATCCAATGCGGCTGGCCCCACAGACTCGTGGGTGACGGATGGAAAAACACATGTTCAAATGGATCACTTTTTTCTTTTCTCTTCTCACTTTTCTCCGTCATCCGCGGCGTGACGATATCGATGCGCTCCCAGTGCTTCCGGAACTCTTCGAGCGTGTACCAAAACGCCCCTTTCTTCCCCTGAAGAATGGAGCGATCCCCGCTGATCATCAGCAGTTTCATGCGAGCCCCTGAAATAAGCGCATATGCTCCTCCGCCACATCCTTCCAGCCGCGCGGGCGGCCGGGCTGCACGGCACGGGCGCTGACCGCCTCGTAGTTCTGGTCGGCTTCCAGCACCGCTTTCATGATGTCGCTTGAGGTCTTGAGCGACCGGAGCATCATGCCGTCGCGCAGACTTTCGCTGAGGCCGTTCTCTTCGGACAGCAGCACAGGGAGGCCCGAGGCCCGCGCCTCCACCGCCATGTGCGGGCTGATCTCGGTGAGGGACGGGAGCACCAGCAGGTCGTGCTCGCGCAAAATTGCGTCCTTCGCGGCGCCGGATGCAGGCGGAAGGAACGTGACACGGGGAAGCAGCTGCAGCGTACGAGCGAGAGCCTGCGCCTTCTTGAGCACCGGGCCGTCGCCCACGAGGGTCAGGCGCACGTGCGGCAGCTTGGCCACGGCCGCGAGCAATGCGGGCAGGTTTTTGAACTGCACGAAACGGCCCATGAAGAGCAGCCGGAGCGGGTCGTGGCGGGCGTGCGGAACGCGCTCTTTGGCGGGCAACGCATTTTCGATCACGGAATGTGCGGGGAGCTTCGGGTACACGCGGCGGTACAAATCGCGCTGGAATTCGGTGGAGAAGACGATGTGGTCGAAGGTACCCAGCACGCGCTGCATCAGGTGCCGCACCACGGGGAACGATTCATAGAATTCGCGCAGGGACTTGCGTCCGCCTTTGTCGGTGTAGCGCTCCCACGCGAAATCCCCGCCGAGCCGGAGTATCTTCTTCGGACCCGTTATCCGGGCCATCTTGAGCGGCACGCCGCAGCTGACCGAGGAGAACGCATAGATGATGTCCGCTCCACCCGCAGCCTCTTTGAGTGCCTTCGCGTAGCGGCGCCAGCGCGCGAGCGGCCCGCCTGAGAGCGGCACGCGTACCACTGGCCACGCGTCGGCCATCGCCTCATTCCCCTCCGCCTTCGAACCGGGATCGCCCCCCTGCCTCGCATAGGTCACCACCGTCACGTGATCGCCGCGCGCGGCAAGCTCGCGTGCGAGGTTGACCACGTACGTGGCGGGACCCCCGATGGCGGGCGGGTAAATGCCGGTGGCGAGGACGATACGCATGGACGAGGAAGTATAGCGCAAAAGAGCTAGGGATAGGGTCAGGGCTAGGGCTAGGACCGACAAAAATGCCTAAGTGAGGATGTTGGACGTTCCTGGCCCTAATCCTAGCCCTGGCCCCTCTTTTTGTACCACTCCACCGTCTTCGCGATCCCCTCTTCAAAACCGACTGCAGGTTTCCATCCGAGTTTCCGGATGAGCGAGGAATCCACCGCGTAGCGCCAGTCGTGGCCGGGACGGTCGGGCACGAAGGAGATGAGCGACTCGGGCTTGCCAAGGGCCTTGAGGATCGCCCGTGCAACGTCGATATTCCTGCGCTCCTCGTTTGCAGAGACGTTCACCACCCATCCGTCGATATCGTCGGCAGCGAGAACCAGCTCGACGGCATCGCAGTGATCACCCACGTAGAGCCAGTCGCGCTTGTTCTCCCCTTTGCCATAGAGCGGGATCTTCTGGTTGGCGAGCGCATTTTTGATGATCACCGGCATGAACTTCTCGGCGGCCTGGTGGGGCCCGTAGTTATTGGTGCAACGCGTGATGCGGACCCTGATGCCGTACGTGCGCGCGGCCGCGAGCAGCAGCAGGTCGCCCGATGCTTTGCTGGCGGCGTACGGGGAACTCGGGCGCAGCGCATCGCCCTCTTTCCTGCCCGGTTCGTCGTCGCGCTGGTCGCCGTACACTTCGTCGGTGGACACATGCAGGAGCAGGAGCGTCGGGTTCGCCCTGCAGACCTCGATGAGGCTCTGGATCCCAAGGATGTTCGTGTGGATGAACGGCAAGGCGTTTTGAATCGAACGGTCCACGTGCGTCTCGGCCGCGAAGTTCACGATGGCGTCGATCGCGTACTTTTTGACCATCTCGCCCACCAGGTCCGGGTCGGCGATGTCGCCCTCGGCGAAGCGGATGCGGGAGATGACGGGATCGAGGAACGCCTTGTTCGCCGCATAGGTCATCTTATCCAGCACCACGACGGTATCGTCGGGATACTTCTCTTTATGCCGGAGAACGAAATGCGAGCCGATAAACCCTGCTCCACCGGTGACAAGTAGGTTCATGAGAAAGGAAGAGTCAGGAAAGGGCTAGGATTAGGGCTAGGATACTGGAAAATATGGGATAGTGATATTGGAGATATGTATCTTTTCACCTTCTACTGAAGTCCTAGCCCTAGTATTCTAGCCCTAGCCCTTCCTCGTATCGGGTATTCCTTCCATCAACCGTCTTTATCATGAAAGGTGTATTGATCTGCGGCGGAACGGGCTCACGACTCAAGCCCCTCACCGATATCACGAACAAAAGCCTGCTCCCCGTGTACGACAAACCCCTCATTCACTACCCGCTGCAGGTGCTCCTCGACGCGGGCATCAAAGAGATCGCCGTCGTCACCGGCACCGACCATATGGAGCAGATCGCGGCGTACCTCGGTTCAGGTTCGCGCTTCGGGTGCGAGTTCGCTTTCAAGGTGCAGGAGAAGCCGAACGGCATCGCGCAGGCGCTTGGCATAGTCGAGGAGTTCGCCGATGGCGGAAGCGTGTGTGCCATCCTGGGCGACAACATCTACTTCGATGACATCTCGAAGGAGATCAGGGGCTGCAAGACGGGTGCGCACGTATTCCTGAAAAGCGTCGACGATCCGAAGCGCTTCGGCGTGGCGGAGATCGATGCAAAAGGAATAGTGACGTCGATAGAAGAGAAGCCGGCAAAGCCCAAGAGCAACTACGCCGTCACGGGGTGTTATGTCTACGATGCGCGCTGTTTCGATGTCATCCGGAACCTGAAGCCCTCCGCACGCGGCGAGTACGAAATCACCGACGTCTCCCGCTGGTACATGGAACAGGGGGAACTGACGGCCTCGGTGCTCAAGGACGAGTGGATCGACGCGGGCACGTTCGACAGCCTCCTCAAAGCGGCGAACGAAGCCAAAAAACGCAGGCGCTAATCACGCACCACGGTAGACGCGCGCATACTGCGCCGCGATCCCCTGCCAGTCGTACTGTTTCGCGTTCTCGATTCCCTGACGGCTGAGCATCGCCCGGAGCGACTCGTTCTTGAGGAGCCTCCCCATCGCCTGTGCTGCGGCAGCGGGATCGTCGGGCGCGACGAGCAAACCCGTCTTCTCGTGATGCACGATGTCCGGAATCCCGCCTACATTGGTCGCAACCACGCTGCACCCGGCGGCCTGCGCTTCCAGGAAGACGTTCCCGAGCGCTTCGCTGCGGGAAAGCCCGCAGAACATCTCCGCTTCGGCATATTCCCTGAGAAGCTCCTCGCCATCGAGCCGCCCCAGGAACATGACGCGATCCGTCACACCCAATGCCTGTGCCTGACGTTCCAGTTCCTTGCGGAGCGACCCGTCACCCACGATGTGCAGCGTGGGAATTCCGGAGCTGGGATGTCGGAGTTGCGCGAACGCGCTCAGCAGCGTCTCCACCCCCTTCATCTTCTCCAGCCGCCCGACGAACAAAATCCGCCCCGGGACTTTTTTGATGTCCGTGCATGCCTGCCTGATTGCAGCGTAGTGGATCCCGTTCGGAATCAGCACCGCGTCATCCCGGTTGAAATCATGCGCACGCGCAATCAGCACCGAGCTGATGCCCGTGACGGCGTTGGCGCTGCGATAGATTGTTCTGAGGAACAGGGACGTGTTTGTGCTCTGCGTTGTGAGGATCCGCTTCGTGAGCGGCAGGAGGACTTTGCATCCCCGCAGCGCCATTCCCGCGAACGATTCCAGGACGGCATGGATGATAACTGGCTTGAGCATGCGCACGGTGAACGGAGCGAGGAACGGGAACAGCCATTTGTCGATCCTGTGACCGATGCCGATGCGGAGCACGGGGACTTTTCCCTGCAGGAGATCCTTCCGCGGAAGATCAGAACGCATCTTCGCCGTGACGATCGTGATATCGAATTGGTCACTGAGTGCCAGGGCGACTTCCTCCGCACATGCTTCGGCGCCGCTTCTGAGCGGGCTCAAAAATGCCGAGAGGATGACGACGCGGGGCTTCATGACTCCCATAGGATACAGAAATGGCAAATTGTATTCTGAAATCACGTTTTAGAAGGAAAAACAGAGGATATGGTCTAATTCTATTTTTTGTGATATAATGATAAATGTAGATCTTTGACGCATAAAGCGCTCTCTCCCGCTGCAGCTCTCCTAAGAAAGTTGTGCAGGGGAAAGCACATCGCTGCCCCCATTCTTTTTAAGGAGTCCAACATGGACTGGTCCGACCCATTTACCTACATCGGAATTGTCATTTTAGTGGGGGCCGCTTGGTGGCTCGTGTGGTACCTGCGCTTTACGCGCAGACCACCGGGCTAGCCTTCCCCGCTACCAGGCTGACTTTGTCAGCCTGGTTTTTTTAGTGCATCAATTCTTTGAAGAGATCCTTGTACAGATTCCCCACCACATCCCAGCTGAAGTGCTCGTCAATCCGCTTCCGCGCCATCTCCCCCATCCGCTTCCGTTTGGCGGGATCATCGATCAATTTACGCACATGCGACCGCAGTTCGGCCCGGTCGCCGGGCGTGAAGTGGAACCCCGAGACGCCGTTTTGCACGAGGAACGCATTGCCGCCCACGCCGGTCACAACGCACGCGCAGCCGCTCGCCATGGCTTCCATGATGGCATTACTTAGGCCCTCGCTGTAGCTGGGCATCACGAAGATGTCCGTCTCCGCGAGGATCGCGGGGATGTCATCGCGCAGGCCCGTGAACGTGACTTCATTCTGATATTGGGCAACAAGCGGGTGGCCGTCTTTATACCAGCCGACCACCTGGATCTTCAGGTCCGGATGGTCTTTTTTCAGCGGCGTGACGGCCGCGAGGAAATCATCCGCGCCTTTCACGGACTCCAATCTTCCGACATAAGTAACTGTTATTAGTTTACTGGTTTCTGGTTTTTCGTTTAACGAAGAACGAGCAAACGAGTAACGAGAAACGTCGATGCCAGTGGATATCACCCGCGTCTTCCTCCACACCCCCATTCTCCTGAGCAGCTTTTCCGGTTGCGGGAAGAACGTGACGAACTTCTCCGCCGAAAGCATCACCGCCCATCCGATCGTCCACGCCTCTATAAACGCAAGCACCTTGGGCCACCAGCTCCTGGGCCACCACGTGATGCCCACGAGCGCGTCGGTGAGCACGAGAATTTTGTGACCCGTGAGCCGCAGCGCGATGACGCTGAAGGACGTCCAGAAGAGCAGCTTGTTACACACGATCAGGTCCGGCTTCTCCTGCCTGATCAGCTTCCTCACATACCCCGTGAACCCGAACGCGATGCCGAAGTTGAGCGGATCGGGGAGGAACAGGTCTTTGCGATAGTGGACCGTGAGGGTCTCCGAGACCGTCTCGACCCTCGTCTCCGCGCCCATACAGACCGCCACCACCCTGTACCCCAAGCGTTGCCAGAGCTCCGCAAGCTTGTATGAACTCACCATCCAGCGGTGTTTCTCGCGCCAGTACGGGGAGATGAGAAGGATAGTCCTCATGAAGAGAAAAGAGAGAAGTGAAAAGAGAAAAGTATCCTGAAACCTCAGTGACTTGCGTCTCTTCCATCACTCTTCTCTTTTCTCTTCTCACTTTTCACTTGTCCCCCGAGGCCTGCTTCATTGAGCGCCACCGCCCTCACCATCTCGGCGTGCCTGCCTTCCAGTTCTTCCAGGCGGATAACCAGGTAGAAGACGATGAAGAAAAGAATGCCCAGGAGCGTCACGACAAACGCATTCTCCTGGTTCTCGATGCCCGTGGCCGCCGAAAGGTACGTGAGCGCGTTGGGGTACACGGCGATGAAACCGATGATCCCCCAGAAGACGGTCCAGAGCCCCGCCTCCCACAGCGTCTTCTTTTTCTTGAACGTCAGGTTCCACGCGTACGCCACCGCAATGAATGCGGCGAGAGGGACGATAATCTGATATGGCGTTAAGCGCATAGGGTCATGACTAGAATACTAGAAGACGGGGGTTAGGGTTAGGGTCAGGGTAAAAAAAGAATCTGTCGGCGCATTGACTGCTATATACAGTCCTAACCCTATCCCCAACCCCAACCCTCGCCATTAACGCAAAAACGACCGTAAGAGGATCTTAAGAGCGGTTTTAACCCCTCCCGCGAATGATTGCCCCTTGGCGAGCGTGTACTCCGAATACATCACTTTGGCGGGGATCTCGGCCATGCGCCACTTGTGGTTGGCACATTCACGCACGATCTCGGTGCAGAATTCAAACCCCCGCATCTTCAAATCGATCTGGGCGACGGCCTTCGGACCCAGCACCTTGAAACCGCACTGGCTATCCTGCACCCATTTGCCGGTGGCGATGAACGTGATGATGTTCCCCAACCCGTTAAAGACCTGCCGGATGACCGGGATACGATTCCGGGGTTTGCCGTGCACCCCGCCGACGGTTCCGAAGCGGTTGGCGAACACGATGTCCGCCTCACCTCCGGTGATGGGCTGCAGCAGCGCGGGAATATCGCGCGGATCGTGTTGCTCGTCCGCATCCAGGGTCACCACGGTGTCGGCACCCAGTGCCCGCGCGGCTTCGATGCCCGTCATGGTGGCCGCCCCCGCGCCGCAGTTCTGCGCATGCCGCACCACGAGCGCCCCGGCTGCGGCAGCCACATCCCCGGTGCCATCGTGCGATCCATCGTCCACCACGATGACGCGCGGGACGTAGTTGAGCGCATCCTGCACCACGCGGGCGATGCGCGTCGCCTCGTTATACGCCGGTATGACAGCGACGACGCTCATAGGATGCCGATGAAAGCGACGCCGGCACCGAGATCGTTCAGAAGCACTTCCAGCCCCAGACCGGGCGTGTTCACGAAGTCCTGGAACAGCTTCACCTTTTTGTGGAGCGTGCCGTTCGGGTCCTTCTCGATGGTGGCCGTGTTCGTGTCGAACACGATGCTGTTGAAGCCCAAGAACTTGAGGCGCTTCAGCGTCAATTGCGCGTCGCGCTCCTGGTAGAGGCAATTGAAGGTATCGAGCTGGTGATCGGCAATGCCGATGACCTCCAGGTTCTTCGGAATGAAGTACGAGATGAACGTACCAATGCGGTACAGATAGGGGCGCTCTTTGCCGTACACCTCACGACGACGGAGCACTTCCTCCGTGATGCCGTTATAGTGCGGAATAGTGAGCTCCTCCAGCGTGTGCGCCGAAATCTTGCCGAAGCTGTACTCAAGAATGTTGCGCTGCTGCTCAAACTGCCAGAAACGCATGGCGAACGACGAGAAGAGCGAGACGGCAAGAATCACTGAGGCGACGACGCGACTGAACGTATCGGGGGCCTTTGCGACCATCGCCTCCAGGCATAGAACCAGTCCCAGGAACATCCCTATGCCGTACCACGGAATGCCGTTCCCAAGGAACACCCACTGGAACACCAGAAAGATCGCGGAGAATAACGTCCACCGGAGCCACCGGCCTCGCCGAATCCAGAAGTACGGCAGCAGCAGCACGAGGGGGGCCATCAGCAACGCCGGAATGGTCGTGACGTAATAGCCCACCGCATCAACGTTCATCACCATCCTCCACGGAAGAGTGAGGTAGTGTCTCCAGCCCGAGGAGAATCCCCAGTAACGGTCCAGTTCTTCGGTGCCTCCGGTAGGCGTGCATGCCGGGCCGGATGTGTCGGGCCGCAGATCCGACGGGAGGCCCCGGACATCCTGGCCGTACCTGGAGGGCTCTGATTGGCTGATGCCAATGATGGGCGAAATGGTATTGGGAGCACTGAGCATAAGGGCTGGCGGGAATTTCCCCGCAAGCCAGTTGTTGTGAGCCACCCATGGCAGCACTGCCACGGCGACTCCTGCCACGAAGCACGCGACTCCCGCGAAGAACGGTTTGACGTTCTGGCGGCGCAGGATGAACGCGTACGCGAGACACCCAAGGCCGAGCAGGGTGGACACAAGCAGCACAGCTGTTGCCACCTGCTGCGATGCGGAAGCCGGCACTGCAAAACGGGTCACGATTGCCACCAGATCACGGCCGCCCACCTGCATGACAATGAACGTCGAGAGCAGCACCGCTGCGACGGCGGCCCACCAGTGGAGCAGGACACCGGCAATGACTGCACCGAGTGCAAGAATCACCATGACCCCCGTCACCTTGGAAGCGAAAGCGAAGCCGGCCAGCACGCCCGCAAGCGCCACATATGCAAGCTGCCTGCGCGCCGGCACGGGCGCATCGGAGTTGGCCGACGGATCAGATTCGTCATCGGCCGGAAAGAGGCCCAAAAAGAGCACAAATGTCGCCATGGCCCCGAAGAAGAAGACCGCGTTGTCGATCTTCATATCGGCAAATGAGAAGTGGCCCACCAGTGGCAGAGAGTAATAGAGCAATGCCGCAAGCATCCCGTGCCTGCGGCCCAGGTACACGTTGCCGAACGCATAGACCCCCAGCAGCGCCAGCAAACCGGCAGCCCAGTTGACCATCATGGACGTGGTGGCGCCCAGTACCGACTGATACCCGAACAGCAGATACCCCGTCGCCGTCAGATACGTCCAGTCGAACGGAGACATGGAGGGGATGAAATGCCCGTAACTCACCAGCAGGCGGGGGCGGTTCAGATAACTCCCCAGGTCATCCCAACCGATGGGAAACGGCCGGACGACACTCAGGAAATTGAGCGCAAGGTAACTGAGGACCAGCCACGCGAGCGCTTCCTGTGCACGATGCCAACGCGCATCAACCTCCCATTCGTGGTGCAGAAAACGGTTCAACCAGTAAAGAGAATCTTTGTAACACGCGAGCGGGATTCCCACGACCAGCACCCACCCCACGGGCCCCATGAAGATGTGCAGTACGCCAAGAGTCCACAGGATCACTATCCATGCACATGCCCCGACGGCAGCACTGAGAACCGCCTCGGGAAGCAGCCGCTTGGAATCGAAGCGCAGGAACCCCAGCAGGAAGCGCCCGAGCACGAGCAGCTCGAAGAGCAACGCGATCACGAACAGTACTTGCGTGAGCACGCGCGTGAAGAAGGCCCGCTGTATGCACGTGGAACTGAGCATATGCACCCTCTCTCCCGTGCCGGTGGTGCCGATCTCCGGCAGGCAGCCGCGGTCCATCAGTTCCCTGTAATCCTCCTGCAATGCACGAAGGCCTTGTTCGCTCACGTTGTACGTACGCGAGGTGGGCTCCACGTGCGATCGCACCGGCCGACCGTTCCCGTCGTTCCCGAAACTCAAGGTGGTAAAGAGCAGCCAAAGCAGAAGAAGTGCCACAAGAAGCACATGCCATGGCCTGCGCCTGGAGGGAGCCGACAGGTTTCCATCCCGAAACAATCGGAATGCCAGGTACCCGCCGTATGCCACTGCGCTCAGCACCGCGTACCACAGGAACGGCGCGGCACGCGCCGTGGTATGCAGAAAGAAAGGCCCCATGGCCACCACGCCCCGGCAGAGCAATTCCATCGTGCCCGCCGCATCTCCCGAATCTCCGCAAAGATCCGACACCGTCTTCTGCCCTGCGTCGGTCAGGAGCACAGCCCCGTGAATGGGCATACCCATATACACGAGCGTCACATACCCGCCCCAAAGGAGCAGGGACACGAAGAAAGCGATGCTGAGGTATTGGATGGTTTTGGACTGCATGACGACGGGAATTGTAACTGCTTCTCCTCTATAATGCACATCTCATGCCCTTGAGCATTCCCGCCCTCCGGCAACACTTCCCGTTCCTGTCGCAACAGATCGATGGGCACCCCCTCGTCTACCTGGATTCCGCAGCGACGTCTCAAAAGCCGCAAGCGGTGCTGGACCGGATGGAGCGGTTCTATAGGGAAGAGAATGCCAACCCTCACCGCGGCATGCATGTGCCGGCCGAGCGCGCGACCGTGGCGTACGAGGAGGCGCGGAAGACGGTGCAGATGTTCCTGCACTCAAAACATGCCGACGAAATCGTCTTCACGAAGAATGCGACCGAAGCGATCAACCTGGTTGCGATATCCCTCTCGCGTCAGGGATTCCTCAAAAAGGGCGACCGTATCGTGCTCTCGATACTGGAGCACCACAGCAATATCGTCCCCTGGCTCCAGCTGCAGGAGCGCAAAGGCATCGAGATCCTCTGGGTCGACTGCGACGATGAAGGCCGGCTCGATCCGGATCAGTACGAAACATACCTGACGGACGGCGGGGTGAAGCTGGTTTCGGTCACCGCACAGGGCAACGTGCTCGGCGTCCGTCCGGACCTGAAGAAGATGATCGCGCTGGCGCATGAGCACGGCGCATTGGTATTGATCGATGCCGCCCAGTCCGTGGCGCACCACGCGACCGACGTACAGAAGCTTGATTGTGATTTCCTCGTCTTCTCCGGTCACAAGCTCTACGGACCCACCGGCATCGGCGTGCTGTACGGCAAACGGCAGATTCTCGCATCCATGCCGGCGTTCCTGGGCGGCGGCGGGATGATCCAGGAGGTGACACGGAACGGATTCACGCAGGCTGACGTCCCCGCGCGCTTCGAAGCCGGCACCCAGCCGGTGGCCGAAGCTGTGGGGCTCGCAGCCGCGATCGACTGGCTCTCGCAGTACTCCTGGAAGGATATCGAGATACATGAGCGGAAATTGCTTAGCGAGGCATTCGATCAATTGAGCGCGGTTCCGGGCCTGCGGATCCTCGGACCGTCTTCGCCCGACGAGTCGTCGGGCTGCCTGAGTTTTGTGATCGAGGGCGTCCATCCGCATGACCTCACGGAGATCCTGGGGCGTCGCAGCATCTGCCTCCGCGCGGGGCACCACTGCGCGCAGCCGCTCCATGCGAAACTCGGAGTGCCGGCATCCACGCGGCTCTCGGTGGGGATCTATAACTTGCGGGAAGAAATTGAACGTCTGCCCGGCGCAATCACCGATGCTCTGTCCCGTTTGCGGTAGGAGGCTTCTTCTTGTATTTCTGCCCACGCTTCTCCTCTTTGGCGATGCGATCCTTTCGCGCCTGTTCCACTCTGCTGTCCGTGATAACCGCAGTACGGATCTCCTCATCCGAAAATGTTTGAAACGTATTATTGAGAAGATGTTCTACCCTGCCGCAGTTCTGCTTCAGCATGATTGCCAATTCGCTGCATAACTCCTCCATATCCTGCTGAACCGACGTGTCATTGATAACAGACACAATCCCCGCAAGCGCATTTTTCAGACGTCCTAACTGCAAGAAATCATCTCCCGACTCCAGCGACGCCTGTACCACAGGAAATAACTGCAGCATGCATTCCCGCAACCAGCGGACATCGTCTGCCGGCAGAATGACCTCGTCGTCTCTATGAATGACGTGTCGTATTCTTGTGCGCGCCTGCTGACCGAATGTCTCCAGCAACTCGAGAACCGATATCGCCCCCCTGAATTCCTGAGCCGGCGGAAACGGTTTTCCTGCAAAAAAAGATGGCAGAACTACCTGCCGGGGCTCGCGGGTCACATCCTCGGTTTTCGGTACTTCGGATGAATCCATAGAGGACATAGGGATAATTATAACAATAAATTGTAAAACTGCAAGTATAGCATGCGGTGGTGAGCTACCATAGGACCATGGACGTCTACGCCGAGAACATTTTGGATCACTACCGGCATCCGAGGAAAAAAAGTCTGCTCCCCTCTCCCGGCTCGAGCAGCGCGAGAGATGGGGGTGGGGGTTTTGTCACGCATGAAGAAGTGAATGTGAGCTGCGGCGACACGCTGACTGTGTCGCTCATGATCAAGGACGGAACCGTGGCCGGCATCGGCTGGGACGGCACGGGGTGCGCCATCAGCCAGGCCGCGATGTCGATGCTCGCGGAAGAACTCCCGGGGAAGAGCGTGAAGGATCTGGAAGCCATGACCAAAGAGGATATCTATGCGATGCTCGCCGTGCCCATCGGCCCAAGGCGGTTGAAATGCGCGCTTCTCTGCCTGCATGCCCTCAAAAACGCCCTGCGCAAAGCCAAAGGGCAGGACCCACAGGGCTGGGC
>CAYTEH010000005.1:52884-62883 GCA_964436765.1 uncultured Candidatus Peribacteria bacterium
ATGCCCTCAAAAACGCCCTGCGCAAAGCCAAAGGGCAGGACCCACAGGGCTGGGCAGAGACGGTGGAATCGGAGCAATAGCAGCTTGTGGAAGCCCTGTATAGCCTAGTAGACTTCCCCGGCTTGGAAATCAGGCCGCTGTAGCTCAGTGCCCAGCCGCGCTCGCGCGGCGTCATGGAAAATAAGCTCGGTTGGCTCCGTTACGCCTTCGCTCGTTCCGTTCATAGGCCGCTGTAGCTCAGTGGTAGAGCACCCCCATGGTAAGGGGGTGGTCACCGGTTCAATCCCGGTCAGCGGCTCCATTGTTTTCCTTCGGGTCAAACACATAAGAACACCACGATGCCTCTTCCTGGTCGCGAACCCACTGGTCCATCCTCTCTTTCGGCATCGTGAACTTTTTGATCGTCGCATAGTCCCGAAGCGACAATATCCGGAAGCCCGCTTTCTCGGCCCACGACTTGATACTTGGAGCCTTCGAATGGATAAGAAGAGGAGATGAAGCGTGTGCCTCCCGCAGCTGACGGAAAACGTGGTTCATGAGTTCGATGTGCAGGTCCTTTTTCCGGAATTCCCGCAGGACGGATACCCTCATGATTTCGTACGCACTTCTTCCATCGGGCATGTGGCCTGCCATCTCATGCCCGGCGATACCCGCCACTTCCCCGTTCAGGCGTATCACGGACAAGTTGCCGTCCTGCGCCAGCGAACCGATGGCGTTTTTCATGTATGCCTTCATATCGAGACGCCAGTGCTCTATCTCTTCTTCAGGTGAAGCCGCGGGAAAGAGGCCGTTCACGTGATTATCGGCAAAAGCGTCCAGATGCGGCATACAGAGATCTTCCGCGTCTTTCCCGTCGGAGATCGTAATCGATTCTTTGGGGACGTGGGACATCGAAATGGTGGGTCAGTTCGTCGTCGCCGTGAAGGTGACGGTCGCCTTGTAGGTATCGGTGGGGACGATGGCCGTGCCGTGGATAATGGCGCGGAAGTTGACCTTCTCGGTGTCGCCGGCACCGCTCGTCTGCGACGTGCGGTTGGCAATCTGCACGGCCGAACCGGTGGCGACCCTCAGGTACGTCTCGGATGCCCCGTCGCTGCCCCAGGTCACGGAACCGCCGCCCGTCGTTGTGCTGGTGGAAGAAAGCCGCGCGGCCCAGCGCGCGCTGTTCAGAAGACCGCCCGCGGTGCTGGGGGCCGTGGCGGTATCCATGGCCGCCGGGGTGGTGTTGTTCGTATTGAAGAGCGGCTGGATCCGGTTGCCCGCGGTAAAACCATTCAGGTATCCGGTGCCCGTACGCGCACCCGCTGCGCCCGTGCCGGTAGAGACGATCCACGTGAGGTTATACCCCGTCGTGTTGTTCGTCGAAATGGTGCACTCGGTATCGTGCGTATCGTCAAAGACCCCCGTATCTCCCGTTCGCGTGATGGTCCCGAGCGACACCGGGGTCGTGCAGGTATTGCTGATATCCGATGCCACGCTCAGGCTCACAACCACGTTTTCGCTGTCGGTGGCCGCAAAGGACCGTAGAGGTTCAGCAAGCGTCACTGTGAGCAGGTACAGGGAAGCCGCCGCGGCAAGGCCGACGGTAAAGACCCGAATAGCGCGCTCTGGTGAAAGAATGGTCTGAATCATGTGCGGTGTGTGATGTGGATTTAGTACTATTGTATACCAAAAAGTGAAAAATATCAACATCTTGTATTCCGTTGAATTTTGTCCGCTGCTCACGCTTTATGCCTTCTTACGCACTTCGAAACGCGAGAAGAAGAACTGGACGAAGAACGACACCGTAAATATCAGCAGGAGCCCGATGAGCACGGGGAATGCCGGCACCACCCAAAAACTCACCGACACCGGCGTTGTTTTCTGGTCGAACAGCATCACGTTCGTTTCGGCCGTGTACCGCCCCAGCGCAAAGGTCGGCTGCCATTGGAACGGGAAGGAACGGCGGGATTCGCGCAGGACGACCAGGTCTTTCACCGGAAGTTCGTCCACGGTGAACCCGAGGATATTACTGATGCGGATTGTGCCCATGGGCGCGGCGTAGACCGTGCCCTTGTTCTCCACCGCGAGATCGAACCACGCGGGCAGCGACCAGTACCAGCCGGACCGCGTCGTCAGCGACTCAATCGCGGCATCTTTCACCACGTCGCCCTCGACGCTCACGAGGAAGAGAATGCCGACCCTGGAGACGATATCGAACCCTTTATCGGTCATCTCCTCGCGACGGAGCGTCCGCTTGAGCAGCAGCGCGGCATAGTGATCGCCCGGCTCGGCATCCTTCGGGACCCGAATGGTGACGGGTACGAACGCACGCTGGCCGTGCGCGAGCACGACCGAGGGCACCGCGGCCTTCACCCACGTGCGCGCGGGGTAGGGCCCGGCGAGCGGACCGAAGAGAGTCGTGGCGCCCTTCGCATCGGCCCCTGCGGCGAAATCCTCGGCTTCGAACACGTACGTGTAGTCGCGTCCCGCTCGGCTCATCACCTGCACATCCACCGTCCGCTCCTCTCCCGGCGCCATCGACAACGTGAACCGCGAAGGACCGAATGTGAAATCACCCATCACCGGCACATTCTGCTCGGCGCTTATCTGCACGCCGCCGACGCGCACCGTCGGAGACGGGGCGCTGGACGAACTTGCCCCCATCACCGAAACGGGAAGAAGGAACGCGGCTGCTGCGGCCGACGCACATACGCGCCGGAAACGGACACTGGTCATGGACACGATCGTAGCCATTTTGGCGCCCGACAGGAATAACAAATGACACCGGATCGCCCGGCACATCAATCCATGACGGACGATGCCCGCTGCAGCCGATGTATCATGACCGGCGCATGACATCGCACAGACGGTCCGCCCGCAGGCTGGCAATCGGCATTGTGACATTGCTGGCGCTGATTGTCGGAGGGAAAGCCGCATCGCTCAGCGTGCTGCAGCGCGGTATCGATGCCCGTGCCGATACGGTCGCCGTGTTCTACAGAAGCTCGGTTGAACGCGCCGCTCCGGCCCTGCTTGGCGACCGCGGCCTCGGGAAAGCAGAACGACAGGCCCTGGAGGCTCTCCGGGAAGCCCTGCCGGTGAAGGGCGCCGACGGACGGCGGACGACCGATGCCATCATACAAACCCAGCAGGCATTTGAGCGCCTGCGCGAGACGGTGTCGCCGGCACGCGCGAAGGATCCCGCCTTCGCGGGCCTCGTTGCCGACCTCTCGCGCAGCGGGAACGTGCAGGCACTGCTCGATGCCCATAACGTGCTGGCGCAGGAATGGAACAATCAGGAAGAAGACCTGCTCGGGTGGCCCTTCGTCCGCTTGCTGCGCCTGCGTCCGCGGCTGCTGCTGCAGGCGGACGGGAAAGTGGAGTACGAGACGACCGTCACCTTGTGACAAAACCGAAATCTGAGGTTCAAAGGTCGAAATTTCGATCTTCGGTCTTCGATCTTGAATTTTTATTGTCCGCAGTCTTTTCCGTACCTCATCCCCCGCTCCGCCCGCTCGAGCATCACTGCGATTTCGGCACGTGTCACGGTGTCATGGGGGCGGGCGTGCCCGGTCGCGTCGTCGCCGCGGAGAATGCAGCGTGCCGCGACTGCATCGATGGCGGGCGCGAACCACGCACGGGCCGGCACGTCGGCGAATTCCGGCGCGTTCGTCCCGGCGGGAATGCCGTACGCCCTGGCGATCATGGTGGCCGCCTCGGCGCGTGTCACCGTGCGGGTAGGGTGCGTGAAGCAGAATGCCTTCCCCATGCAATTGCCATAGCCCTTCACCCATCCTTTGCGCGCAGCCGCTTCCATGTACGGCCCGTACCACATGCCAGGGTGCACGTCGGTGAAGATGGAAACCGAGACGCGCGGCGGCTCGACCCCGCGGAGAATCACAAGCATCTTGGCAAGCTCTCCGCGCGCCGTGCCGTCCTGCGGCCGGAAGAACCGCGACCTGGTCCCGATGACTCCGCGTCCAACAAGCGCTCCGATCGCTTCTTCGTACCAGCTTCCCGCCGCCACGTCGTCAAACGCATGGGAAGAATCGCCCGAGCGCAATGGGTGCGTGCCGCCGGATTCGGGCGCGGACACAAGATGCGTACCGGGTGAAACGTTGCCCGGATTGCCGCCGCCCCTGCGCGCAGCGGATGATTCGCTCGTCACGGGAGTGGCTGACGCGGAGGAGGAAGAGGAGGAGGACGTTGGTGCGGTCCGAAACGAGTAGCGGAACGTGTCCATCACATTCGGCGGAACGTGCAGATCCTCCGCGTCGACCGCCACAGATATGCGCGTGTCGCCCGGAAAGTCATCCTCGGGATCGATGGTGATGAGCCGATTGAACGAAGCACCGGACGCAGTGAGCGCCGTGGAGCCGCTGTTATACGTATTGGACGTGGACCCGTACGACACGTTCACCCGCAGGCTCACCATACTCACGCCGGATCCCGCCTCGATCCCGCTGTTGTTCTTATAGTCTTTCACGCGCATCACGATGGACCCTGTCACGTTCACGAGCGTGGCGCCCGATGCGGGATTCATATTCTCCACGTAGGGAGGGCTCACGTCGTCATCGTACGCAAGATACCTGAGCTGCACGCCCACGCTTGCGCCCGCCAGGGATGCGCCCCGCATCGCGGTGGCCAGCAGGCCCAGGAGGCTCAGTGCCAGGAAGCCGAACGCAAGCGCCAGGCGGGGGGAAGGCCGGAAAGGGGGTTTTGTGTAGGGTATCGGGAAATTATAGCATAATTTTGCCTCACGAGCGAGTAGTCCCTCTCGGCCATTCGCATGTAGAATCGCTGCCATGAGACGCCTTGCAATTCTGTTCTGCCTTTCCCTGCTCTTTCCACAGGCGAGCGCTCAGCAGCTGCGCCCCGAAAGCACGAACTACGAGATTCCCACCGACGTGCAGCCGGGGGGCGGGGGCGAGAAGGCGCGCTCCACCAACTACATGCTCGATGACACCATCGGCGAAGGAAACATCGGCTATTCGGCGTCCACGAACTACCTGCTCAACGCGGGGTATCAGCAGGGCGCAAGCGACACCACCATCACCATGACCTGCACCAGCCCGGCGGCACTCGGCACCATCGTGCGCACCGGCGACACGAGCGTGAACACCTGCGGCAGCGCGGGATACTGCGGCAGCAGCAAAACGACGTGCACCATAGAAACAAACAGCGCGGCGGGCTACACGCTCTCGTGGATCATCCAGACCGGCACCGGCGCGGCGGGAGCGCGTACCGGTACGGGGCACCTGAACGGCTACGTGGCCGGCAACCGGATCCAGCCCCTCTTCAATACGAACAACACCACTCCGGCGGCCATGGATACCGGCACGGCCCCCAGCGCCGCGGGCGGCGTGCAGAACAGCGCGCGCTGGGCCGCACGACTTTCTTCCACCAGTACCACAACTGCCGGCGGTTCCGTGACATGGGGCAGCGACGGCGTGGCAGACACATGGCTGCGGGTCGCCACGGGTTCCTCGGTGAACATTGCCTCCCGCGGCAGCGCCACCGGCCTCGGCGGCGATACGGAGAACATCGGCTTCCGCGCCATCATCCACGGAACAGCGATCGTGCCGAACGATACCTACAGGGCGACGGTGACGCTGACGGCCATCACGAACTGAATGACCAATGACGCAATGACCGATGACCAACAGGAATGTTGAATGTTTAACGAAGAATCAAAAAGAAGCTCCTTACTTGTGTCATTGCGTCATTGTTGTCATTGGTCATTCTCCGAAGATTCTCCCAAGCCCCCACAAGACTCCGTCCATGATCGTCATGATCCACGTAGAGAGGAGGGGCAAGTTGAGCGCGCGTTCGGCCACGAGCAACCCGAGCAGGATGTACATGCCGTACTGCATCCATTCCTCATACTGCTCGGCGAGGTGCGGTGGCAGCAACGCCGCAAGCACCTTGGAACCGTCGAGCGGCGCGATGGGAATGAGGTTGAATGCCATGAGCCCGAGATTCACGAAGAGCGAGGTGCCGAGAAAACGCAGGAAGAACACCTGCCCCACCGACCCGCTGGAGGGCATATCGAGCAGCTCCCACGCGGTGACGTTGCCGACGCGTGCGGCAAACGCGAGAATCGCGTAGCAGACGGAAGCGAGGATGAGGTTGCTGAACGGACCCGCGGCTGCAGTGAGGAGCATGCCGCTCCGGTGGTGACGGAAGTACATCGGGTTCACCGGCACGGGCTTGGCCCAGCCGAAGCCTGCCAGGACGAACATGAGCGCGCCCATCGGGTCGATGTGCGCAAGCGGGTTGAGGGTCAGGCGCCCGTGGTTATGGGGAGTGGGATCCCCCAGGCGCGTCGCGGTCACGGCGTGCGACCACTCGTGCACTGTGAGTGCGGCGAGGACGCTGAGGATGAAGATGGGATCGAGAAACGACATTGCCGACAGCATACAGAAAAGACCTTCTCAAGGCAGTCGGAGAAAGGAATCAGTACAGAAGAATCAAGATTCAGTGCCTGAATCCTGATTCCTGTGAGCCTGAAACTTTTCTGCGACACGGGTCTACACTGCTTGACCTGTCTCGACTTCCCCTGTAAATTCTGCCGGCCCTATGGCTCGCATGTGCATCAAAACCGGCAAAAAGACATCCTTCGGAAACACCCGAAGCCACTCCATGCGCCACACCCGACGCACGTGGAAGCCAAACATCCAGGTAAAGCGCGTTTTTGACCCCAAAACGGGCACCTACGTCAAAATGAAGGTATCCACCAGCTACCTTCGCACGCTTGCAAAGCGTCTGCAGGCAGGGAAATCCATCTGAAATAGCAGGGGGGTGACAAAGAGGATTGATGGTTTTTTTTGGCTTTCTGAAAACAAAAAAATTGCCTACATGCCTGTCAACAACAATCGTTGACAATAGAAGCAATCCCTGTGAAAATGGATCCTTTTTACTTGTGACCACTTTTTGACATCTATGTCTACTCTGCATTTTTTCACCACCCGTCCCATGAAAAAGCCGTTCGCTGCTTTTATCGCAGTCTCTCTCGTCTCCGCGCTGCTGCCTGCCATGGCCACGGCGCAGAACCTCGCGCCCGCTCCCGAGTTCAGCGGCGTCGCAACGGTGCGCTATTCCGGCGGCACCAGTAACGGGAACTCCATCCCGGCGCACGTGACGTTCCCCCAGACCTGCGAAAACCCGCAGATCGTAACGCAGACCTACACCGGCGGCGGAAAGTGTGCGCTCAGCCCCTGCCCCAACACCCCGCATTCCACCAGCAGCGATATCCGCTCGAGCATCGGCAACGTCACCACCTCCGGCTTCGACGTGTACGCAACTGCCGACGACGCCATCGTCGCACAGGACATCCAGATCGGCTGGCATGTGATCTGCGGCCAGAACAATGTGGTGCGCCCGGCTTCGACCAGGCTCGTGAGCGGCACGGCTACCGTACGCTACGACGGCTCACATCAGGCACATTCGAACATCGCCAATATCAGCCTGCCGGCCAACTGCGGCACTCCGTCCATTACGGCCGAGACCCACGTCAGTTCGGTTGCATGCAACCTCGGCTACACCGGTTCCTGCTACAACAACGCCGGCACCACCTCCACCGATCTTTACCCGCAACTCTCGGGAGTGAATGCCTCCGGCTTCGGCATTTCCACAACCTCCGACGACGCCATCTCCCCGGGCGCCGGCGGCAACATCAAGATGTCCTACCACGTCATGTGCCAGAATCCGGTGCGCGAGACGTCTAACAAGTTCATGTTCGGCGGCGTCACGCAGGTCACATACGGCAACGACTCGCACTCCTCCATTACCCACGTCACCTTCCCCCGCACCTGCAAGAACCCCACGGCAGTGGCCCAGTCGTACGTAGATGGCATGAAGTGCGTCCTCTACGGCGGCGCCTGCAACAACAACCGTGGCACCACGTCGTCCGATATCTACGCCTACGCAATCAACCTGACCGAAACGGGAATGGATGTGTTCCTCTCCGCCGACGATGTGATAGCGGGTGGTGGCCGGGTCATTAATATCGGATACCACGTGACCTGCGACGAAGCCCTTGCCCCGACCCCCCAGTGCAGCGACGGCGTGGATAACACGGATGCGGAAGACACGCTCGCCGATGCGCAGGATCCCGGTTGCTACACGAACGGGGTGTATAACCCGCAGGATAACGATGAGACGAACACGGTGACGTTGCCCCAGTGCAGCGACGGCGTGGATAACACGGATGCGGAAGACACGCTCGCCGATGCGCAGGATCCCGGTTGCTACACGAACGGGGTGTATAACCCGCAGGATAACGATGAGACGAACGTGGTCGTGACGCTCCCGGCCTGCTCCGACGGCCTCGATAACGACAACGACGGCAAGGTCGACTTCTTCGATCCGGGCTGCTACCCGAACGGCGTCTTCAACCCGACCGCGTTCAACCCGAACGACAACGATGAATCGAATGCTGCGCAGCTCTGCCGCTGGGCACGCGTGAATAACCAGTGGGTGAGGCAGTGCAACTGATCCCCTCGCTCTCTCCACTCCTCTTCTCCCCCCATCTCATGAAACGCCTTCTCCGTCTCTCGACCCCCCTCCTGGTCCTCCTTGCCGTCGCTCTCGTGCAAGCGGCGCCGGCTTCGGCCCAGAACGCCTGCCTGAGCGCAACACTCACGAGCGCCAACACCATCTACAGCGGCGGCGACTTCGGGTGCCGCTACGACCTTGGCATCAACGGGAGCAACAAGCCCACGCAGGTGCTGCAGGGCGTCATCAAGTCCGAAGTGCCCTCCGGCGCCAACGACTGCGGCTCGTACCGCACGCTCGACCTGGGCGTTGCCACGCATACAATCAGCGGCCTGACGGCCCAGTGGAGCCAGGGCGACTTCGCCTGCATATACACCTGCCCCGCGAACTACGCGCTCGTGGCGGTGGTGGCGGAAAACACGACCGGCCCGGATGACTGCAACAATTACGCGTGCCGCTACATCGGCGCGGGCGGCGATCGCGTGGCCATCCAGTCCAGCTGGAACGCGGGCGACCATTCCTGCGATTACACCTGCCCGGCGGGCTACGCGCTCCAGGGCTTCGTGGCTGAGAACCCCATCGGTTCCGCCGACTGCAATAGCTTCGGCAGCGGCTGCCAGAAGATCGGTGACCGGTGCGAGAACCCCGTCAATCCCCAATGCAGCGACGGCGTGGATAACACGGATGCGGAAGACACGCTCGCCGATGCGCAGGATCCGGGCTGCATCACGAACGGGGTGTATAACCCGCAGGATAACGATGAGACGAACGGACTCTCCTGCCCCGCCGGCCAGGCCCTGGAATACACGATGACGACCGTCAGCACCGCCGTGTGGAACGCGAACGGGAGCATGAGCGGTTCCGGCCCGGTGACGTGTCCCAACCCCGGCGCGGGATGGACCAAGGTCGATACCGAATGTCTTATCAGCGGCGGGCCCTGCTACGCGCAATCCTGCCTGTGGAGCCGCCCTGCCGTTCAGGACTCCACCTACCTGCTCACGCACGCAGGCGGCATGTACTACCAGTCCCTCAGCTGCGCCAATACCCCCCCGGCCGGATACACGCTCAAGGCCCGCGGGTGCTATGCCCGTAACGGCGTCGGCCCGTATAACTGCTTCTCGGACTCCTGCCTGTGGGAAAAGACTGGCGGCCCGAACGCCACGCTGCTCCTAGGCCATGCGGGAGGCAATAACGGTGATTCCGTGAACTGTGCCAACACGCCTCCGGCCGGCCATGCACTCAACTCGAAGATCTGCATCCTCAGCAACGGCCCCTGCTTTAGCGACCTGTGCCTCTGGCAGAAAGAGAACATCTGCCCCGCTCAACCGCAGTGCTCGGACGGCGTGGATAACACGGATGCGGAAGACACGCTCGCCGATGCGCAGGATCCCGGTTGCTACACGAACGGGGTGTATAACCCGCAGGATAACGATGAGACGAACACGGTGACGTTGCCCCAGTGCAGCGATGGCGTGGATAACACGGATGCGGAAGACACCCTCGCCGATGCGCAGGATCCCGGTT
>CAYTEH010000006.1:0-28649 GCA_964436765.1 uncultured Candidatus Peribacteria bacterium
GATTCGCCTGCTGGCTTGCCTATTGGCTCGATACAGACACCATCGTGCATGTGTCCGAACAAGAATCGTCGTTCAACATATTTCCATCGTCACATGCTTCTCCGGGATCCAGCAGCCCATTGCCACAGGCGGGCGTATACACAGGAGACTCCCGATCAGCCAGGCATGTCGTTGTGCATCCGTCCCCATTTTCCGCATTGCCGTCATCGCACTGCTCTTCGTCTTCCAGGACTCCGTTGCCGCAAAAATGCGCATCGCCTGCAGTACCATCATCCTGAAGATTCACTGTGCCATCCGAATTGATCGAGGGCGGGTTGCCGTAGAGACTATCCTGCTCCACCGGAATATCCCGGGAACCGGAGCCGAAAAGCCAATCGAGCCATCCTCTGTTTTCTTCTGATTCGGGCTGAGTGGATGTGCCCTCACCCAAGGGGATATCTTGTTGCCCGGCATTGGACCCGGGTGCCTGAGGCGTGCCCCCGGGCATGGCACCGGACAGCGAATCGCAATCTGTAGGACAAGCATTGGGACAGTACCCCTGCATGTCCTGAGCCGGATCCACACCACAAGAGCCGGTTTCCTCTCCGTTACAGATGCCGTCACCACAATATTCTTCGGTTTCACCATGGGGAGTTAGTCCGCTCAGGGGGAAACCCTGCGCACCCGGAATGCGCGCCATCACCTCATCCATCTGACGGCTTAACTCCCTCTGCTGCTCAAGCAAACCGAGCAATTCGGCGATTGTCTGGGAAATGCTTGCATTGGTCTGCGGGTTTCCGAGAATTTGGGCCTGGAACGTCCCTCCCGTCATAAAACCCGTTGCGACGCCGGCGATGGCAAACGCCGCGACGACGAATGCGATGGTACCGTGATCGATGGCGCGTTTCTTTTTCTGGAAGGGCATGAGAATGGCAGGAATTACATTGTAAGACACTTGCAGAGACCTTCATTCACGCCGCAGCGCTGCCCGGCTGGGCAGTTCCAGGGGTGATCAGCAGTACTGGCAGCCGATGTATCTTCGCACTCTTCACCTTCCTCCAAAATTGCATTGCCGCACACTCCTGCATCCACGCACCAGATGCAACTGCCACCGTCGCACTGTCCTTTATCCGTTTTGGCGCAATCTTGGCCATTCAGACAGGTCGTGTTTTCGGGGGAAAACTCGACTTTCCCGGGAGGGCATGCGCCATTGGGACTGCAGTAGTTTTGGAAATGGACCTCGGTCGCAAGACCCCATTGATAGTTGAAGCATCCCGCGGCCTGCCCGGCGGCACCCGCTTGCCCTCCTGGAACATCGCGTGCCGGCGGCTCACTGGGAGACGGAGCGGGCGTAGGTGCGGGGGGACCCTGGCGCGTCGCCTCCGGCGCAGCGGTGCTTGTGGCAGGCTGGGCACTTGCTCGAAGCTGCTCTGCGCCCTGAAGCTCCGCATGCAATACCTGAATCTGAGAGAGTCTCTGTTCGAAATCCGCCGTGCACGCCGCATACGACTCACGGGCCTCCGCGATGAGGCCGGTGATCTGCCCGGTGAGTTCATCAACGCGCGCCTGCGCCTGCCCGGCATCCATGGCCGGTGCACCCGGCTCCATGTACGGGTCTTCCTGCCCGGCCAGTACGCCATCAAGCAGATCGGCACTGAGCCGCTCGCCACCAAGCACAACCGCCGATGCCACGCCCGCCACCGCGAATGCGGCAATCACAAGGGAATACGTGCCAACGTCGTGCTTCTTCTTTTTGAAGGGCATGGGTTGGCATCGATCGTACGGCCCGATAAAAGACACGTCAAATGATCAGTCATTACATTCAAAAGTTGTACAGTGATACTCGCTCGTCACGCCACGACCTTCACCGAGACGACCGCCTCAGGCGATGTCTTGTGCAGTACCCAGTCGGTGATAGGGCTCAATGTGATTGCCAGGATCACGTTCCCGATGAGGTGATTGATGGTGAACGGAATCTGACCGATGAAGCCTTCTTTCCACCCCATGCCAAAGAGGATGGCACCGGCTGCGACTCCCGTGATCGCATCGTAGAAAAGAGTCGCGATGACGGCGCAGACCACATAGGACATGATGCCGCTCTCCCTGTCCAGGATGAGCCCCGCCACCGCGCCGATGACCCCGTACGTGACGGCGGTCACGGCTGTCCACTGCGACAGATTATTGGTGATGATATCGAACAAGACCATGTTCGCGGCGCAAAAGAGAAGCGACATGACGGCTCCGTAGCGCTTCCCGAATGGCATCATGGTCGCGAGCACCGGCTCCACGTTCGGTGGACGGAACGGCGCGAGGCGCCAGACCGTGCAGAATGCGATGCCGGCGAGCCACTGGAGCCAGGATTGGACTGATTGCTGCATAAGCGACAGAGATGGGATACTGAGTATACGCCTCAGGCAACTGTTTTTTTGCTTTTAAACGCCTCCCTCCTCTGTTTCTCAAAATCCTCCTGAATCAACTCGAGACCGACTGCAACGGAATCATGTTTTCCCGTTCTCTCGATTCCAAACACTTTTACATATTCGTCGCCGGTCCTGGCAAGCAAGGCTTGCACTGCCTCACGGCCGAGCATCTTCTCAGAAGCTTTAATGGCACTTTCGAGCTGGCGGAGTGTTTCCGGGGGCGAGGACATGACATGGAAGGGTAACAAAGAGAAGGACAAATGGAAATATCAGGCAACCACTTTGAGCTGTGACTCTTTTCCTGCAAGAACCTCGTGCCATCTGCTGCGAAGAAAGTCGTCCATGAGCTTACAGACCACCGCCACCTGTCCGTTGTATGTTTGCTTTGTATCTATGTGCACAAGAATGCCCGCCCGTAACGCGTGCACATCGTCGGGAGTAATGCTGTACCCGGTCGCCCTCGCGGCACGCAGGTACTCCTGCAGCTCGGCTTCGAGCGGATCTGCCAGATTGTTTGAGACACTGGATCGTTCACGCATAAAAAGGGCGGCAGATAATAGCGATAAACGTTTTTCTTGCAAGAAATTCGTAACCAATAACCACTTTCTCCGTATAATGGCATGTAATGACAGGCCACAATGAGTGTCTGAACAAGCGCATTTCCCTCCTTCTCTATGGTCCCCACCCTCCCGCCGAAACACGCCTTCGCGCTCATCACGGTTCTGAGCCTCCTCGCCGCCAGCGGCGTCGCTGCCGCGGCAGTGCCGGTCGCGCTGTGGGGAACACCCAGCTGGGGCACGCCTTTCCGTCTCCGCTGGTGCGGGAACGGGACCATCGAACACCGGGAAACCTGCGATGACGGAAACCGCAAAAACAGGGACGGCTGCTCGTGGCGCTGCCAGACGGAACGCAGGAACCTCTGCTACGGCCACAAGATAGGTGAATCGTTCAAATCTCCCGACGGCTGCAACACGTGCACGTGCACGGAACACGGCGCAGCATGCACCAAGATGTACTGCGTCCCGCAGAGCTCCAGTTCGAGTTCAAAACCCCCTGCCGCAGCGCAAAAATGCTTCTCGTCCGATCAGTGTGGAACCGGCCAGTACTGCACGACGGAAACGGGCGATTGCCAGTCGGCGTGCGAGCCGGGCCAGATGTGCATTCAGGTGTGCGCAGGCGTGTGCAAATCAAACCAGTGCAAGCCGTATGTGTGTCCCGATGGCACGCAGCATCCCTCATGCTCCACGGACGGCCACGTGATCAACTACTTCGCCGACCCGTGCCTGACGCATCAGTGAGATCGCGGAAGGGAAACCTACGGTTTCCCTTCCACGGACCATCCCTTCCCTTAAAAGTATCGCTCCAGCCGGGCAAAGCCCGACTTCGCGATGAATTGTTTTATATACACTTCAAAAAAGGCACCGTTGAGATACCTGAAATAAAACAATCGCGCTGAAGACAGGCTCCGCCTGTCTGGAAGCGCCACTTTGCCAGGGGATGGCTCATGGAAGGGGGACGGAGTCCCTCTTCCATGAATTGTTCTTGAGTTCAGTGTCCTGGCACCGACCTACTCTTACGGCCTGTACTGGCTGCTACCATCGGCGCTGGCGGGCTTAACTGCCGAGTTCGGTATGGGATCGGGTGTGGCCCCGCCGCTAGAGGCACCAGGACACTGGACTCAAGTTTTAAAAGATATGAAGATCAGTATTGAAATTCAAAGTTGTATGCACGGCTCACCCGCCGGGACGCCCGGCAAAAGTGAACGTGTTTACACAACTTGTAACACACGAACAGTACTCTGGACTGTTTTCACAAGGAAAACAGCACAAAGAGAAAAATGTTCAATCGCCCTTTCGTATCGCTCGGCTAAACGCATTGCTGCGCGTACACCTGCGACCGATCTAACCGGTAGTCTTCCGGCGGGCTGATGGAGAAACGCAATCTCAGGAGACACTTCCCACTTAGATGCTTTCAGCGGTTATTGTCGCCGAACATAGCTACCCTGCGATGCCGCTGACGCGACAACAGGTACACCAGAGGTTCGTTCACTCCGGTCCTCTCGTACTAGGAGCAAATCTCTTCACGTTTCTAAGTGACCACGGAGGATAGAGGCCAAACTGTCTCACGACGTTCTGAACCCAGCTCGCGTACCGCTTTAATTGGCGAACAGCCAAACCCTTGGGACCTTCTCCAGCCCCAGGATGCGATGAGCCGACATCGAGGTGCCAAACCGATCCGTCGCTGTGGGCGCTTGGGATCGATCAGCCTGTTATCCCTAGAGTAACTTTTATCCGTTGAGCGACAACCCACCCACGTGGTGAGAGCAAGATTAATTGCTCAGGTTGCCGGATCACTATCACCGACTTTCGTCCCTGCTCGGCCTGTAAGCCTCACAGTCAGGCCAACTTGTGCGATTACACGACAACGCCGATTTCCATCCGGCGCTAGTTGACCATTGCGCGCCTCCGTTACACTTTAGGAGGCAACCGCCCCAGTTAAACTACCCGGCAAACACTGTCCCCCGCTTTGTTTCAAAGACGGAGTGAGTGACGTCGGAACGCGAGGGTGGTATCTCAAGGATGACTCCACCGGAACCAAAGTCCCGGCATCAAAGTCTCCCACCTATCCTGCGCACGCAAACCAACGTCACAATGTCAGCGTATAGTAAAGCTTCATAGGGTCTTTTCGTCCTACCGTAGTCTACCTGGCATTTGCGCCAGGATTGAAATTTCACCGGACCTCGCGTAGAGACAGTGACCAGACCGTTGTACCATTCGTGCGGGTCGGAACTTCATTTGGCGTGAAAGAAAACCTTCCAGGTTTTCTCTCACGAGCTCTCTTTCCGGCTAAGTGTCGCTCCAGACTGGCAAAGCCAGTCTTCGCGACGCCTTTTTTGAAAAGATTGCGCGTGATTTTCCTTCGGTGGTAAGCCGAAACTCTACGATTGTAGAGCGCACATACCCACTCAGATGAGTGATGATTGTTTTTTAGTGACGACTCAATTGTGTCGTCCCCTGCATCGCTGCAGGGATCGGACTATATCATCATCCGATGTCATGGTGAGCCCCTCATTTCTTCGGGGTAAACTTCGTCGAACCATGGCGTCGGAGTGTCGCGTGTAGTCTCTGAGGAGCTCGCGTCCTGAGCGTAGTCGAAGGACGGATTTCCTGCTGATTGTCCCCACCCCGTACCTTGCGGCATAGGGGATGCATGGGATATTCCAGCATATAGCGACGTTTTTCACTGCTTCGCAGTGTTCGCAGGCAAGAATGCCTGCGCTGCTGTTGGTACATTGATCAAAATTGTCTCAAATAATTTTCATGGAACTCAAACCTCTTTCGAGTAAAAGATTGAATGGACTGTTTGCGAAACACGACTAATTCCTCAGTGCTCACGATTGCTCGTGATTCGGGCAAGTTTACCACGTCAGATTAATCTGACGGTGGTTCATCGACCACCCGACAAGGAATTTCGCTACCTTAGGACCGTTATAGTTACGGCCGCCGTTCATCAGGGCTTAGTTTGAAGGCATACACCCTCTCACGTGACCTTCTGACACTGGGCAGGCATCAGCCCCTATACATTGCTTTGCAGCTTCGCAGGGACCTGTGTTTTTGATAAACAGTCGCCTGGCCTCTTTTGTTGCAACCGACGGGATTATCCGTCGGTAGTCCTTATCCCGAAGTTACGGACGCTTCATTGCCGAGTTCCTTAACGCGAGTTTTCCCGTTCACCTAGGTCTACTCGACCACCCCACCAGTGTTGGTTTGCGGTACGGTTTCAGAGAGCTCTGTGAGCGATGGTTTTCTTGGAAACAGAAAGGTACAGACTCATCCGCCAAAGGCGGATATTCGACATCCGTGCTCGACTCAACCGGCGGATTTCCCTACCGGTCTCAACGCCTTACACGTTATACGTTCAGTCAATATGAACGCTCTGATATTCCCATTCCGTCACACCGCTCCTAGAATGAAAACCTACTTCCTGAGGACGTATTCCTCACCATCCTAAGCCCGACGGAATGATCAATGACGCAGTGACCAATGACCATTGAAGGAAAATTATTCAAACAACTTTTATCATTCTTCATTAGTCATTTGTCATTTCCGTTGGTCATTGCTTCATTGTGTCATTGCGTCATTTTCGGACGCAGAATGGTGAGGAACAGAGGCCCCCGAGGCTCTCAGTAATCACCCTTTGGCGATCTCCCTGAAGTACTGGAATATTAACCAGTTGTCCATCGGTTACGCCTTTCAGCCTGGCCTTAGGACCGACTAACCCCACGCCGATTGCCGTTGCGTGGGAAACCTTGGGGATTCGGCGGGCAGGGTTTTCACCTGCCTAGTAGTTACTCATGCCAACATTCTCGCTTCCGTACGCTCCACAGTACCTCGCGGGCCTGCTTCGCAGCTGTACGGAACGCTCCTCTACCACAACCTGTGTCCCGAAGGACGCAGGTCATCCATAGCTTCGGTATATCGTTTAGCCCCGTTGAGTTTTCGGCGCATCAATGCGTCGACCAGTGAGCTGTTACGCTTTCTTTAAAGGATGGCTGCTTCTAGGCCTACCTCCTGGTTGTTGAAGCATCAACACTTCCTTTTCCACTGAACGATATTTAGGGACCTTAGCTGATGATAAGGGTTCTTTCCCTTTCGACGATGGCAGTTCGCTGTCACCGTCTCACTCCCGTTTCCATTAAAGGCGGGTATTCGGAGTTTTTCAGGATTTGGCAGGTCGAGATGACCCCCGCATCCAAAAAGTATCTCTACCCCCCGCCGTGCGAAACGAGGCTGCCCCTAAAGGCATTTCGAGGAGAACCAGCTATCTCCGGGTTCGGTAAGCTTTTCACTCCCACCCACAAGTCATCCCAATGTCTTGCGATACATTATGGTTCGGACCTCCACTCCGCTTTCGCGGAGCTTCATCCTGCTCATGGGTAGCTCACCCGGTTTCGGGTCTAGCGCCAGCGACAGATTCGCCCTATTCGGACTCGCTTTCGCTCCGGCTCCGGCTAGTAAACTGCCTTAGCCAAGCCACTGACGACTAACTCGTTGGCTCATTATGCAAAAGGAACACCATCACCCTTGCGGGCTCTGATTCCTTGTACGCATCACATTTCAGAGACTATTTCATCCCCCTTTCGGGGTGCTTTTCACCTTTCCCTCACGGTACTATCCGCTATTGATCTCTGCATCTGTTTAGCCTTGGATGGTGGTCCACCCAGATTCAGGCCGGATTACACGTGTCCGACCCTACTCAGGAACTCCCTACCGTGCCTCACTATTTCGCGTACGGGGCTATCACCCTCTATGGCCGTCCTTTCCAGGGACGTTCTTCTATAGTGAGACAATCAGATATCGGGGTCCTACAACCCCGGGTAGTAAACTACCCGGTTTGGGCTATTCCCTGTTCGCTCGCCACTACTGGGGGAATCTCTTTTTTGATTTCTTTTCCTCAGGTACGTGAGATGTTTCAGTTCCCTGAGTGACCTTCGCATCCGCCTTAGGCGGATGGATCACAGAACATAACTTCTGTGGAGTTTCCTCATTCGGAGATCTCCGGTTAATAGCGCCTGCCTAGCGGCTCACCGAAGCATATCGCAGCTGGCCACGTCCTTCGTCGGAATGCAGAGTCGAGGCATCCATGTGATGCGATGAGTAACATTTTTCTTGAATACTGTTCATGTGCTACAAGCTGAGTAAAAGCCTGTGTGTGCACACGAATGTCCTGTCACGAGGTGCTACTTACACCTGCGTGACGGGTGAATTTCAATAATTGAATCTTCATATATCTGTTCCCGAACGATCACATGTCGTATGACCGTTGCGGGAGATGCTGTAACGAAGAGAAGTTCGTTACAGCAGTTGCCGATGCTGACAAATAGCAACGGCGCCGTGAATGCTCCCGCGAACATCTCCGCATTGCCAGGGGCAAGGCGGGGAAGCTTCTGCATCCGTGAGGATACAAAAAGCGGGTGGCTTTCACGCACACCCGCAGAAGTAGAGGCTCAAAAACCGGCTCTATTCCTGCGGATGATCGCGAAATTGCATAGAAGCCAAAGGATTCTACTCGAGGATCGAGGTGGGTCAAGCGGAAAGAACAACTTTTTTGACAGAGGATTCCCGGGCGAAAACCGGGGAGACCGGAAGCGTCTTTGACATAGTTTTATGGCACCCCAAACAAAGCGTCTCGCAAGCGCGTTTTCTGCAGTATGAAGCCTTTATCACTAGTATCCCGCCACCTTTTTTCTTGCCCATGACGCTCCCCCCGCCCCGCCATCCCGGCTTCACCCGTCTTCACTCTCCTGTAGTCCGCCGAGGTTTCACCCTCATCGAACTGCTTCTCGTGATGGGAATCGCGGCCGTCCTGCTGGGCGTCCTGTTCACCACCATGAATCCCTCGCGCGAACTGCGGGCAGCCCGCGACCGCAAACGTCAGAATGACCTAGCTTCGATCCTGAATGCCGTGCAGCAGTACGAAATCGACACGAACCGGCTGCCTGCGGGCATCCCCCTGGGCACGCCCGTGGCCATTTGCGCCACGGGGGCCGAAAGCTGTACTAACGGAATCCGTCTGGAGGAACTGACGCAGGGGGGCACGTACCTGACGGCCCTGCCCCGCGACCCTCATGCACCGGCCTCCGGTACGGGGACGCAGTACCTGATCATGCGCGATGCCAATAAACGCCTGACGCTCCTGGCACCGCTCATGGAAAACGAAAGCATGCTGGCAGTGACGCGCTGATTCCGAGCAGCTCACGGTGGAAACACGGCACGAAAAAACCCGCCCCGACTGTGTCGCGGCGGATTCTTCCACATTTCCCCGACTCCTTATTCCGTGACGGGGTCCGATTCGGATTCGCCCGCCGTGGGCGCGGTGGGGGCATCTTTGGCTCCCAGGAGCACGATGTTCTCCATCACAATCTCCGTCCGGTCCTTCTTGATGCCCTCGGGCGTCTCCCAGGTGCCGGTTCTCAGGTGCCCTTCGATGTAGAGGGGCTTTCCCTTTTTCACGTACTGATTACTGAATTCGGCCATCCCCGCCCACGCGACAATGTTGTGGTATTCGGGCAGTGACTGCTTCTCGCCGCTTGAGTCTTTCCACACCCGGTTGGTGGCGAGACCAAACGAGCAGACCTTCCTGCCGCCGGCGACCTCCCGGAGTTCGGGATCGCGGGTGACGTTGCCGATGAGGAACACTTTGTTCACGGACTTCATAGAAATAAAAGGGGGAAGAAATACAGCGCACCATCATCGGCGCGTAAAAATCCCCTTCACAGATCATCGGAGACGGGAAAATCGGGGGTGGTGTGTTTTTTGGCTTCAGGATTGGACGAAAGACGTTCTGACCGTGGATGGAACGCCCTCTATTCCCTGCAGGGGCGATTCGAAATCGCCCTGAGATCTCGATGATTATTTTTGGCGAAGAGAAGCCAATCCCGGACGTTCTGGGTGGGGATGGAACACCCTGCACTTTTTTAAAATTAAAGAAGGGCGAGCGGAATGATCCGCCCACCCTTACTTCAGTTTCGAGAGGGGCAATCAGCGCCCCAGGATTTCGCGTCGCCAGGCTTCATAGGCTTTCTTGTAAGACTTCACTGCCTTTTCGAGGCAGGGAACGCCAACTTCTGGCGTAAGCCCAAGACCCCAGAGGGTGCCAAAGTGCACCAAGTCACTGCAGGGGTCCCCGTAGTGCCGAAGCATGCTTAGTGCTTCCCTGATCTGCACCACACTGCAGCCATCCGGCAAACCCAGATACCTGCTCCAAAGAGTCCTCCACAGTTGGTGCCAGCTAGTCTGGTCCCCCAGGCCATAGAGGCCGCATTGGTGCACCCGCAGAATCGTGTCCCAGTCCGAATCATCGGACAGGCACAATTTTGCGGCGATAGCGCTCCGTTGCTGATGTTCTTCCTGCGGATCGAGTGGCATTGAAATGCCTCCTAAAAAACTGAAGCGTGGGTCGATTATCTCCGAACAACTGTGACCCAAAATTGTCCGGAGAAGCCCGACCATGCAAAAGAACAAGGTTGCATTAAATACTAATCCATATTTTTAGTCAATTCACTACAAAAACGGCCATTGCTGGCCGTTTTTGATTGTTTGCGGCGGTGTGATGCGACGATTCTCGAATCGCCGTTGGAGTCAGGTTACGCCGCCTCCGCGCTTTCTTCACTGGCTGCCTCCGCCATTTCATCCTTGGCTGTTTCGCCGGATGCTTCGACTTCGGCGCCTTCCTCGATACCCGCGGCGACTTCCTCGGCGGTTTCGCCGCCGGTGAGGATCTCATCCATTTCGGCGATCTTATCAACGCCCGCGATCAGTTCCTGCGCCTCGTCTTCGGCCTCGACACGGGAGGTGAGCTCGACCTTCTCCACTTCACCGGCCTCCACCGTCACGCGCTCGGCCGGAGCGACCTCTTCCTTGAACTTGAGGAGCTCGACCTTGAGACCGAGGGCCTGGAGTTCTTTCACGAGAACGTTGAACGACTCGGGGATGCTCGGGCGGCGGATGGCCTCGCCTTTGACGATGGCCTCGTACGCCTTGGAGCGTCCGATGACGTCATCGGACTTGATGGTGAGCATTTCCTGCAGCGTGTAGGCGGCGCCGTACGCTTCCAGGGCCCACACTTCCATTTCTCCGAAGCGCTGACCACCGTGCTGTGCCTTGCCTCCGAGAGGCTGCTGCGTGACCAGTGAGTAGGGTCCGACGCTGCGGGCGTGGATCTTGTCTTCCACAAGGTGGAGAAGCTTGAGCATGTACACCATGCCCACCGTGGTCTCGTGCGCGAACTGTTCGCCTGTGCGGCCATCGAAGAGCTGGACTTTGCCGGTCTTCGGCAGGCCCGCAGCCACGAGGAACGCCTCGATCTGCTCGGGAGAGATACCGTTGAGCGCCGGCGTGGCGATCTTGATGCCCAGCTGCTCGCAGGCCCAACCGAGGTGGGTCTCGAGGATCTGTCCGATGTTCATGCGGGAGGTGACGCCGAGCGGGTTCAGGATGATGTCCACGTGCGTACCGTCGGCGAGGTAGGGCATGTCTTCGCGGGCGACGACGCGCGCGACGACGCCTTTGTTGCCGTGGCGGCCGGCCATCTTGTCGCCCACCTGGATCTTGCGGGTCTGGGCCACGAACACTTTGATCTGCTTCAGGACTCCGGTCGGGAGCTCATCGCCCTCGGCGCGGTCGAAAATGTGCACGTCGACCACCTTGCCGCCGGCGCCGCCCGGGAGACGGAGCGAGCTGTCTTTCACGTCCTTCGCCTTGTCTCCGAAGATGGCTTGCAGAAGCCGTTCCTCCGGCGTCAGTTCGGTTTCGCCCTTCGGGGTGATCTTGCCCACGAGGATATCGCCTTCGTGCACCGTTGCACCGATGCGCACCACGCCGTCGGCGGCGAGGTCTTTCAGCTTCGCCTCACCCACGTTCGGGATGTCGCGCGTGACGATTTCGGGTCCGAGCTTGGTATCGCGCACGTCGGTGATGTAGCTCTCGATGTGGATGGAATCGAAGAATCCTTCCTGCACCACGCGGTCGGAAATGATGACCGCGTCCTCGAAGTTGTACCCTTCCCACGACATGTACGCCACGAGCAGGTTCTGGCCGAGCGCGAGCTCGCCGTTTTCCACGGACGAACCGTCGGCGAGGCTTTCGCCGCGGCGGACCGTATCGCCCTTGCGAACGCGCGGGCGCATGTGGAAGCACGTGCCCTGGTTGCTGCGCGCGAAGGTATGAAGCTTGTAGGTGCGCTTTTTGCCGGACTTGTAGACCACCGACACTTCAGCGGCGTCTGCGGCCGTCACTTCACCGTCCTCTTCCGCGAGGAGAGCATGGCCGGACGCCCGCGCGGCAAGGCCTTCGATACCGGTGCCGACGAGCGGCGAGTGGGGCTTGATGAGGGGGACGGCCTGCCGTTGCATGTTCGTACCCATGGATGCGCGGGTGTTGTCGTCGTGCTCCAGGAACGGGATCAGAGACGTGGAGATGGAGAGAATCTGGCGGGGCGAGACGTCGACGTGCGTGACGTCGCGGACGTGGGCCAGGATGGTCTCCCCGGCCTTGCGGCTCGGAATACGGGTGACCATGAATTCCCTGTTTTCGGTGAGCTCAAGCTGCGCCTGGGCGATGGTGACGTGACGCTCCTGCTCGGCATCAACGTAGGTCACTTTTCCGCTGAGGTATGCGCGAACAGGCACATCCTTCATGCCGTCTTTCTTCAGTTGCGACACGACTTTCTGAGCCAGGCCCTTGGTGTCGATCACCTCCCCTTCCTTCGCAACGATCTTGCGGGACTCTTTGACGGTGACATCGAGGATGCGTCCCACGAGCCTGTCGGCATCGAGCGGCACCGCGTGCCTGACCTCTTCGTACGGCGTCTCGAGGAAGCCGTATTCGTTGACGCGGGCGAAGCTCGCCAGGTGCACCACGAGACCGATGTTCGGGCCTTCGGGAGTGGCAATGGGGCAGATGCGGCCGTAGTGCGAGGTGTGCACGTCGCGGACGTCGAAGCTTGCGCGCTCGCGGGAAAGACCGCCCGGACCCATGGCCGAGAGGCGGCGCTTGTGCGCGAGCTCGGCGAGCGGGTTGGTCTGGTCCATGAACTGCGAGAGCTGCGAACTAGCGAAGAACTCGCGCATCGCGGCGGTGATGGGGCGGCAGTTGATGAGCTGGGTGGGGGTGACGGTCTCCATGTCCATCACCGTCATGCGGTCTTTGACGATGCGCTCGGTGCGCACGAGACCCACGCGGTACTTGTTCTGGACGAGCTCGCCCACAGAGCGGACGCGGCGGTTCGACAGGTGGTCGATATCGTCGGCGACGCCCACGCCGTTGTTGAGACGGATGAGCTCTTTCAAAATACCCACGAAGTCAGACACCTGGAACACGCGGTGCGATTCGTCGCTGGGAGTGTTCACATCGAAACGGCGATTCAGCTTGTAGCGGGCGATGTTGCCCATGTCGTACTTCTTGAAATCGAAGAAGAGCGAATCGATGAGCTGCTTGGCGTTTTCTGGCGTGGCGAGGTCGCCGGGGCGGATCTTGCGGTACACGCTCTGATACGCCTCCTCGACGGTGCGGATGGGGTCCTTCTCCAGTGTCACGAGGATGTAATCGTGCTCCTGGTCGGTGACATCCTTGAACAGGTCAAGGATCTTGGCATCGGTGTCGTACCCGAACACGCGCAGCAGCTGCGTGATGGGAATCTTGCGCTTACGGTCGATCTTGCAGGAAATAATGCCACGGCGGTCGGTTTCGATCTCCAGCCACACACCGCGCTTGGGGATGATTTTGGCTGCATGGTACTTGGGGTGATCGGGCATCTTGCTGAAGAACACGCCCGGTGAACGGACGAGCTGGTGCACCACCACGCGCTCGATGCCGTCGACGATGAACGTGCCGGATTCCGTCATGAGCGGGATGGAGCCGAGGAACACGTCCTGCTCTTTGATTTCGCCCGTCTCCTTGTTGATGAGCTGGACGTAGCCCTTCATGGCCGCCTCGTAGGAAAGGTTCCGTCGGCGGCAGGTGTCGGGATCGTACTTGGGCGCATCGAACGTGTGACCGAGGATGCGCAGCTCCATCTTCTTGCCCGAGAAATCGGTGATGGGCGTGATTTCCTCCAAAAGCTCCTTCAGGCCGTCCGTGAGGAACCACTTGTAGCTGAGGATCTGCATTTCGATGAGCGAGGGCACGTGCGGGTTGCCTTTGTCCTCGACCAGGTAGACGCGTCCGCTCTCCACCTTCTTCGGCTGGATCTGGGCGTCGAGGCCCTGGAACACGGCGGGCGTTCGACCCTGGTGCGGGACGATGTGCGGAATCACGAGAGGCGTCACGTCGTCACCCACGTGCATCTGGTAGGGCTTTTTGGGCGGCATTTTGATGATGCGCGGCGCGAGAATATCTCCCGCCGGAGCCGGCTTCGCGCCTTTCTTCACCTCGATCTTCTTGGGCGCGACTTTCTTCGCTTCGGGCTTCTTTGAAACGGGCTTCTTGGCCGCGATGGGCTTCGAAACCTTTTTCACTGCTTTCTTGACGGCCTTCTTCGCCGCCTTCTTGGCTTTCTGTGCCATAGGGAGAGAGGAGTAAGTGACGTCACGACGTCTGAAAAGACGCATGACTGAACCGATCCACAGCACTCAACACACAATCGAAAGCCACTGCGGGATGCGGGCATTATAAAGAGGCTTTTTGGCGAGTCAAAGGCATTTTGGCCGTTTTAAGCGGGAATTTGTTGCGTCACGCAGTGAAACGACCCCAGCCCCCACGTGAGCTCCCGGCTGTCGATGGGCACGATCCTGCGCGTCTGGAAGCAATTTTTTAGGACCTCGATCGCGGCTGCGTCGTGCGGATCGTCCCAGACAGGCAGAAGCACGCATTCATTACCGATGTAAAAGTTCGCGTAGCTTGCGGGGATGCGCTTGCCCTGCACCATGACGGGCTTCGGCTGCATGATGGGGATGACCGTCAGCGGTGTGCCATCCTGATCGGTCATCGCCTTGAGGCGTTTCAGATTTTCCTGCAGCGGCGCGTAATCGGGATCGTTCGGATCGTCACTCACAATCGTGACGACCGTCGAGGGCCCCACGAAGCGCGTCAGGTCGTCCACGTGCCCGCTCGTGTCGTCGCCCTGGATCCCCTGCCCCAGCCACAGAATTTTTTGCAGGCCCAGATGCTCTTTCAGCTGCGCTTCGATCTGTCCTTTATTGAGATGTGGATTGCGATCGGGATTGAGAAGGCAGTCTTCGGTGGTGAGGAGCGTGCCCTGGCCGTTCACGTCGATGGACCCGCCTTCCAGAATCATCGGGATCGTGACGGAGGCCTGCCTCAGTTCTTTCGCGAGCTTCGTGGGAATCTGGTCATCGAGTTCGTACGGCCATTGGCCGCCCCATGCGTTATAGCCCCAATCCAGAAAAAGCCTTTCCTTCTTCCCCCTCCCCGCTGGGAGAGGGTGGCGCGGAGCGCCAGGTGAGGGCTCTCTGACTACAATTATCGGCCCGTGGTCGCGCGCCCATGCGAACTGGTTCGGGATGCGGTGGAGCGTCACGCGGTCCCCTTTCACGCCTGCCTTCTTCATTTCTTTTTTTGCACTGTCTTCGGTTTCCTGATCGTGGATGACGATATGCACGTCTTCGCCCTGCTCGAGCTCTTTGACCATGCGCGCCCAGATCGCCGGAATGTTCGCAAACAGCCCCGGCCAGTGGGGATGATCTCTCTCGCCTTTGGGAATATGCGGCCACGTGAGGATGGTTCCCTCATGCGGCTCCCACTCGGCCGGCATTCGGTAGTCGCGGGTGCTCATTGCTTTTTCGTGAGGTCGCCGTACGCCTCGGGACGCCGGTTCGGGAGGAACCTCCAGGATTCCTGGATGGGCTTCACGCGCGCCAGGTCGCAGCGCACGATGAGGATCTCCTCTGCCTTGCCCGCGAGCGCCACCACCGCGCTGGACGGATCGGCGACGAAGGACCCGCCCCAGAACATGATGGCCCCTTCTTTGCCGACGCGATTGAGACCTGCAATGAAGACATTGTTCGCCGCAGCATGACCCAACATCACGTTCCGCCACATCTGCTCCCAGTCGCCCGTGATGTTTTCTTCCACCTCGTCGTCGATGACGCCGATGGCGGTGGGATAGACGATGATCTCGGCCCCCTTGAGCGTGGCAATGCGCGCAGCCTCGGGGTACCACTGGTCGTAGCAGATGAGGGGGCAGATTTTCCCGAAGGGCGTGTCGAACACCCTGATGCCCGTGTCGCCGGGTTCAAAGTAGTGCTGCTCGTGGTAGAGGATATCCTCGGGGATGTGCGTCTTCCGGTAGGCGCCGAGCATCGTGCCGTCGGAACCGAAAACGGGGGTTGTATTGAAGAATTTGCTTCCGGCCCTCTCGAAGATCGATCCGCCCACGATCACGATGCCATGCTCCGCGGCCGCCTCACCGAGCGCTTTCGTCGTGGGACCGGGCAGCGGTTCCGCAGTATCGAACGCGGATTTGTCGTCGGGCTTCTGGCAGAAGTAGGGGCCCAAGAAGAGCTCCGGGAGGCACACGATGTTGGCGCCCTTGCCCGCGGCTTCTTCGATATTCTGGAGCGCGACCTTCAATGTTTCCTCCTGCGTCTTGCGCGGTTTCATCTGGATGAGGCCGATGGTCACTTCGCGTTTGGTCATGTGCGCTAGGGGCGATTCAAAAATCGCCCTGAGAATACATCGATGCGCGGAGGCTGCAAATCAGCTGATGACGGATTTTAGAAACTCCGATGGCGTCTTCAAGGGAACCTGAGCCGGAGAGCCCTGCGTCAGAGGCTTCCCGAATGTCTGATTCAGCCTCCTGCTCTTCCTCTTCTTCCAGTCACCTTTGTGGTGCAGATAACTGGCCATGAGAGGGAGCGCGAGCGTGAACTCGCAAAAGACCATCTGCTCGGCCCCGGGACCGGTCTTTTCCATCTCGCCCCACGATTGCGCCTCCTTCAGCGTGGAGCCCGAGAGAGCGCCGTCGCGCTCGTCGGCCACCGTGAGCTGGATGGCGTACTTGTGCTTGCGGACGTCGTGGCCCAGCACCTCGGCGCAGATGACGGTATCGGCCGTGAAGTTCTTGGGCACGCCTCCGCCGAGGATGATCATGCCCGTGTCGGCGGCGTCGATCTTGATCTGCGTGAGTTCGCGGAAGTCGGCCACGGAATCGTGCGAGCAGTACTGCCCGGGGCTCTGGACCTGGTGCTTCACGAATCCGAAGCCCGCCGAGCAATCGGAGAAAGACGGCACGAACACCGGGATCTGCATCTCGTACGCGGTGCGGAGCACGCTGTCGTCTCCCTTGTTATTGACCGCCAGATATTTGCCCATCGCGTGCATGAGTTCCCGGGAGCTGTGCGGACGCGCGGGCAGCGATTTCGCGATCTGGAACATAGTCTCGTCCACAAGCCGCAGGTCGTCCTCGTTGATGTGCGTGTCGTAGATACGGTCCACGTGCAGGTTCCGCAGTTCCGTGTCGTCGGCTTTCGGACTCCCGATGTAGTGACGGAACCCCAGCGCCTCGAAGAAGTCCATATCGACCATCGTGGCACCGGTGCTGACGATGGCATCCACCATGTTGTCCCTGAGCATGGTCAGCAGACACTTCTTCATGCCCGCCGAAATCGTGCAGCCGGCGAGCGTCAGAATGACCGTGAGGTCTTCCTGCATCATCCTGTCGACGATCGTGCAGGCGCGCGAGAGGTTCCTCGCCTGAAAGGCCGTTTTGCCCATCTGTTCGATGATGGGCAGCGCGTTGAAGGACGTGGGGTCGATGTGCTCGACCGGGTCCTGGAGGAGCTGGTGCTTCTGGGTCATGATCTCGAAAGAAGGCGGACTATGAGTATAGCCTCCGGGAATCAGAGATCCAGCAGGATGGCTGCGATCCACGGGAACACGACCGTGACGTCGCTCTGGATGATGGCGAAGTAGCTCTGGGTGGAGAGTTTGTCCCACGTGATCTTCTCCTTGCCGCCGGCACCCGAGTACGAGCCGTACGACATGGGCGAGGACCCGATCTCCACGAACCCGGCCCAGTCGCGGACCTTCTTGAGCTGCAGATCGTGCTTGAGTGACGGGACGACGCAGATGGGGAAATCGGCTGCGATGCCGCCGCCGAGCTGCAGGAACGCGACGGGGGCGTCCTTGGATTCCTCCATGTACCAGTCGTACATCCACGTGAAGTACTCCAGGCCGCTCTTCATGACGGTCGGGCTCACCACCTTACTCTTGTCCGTCTGGTACTTTCCGCCGTACGTGTAGCTTGCGAAGATGTTGCCCATGGTGGAATCCTCGAAGCCGGGGATCACGATCGGAACGTTCTTCTCGTACGCGGCGTACGCCCAGCAGTCGTCGGGGTTGGCCATGGGGTCTGGCTTGATGAGCCCCTCTTTGAACAGGCGCCGGAAATACTCGTGCGGAAAGTACCGCTCGCCCTTTGTCTCGGCGTCTTTCCACATCTTGTAGAGGTGCGGCTCCATGATGCGCACGCTCTCGTCCTCGGGAAGGAAGGTATCGGTGATGCGGCGGAGCCCAGCGTCGCGAAGCTCGGCCTCCTGCTCGGGCGTGAGCTCGGTGTAGCGCGGGATGTAGGCGTAGTGCGAGTGCGCGACGTAGCGATAGTACGATTCCTCATGGTTGGCGGCCGTAGCCGATACCAAGTGCACCTTCCCCTGGCGGATGAGCTCGGCAAGCGTGACGCCCACCTGGAACGAGCTGAGCGCGCCGGAGATGGTCACGACTATCTTCCCCCCCTTCTTCAGGTGATCGCGGAGCCACAGCGCCGCCTGCAGCGTGGTGCCCCCGTTGCAGTGGCGAAGCGTCCGCTCGGCGTAGACCGAAACGGGGTTCTTGCTCTTTTCAATCAGCGTCGACACCGTCCCCTCGGTAAACGAATTGGTTTCGGGGACGATGAACTTTTTAAGTGCCGGCGAGAGCTTGGTGAACTTTTTCATGGGATCGCGAGGGAACAAAATCTGATGACGCACAGTAAACGCGCGTTGCATCCCGGGGGCAAGTGCGCGGCCCTGATTTTTCATCGCCGCTGATGCGCGGGGATTGCCGCCCCGTCATCCCCTTTACTTGCGGCAGCCACTGTTTATAATCCGGCTCTATTGTCTTTTTTCCGAAATGAGCAAGCAGCATCCTGACCCTGGAAAAAAACGGGCGATCACGCAGTTGCCGGTCAGTACACGTTACATGCGTGACCGGTGGAGCAGGTTTCTCACGCAAACAAAAGACGGGATGCTCATGATCGAGGGGGTGCCGGTGGACGAGATCGTCAAGAAATACGGGACGCCTTTGTACGTGATGGTGGAAAGCGAAATCCGTGACCGCTGCCGCAGATTCAAGAAGACCATGGGCCCGGGCGTCGGGCTGCAGTATGCGGTGAAGTGCGCAAGCAACCTGGAAATCCTGCGCATCGTGCGCGAAGAGGGATTCGACCTGGACTGCTCCAGCGTCGGAGAACTGATCCTGGGCCTGCTCGCCGACTTCAAGCCGAAGCAACTGACCTTCACGAACCTGTTCAAGACCGAACAGGACCTCTTCTTCGCCGCAAAAATGGGCATTCAGGCCATCACGGCGGATTCGATCGAGGACATCGAACACATCGCTGCCACGGCCAAGAAGCTTCGCAAACACATCGACGTGATGATCCGCATCAACCCCATGCTCCAGGTGGGCACGTGGTCCACGCGCAAGAACAAGTACGGCATCCCCATCGGCCATGCCGAGCGGGCGGTGGATCTTGCCGTCAAAAGCCCGTACGTGGACTTCCAGGGATTCCACTTCATGGGCGGGTACTTCTACAAGACCAAGGCCATCAAGACCGCGGCGCGCACGTTCGCGAAGCTCGTGAAGCGCTGCCAGGACAAAGGAGTGAAAGTGCGCAGGGTGGACCTGGGCGGCGGCTTCCCGGCCGCCATCGGCGACCAGGTCGCCTTCCCCATCGAGGACATGAAGGGCTTCCCCGAGTACTTCAAGAGCGTGCTCGACCGCAACGGCGTCGACCATCCCGTGCAGCTCATTTTCGAACCGGGGAAGAGCATCGTGCTCAACGCCGGCATTGGGCTGATGAAAGTGATTTCGAGGAAACGCCTCGGCGCCAACGACAGAGTCGTGATCGCCGACGGTTCCAGTTACAACTTCATTCCTGACGCGCTGGTGCAGACCGACGTGCATTACGACGTCCTCCCCGCGAGCAAGCTGAACACCCCCCGCATCCATAACGTGACGATCGCTGGCAACACCTGCGACTGCTGGGATCTGATCGTACAGAACATCGGCATGCCCAAGCTGCGGGCCGGCGACCTGCTGGCCGTGATGGACGTGGGCGGCTACGCCCAGGTGATGGCGTGCAACTTCAACACCATCCGCCGCGCCGCGATGGTGATGATCGATGCCAATGGCGAAAGCCGCCTCATCCGCCGCCGCGACCGCTATAGCGAGATGTTCGCGCCGGAACTCGACGTGCTCAAGATGGCGGGCCCCAACGAACTGGAGAACTACAACAACATCTACCGCGTCAATATCGACGAGATCTGGAAGGGCGGCGGCATGACCGCCTTCGAAAAGAAGAAGAAAATGGTCAGTACGGGCAACGGAAACGGGCGGGCCAAGCGCGCGTTCGAAGCCGCGGAGGCGAACCTGCGGAGCGAGTCGGGGAAGAAGCGGAAGTGAGCGGCGTCACTGCTCTCTGGATGCCAGGTACCGTTCGTAGCCCTCTTCCATTTCGCGATACGTCCTGATCAACCGCTCTACTTCATGGGGCAGCTGAATGTCGTTATAAAACTCAGTGAACTCATTCAAGACCTGACGGTACCGGAGCCAATAGGAATTGATACTCGAGAGGCTTTTGAGTTCCGCTGTCATGGAAAAGCTTTCTTGCCCGAGAAGGAGCGCCATTTCCGGCTGGAGCAACCCGGCAAGTTTCTGCCTCACAGGTCCTGGTTCCGCGCTGAAGTCCCCCGAGTAATTCTCAATCGAACCTGTAGCCCCCTTCACCTTCATAAGTCCTCCTCCGACGATTCTTCCGGTCTTGGGATGTGCGGGATGGTGGCTCAGCACCCACTTGTGACGCCCGTGGATGAGATCTTCAGGCGATACGAACAGGGCATAGCACATACGTGAAACATCGAAACGGGCTTCATCGATGCTCTTGCCATCCGGATCCGCGAAATACTCGGCGACGACGAACTTGTTCCCCGACTCCAAAGGAACAGTATTGTCCATTTTCACGCCTCCGATACGGAGGTGGATGGTGTCCAGATCCAACGACCCGGGTTCTATAATGCCCATAGGAGAAACAGTGTAAACCGCTTATCCCACGCTTCAAGCCTACTTTGTCGCATCCGCATAGCGTTTCTCCACTTCCTTCCAATTCACGACCTGCCAGAACGCTTTGCAGTAATCCGGCCGCTTGTTCTGGTACTTCAGATAGTACGCATGCTCCCACACGTCGAGACCGAGAATGGGCATCTTGCCGTCGGTGAGCGGGCTGTCCTGGTTCGCGGTGCTCACGACCTCGAGCTTTCCTTTGCTGACGACCAACCAGGCCCAACCGGACCCGAAACGGCTTTGGGCGGCCTCCTCAAATTTCTTCTGGAACTCCTCGAACGTCCCGAACGTTTCTTCAATCGATTTCATAAGCTCCCCTGCCGGCTCCCCTCCTCCGCCGGAGGACGGAGGCGCCATCATGGTCCAAAAGAGACTGTGATTATAGTGCCCGCCCCCGTTGTTTCGGACGGCTGTCCTCTTGTCCTCGGGGATCTTGGCAAGGTTTTTGACGATGTCCTCGATGTCGGCCGATTCCCATTCGGTGCCCTTCAGCGCCGCATTGACCTTGTCGATATACGCCTGATGGTGCTTGGTATGGTGTATTTCCATCGTACGGGCATCGATATGCGGTTCCAGGGCGTCGTAGGCGTAGGGAAGGGCGGGGAGGGTATACATAGGGATTGGGGATGGAGTACTGGAATATTGGAATAATAGAGTATTAGGTACTTTACGACAGTTTTTCCCATTATTCCATTACTCCAATACTCTATTATTCTATTCCCAATGCCCATCCGCCTGCTCACATCGTCTACTGATCTCGAGCGATACGATACCTGGATCAAAAGCCACCCCCAGGGCACCCTGTGGCAATCGGTGGAATGGAAGACGTTCCAGGAAGCCCTGGGACGGGAGGTGAGGATCTATATAGCAGAAGATGACGGGCAGATCACCGCCTCGGCCCTGGTGATGATCGATATAACAGCCTTCGGCCTCTCAACGTGGGACATTGCCCGCGGACCGTTAGGAGACGGAAAACTGCTCGAGAAAATCGTAGCCGATGCAAAAGTTGCCGGCTGCATGTCTTTATATTTTTCTCCGATGCGGCAGCTGACATTTCGTCCTAGTCCTAGCCCTAATCCTAGCCCCCGTCACATCCACCCCCACGCCACACGCATCTTGGACCTGACGCTGGACGATGACGCGCAACTGGCACAGATGAAGCCCAAGGGCCGCTATAACATCCGCCTCGCGCAGAAGCACGGCGTTCGGGTCGAGCGGAGTGATGACGTGCGCGCCTACGCAGCCATCGCGGGCCAGACAGCCGCACGTGACCGCTTCCGCGGCAATTCCTCCGCCCATTACCACACGATGCTGCAGTCCCTGCCTGGAAGTTTCCTGCTCCTGGGATACGCGCCTCAGGACCAACGAGAGCCCATTGCGGGCCTGATCGGCGTCGCCTGGGCCGGAAAAGGGATCTACTACTACGGCGCGTCCTCCGATGCCGCCAGGCACCTGATGGCCCCCTACGCTCTCCAGTGGGAAGCAATGAAGCACTGCAAAGCCGCCGGCTGCACCACCTACGATCTCTTCGGCATCGCCCCGACGGACGCCCCGGCCGACCATCCCTGGCAGGGCATCACGTCGTTCAAAGAAAAATTCGGCGGGACGTACATCGAATACCCGCCGGAGCAGGAAATTGTCTTGAGACCTATGGCGAAAACTGCACTGAGCCTTAAACGAAAGCTGATCGGCTAGCAATACAATAATCCGGCGAAGGCAAACGTGTCATGTCGAGTAGCCCGTCGCTGAGCGGCGGGCGTATCGAGACACCAAAAAAGCCCTCCCCTTTCAGGGAGGGCCTTTCGTGACTAAGCGTAGTCAGCAGAGTGTATCCCGAGTAGTTCGTCGCGGAGCGACGAACGTACGAGGGGTTAGCTCTGGTAGGCCGTGGACTTGATCGTCGTCTCCGGGTACTCAACCCATGTGAAGACTCCGGAAGTCGTCGTGCCGGAACCGGGCGTGCTGGAGTCGGAATCCACCCAGATCAGGTGGCTGACTGCAGCGGTAGCCGTGGGACCGAACGAAGTGCGGCCGACGTTTTCAAACTGCTGGAGAGAGACCTGCAGCGAAGAGGTGTTCGCAGCCGTCACGTCGGGGTTCGTGATGTTCGCCTGGAGCACGAACGTCTGGCTCGTGTTCGGGTCGATCGACGTGTTGACGGAGGTAGCCGTCTGCAGGTTGTGGCAGCGGACCACGAAGGAACCGGAAGCGGAGAAACCGATTTCAACTCCGCCGGTGGTCATGGTCGTGCAGGAAGCCGTCACCGTCGAGTTCGACTTGTTGTAGAACTTGAAGGTGGCCGGATCCATGATGATGTTCGTGGCGTTCACGTTGAAGACCACGCCCGAGAGGACGGCCTTGTTCAGACCGTTCTTCGAGTTGCCGTTAGCGGCAGTCGTGAACTTGAACTGACCGATGTCGGAGACACCCGTCGGAACGTTGGAACCGTTTGCATCCGGGTTAGCGTTCGTGATCGAAGTGATCTTCGAAAGCACCGAGAAGTTGGTGTTACCGATCGGGTTCAGGCCTGTGCCCGTGGAGTAGAAGCCCGTCGGAGCGCCGCAAGCGGTGCTGCAACCGATGAAGACGTTACCGTTGGCCGTGGAGCCGGAACCAGCCGTGAGGTTGTTGCTGGACTGGTCGCCACGTGCGCGGACGGCACCGGAACCGGAAGCGTTGTTGGAGACAGACTGAGTGTTGATGAAGAACGCGAGTCTCTCGTTGGAGACAGCGCCGTCAACGTCCAGCTTCATGCGGGGCTGAACAATAACCTTCACGTCTGCACCCTTCGGAACAACGAGCTGGCGGCTCTGCATCTTGGCGCAGAAGGCCTGCGTCGTAGAGGCGCTGGTGCCGTAGTTCAGACCGAGGACGTCATCCGAACCACAACCACCAACCGTGGCGGAAGCGAACGGAGTCGTCTCGCCCTCCTTGTACAGCTCGAGGCGGTCGACGGACGTGGCCGTGGAACCGGACGAGTTGATCTGGAGGTCGGTGACATCGATAGGCTCGTACTCACCGCGGAGGTTCAAGCGGAGAACTGCCTCGCCAAGGGCTCCACCGAGGAGCTGGCGGTTGCGCAGCGGAACGTTGTCCTTCGTCACGTACAGGTTACCCTGGCTGACGAGCGAGTAGAGCGTGGAACCGACGGTCGTGACAGTGATGTCGCAACCACCGGAAACGCTGCAGGTGTTGTTGGTGCGGATACCCGAGAGCGAGCTGCCGCGATCAACCTGTTCAGCCTGCACGTAGTCGGAGTCACCCGTCGAGAACCCGAGCTTGAGGCTCGAGATGCCTGACACAAAGGACGAGGCGATGTCGGCGTGGACTTCGAAGACCACAGTCTTCTCCTTCGGGATGACGAAACCGCCACCCGTCAGTTCGCTGAAGGTGATCTTGTTGCTCTGCGAGGTCACACCCTTCTGGAGGATCGTGTCGACCTTGCCGTCGCTGTCCGTGTCCACCCAGAGCGTGTAGTTCTGAGCGTTCTGGAGCGAGGTTGCGGCGACGGAACCCGTGAAGGTGGCCTTCGTGAAGAGGATGTCCTTCGCTTCACCGGCGCGAGCCTCGAAGCGGAGGAGGTTGATGTTCTTGCTGTTCTTCACAGCCGTGTCCGTGGAAGCAAGAGCTTTGACGGCAACCGTGAGGGTAGCCGTGGCGATGCGCTGAGCATTGCCGGAGATCGTGCCGCGGGGGCGAACGTCGAGGACGTTGTCACCCGTGGAGATGCCTTCGACTTCCATCTGGAAGGACTTGGCCTGGGCCGACGTGGTGCTGCTCAGCAAGCTGCCGAAGCTGCAACCCGTGCTGTTCGTGCCCGTGCTCACCTTCGTGGGTTCGCCACAGATGTGCACCTTGAACTGGTCTCCGTTCTTCGGAGAAGCACCCGAGCCGTTGTCGATGAAGTCGACGCGGAGCTCGAAGCTTTCCTTGCCCGTGACCGTGAAGTCGTCGAAGCGGTACACCTGGAAGGTGCCCACCGTAGAGGAACCCGTGCCGAAGGCCGTGGTATCCGTCAGGCGGACGCCGTCAACGGCGCGGCCCGTCGTCTTGTTGCGGAGCGTGACGTTCTCGAGAACCTCGTGGATCTGATCCGACGTGGAACCGTTGTTACCCGCGAGGATAGCACCCGTGGACGTGTTGCCCTGGACAGCGACGTACATGCGCTTCACATCGATGCGATCGCCGCCCGTCGTGAAGATCACGTTGGCGAGGACTGCATCATTCTGGTCGCGCGTGTAGGTCTGCTGAGCCGGTCCGTCGATTTCGACCGTGAACTCACCGGCATCGATCGTCACCGTGCTGACCGTGGTGGACGAGCTGATGGAGACGCGGGAACCGTAGAGCTGGCCGTTGACGCCGTAACCGTAGAGGGAGCCGACAGCGAAGAGGTCAGAAGACTCTTCGAACTGGAGGATCACCGTGTCGGCGGCGCCACCTTCGACGTCACCAACGATTTCGAGGGTGATCTTGTCGCCCTCAAGAACCGTGAATGGAGGATCGAAGATGAAGGTTGCAAAGCCATCGGTGGTCGCAGCAACCGTGTTCGTGAGAACCGTGCCGTCGCTGCGGCGGATCTTCATGTTCGTGATATCGCCATCGTTCGCACTACCATCGTTTTCGATGGTCATTGCGTAGATGGTCTGGTCCTCGACGGAGTCCGTCTGGACCTGGAAACGACCGAGGACGACACCGTCGTCACCGACGTTCACCTCGTTCGGGGTGACCGTGCGGTACTCGACCGTCACCTGGCCGCTGCGAACAGCAGCCACGCGGAACGTGGCGCCGCGCATCGGGAAGTTACCCGTGACCGACTTGGCGTTGCTCTGGAAATCGGAAGGAAGCTCAACCGCGAGGTTGTGCTCACCCGACGTCTGAGCCGTCGACAAGAAGTCTCCAACGAGATCAACCGTCACCGTCTTGCAGGCGCTGACCGTGAGCGGGCTGGAGAAGTGGATGTTTGCAGTCTGATCCTTGGAATCGATCGTGCGCTTGCGGCTGAGGCGAGCGCCGTTCACGGAGGCGTACACACCCGTGATGTCCTGCTCGGAACCGAAGCCCTCGTGGAGAATCGTGAGATCCTCGATCGAGACGGCATCGTCGCAGGAAGCGGTCACATCAACGGAGAGCATGGTGACGCCAACAGCGCCCTGGGGCACCGTGTCGCCAACCGGGTTCTTCGAGGAGACGGCAACCTGGAGGGTGCCGTTGCTCGTCGGGAGCGTGCTGTAGCCGTTGAAGGACATCGAGTCGGAGATCATGTCGCCGTCATCGGATTCAACTCCGTCGACGGTGAGCGTGTACTCGTTACCCGAGGTGAGGTTGCCGGAGAGCATGAGCTCGACGACATCGTCACCGACGAGTTTGGCGGACGTAACCGTCACGGCCGGCGTGGCGCCGGTGACCGTGTAGTTGGAAGCGTCCTCGGCCGAAGCCTGGTCCACGGCGACCGTGAACTCGACCTCAACCTTGTTCAGAGCCGTGCTGGAGACATCGGAGATGCCTGCCTCCCTGGAGGGACCCTCCATGGTGCAGTCGACTCCGTAGGTCAGACCCTGGTCGACGCGGTGAAGCATCACGACCATTTCTGCGCGGTTCATGTTGTCGGACGGGCGCACGCGACGCGTGGACTCGTCACCCTGCAGGACGCAGTAGTCAGCGGCCGTCTGAATGACGTCCGTGTACCACTGGCCCGAAGCGTTGTCGACGAACTGGGGAGCATCACCCGTACCCTCGAGAGCGAAGGCGCGGACGATGAGGGCTGCTGCCTCGGCGCGGTTGATGTTGGCTGCGGGGCGAGCGTAGCACGGCTTGGAGCCGTAGCAGTTGCCGTCACCCTTGACCCAACCTTCCTTGCCAGCTTCCTCCATGTACGGGTAGTACCAGGCGGCGGGAGCAACATCGTTGAAGCTCGCCACTGCCGGCGGGGTGGAGAGGAGTCCACCGTTCATCATGACGAGGAGCTTCACGAACTCCGCGCGGTTGGCGAGGTCGCCGCCGCGGAAGCGTGGTTGGCCCTCGTCGAGAATTCCGTCAGCAAGCAGAGCTTCGACGGAGTCCTCGTACCAGACACCTGACGGGACGTCGGAATACTTCGCGAACGCAACGCGAACACCAACCGTAAGTTGGGACGCGAGGATCGCAGCCGTAGAGACGCCTGCCAGGACTTTCTTAACACGAGAAAAGTCCATATAAATAATAGGAAGGAAAAAAAATAAGTGTTTGAGGATGTGTTGGCTACTTAGAGACCATCTCGCTGGTCATCTGCGGTCTTGTGTCGTGAGAATGAGCTTCCGCGATTGTCGCGGAGACTTCCCTCCTTAAATATAAAGAGAACACACAAGGACAAATGCCTACCTTACTAAGAGTGTATAGAGAAGGTGCGGAGAGTGTTGCCCGGAGGTGAGGACACGTGTCTCCAAGAGAATGCACGATCTGACACAAAAAGAGTGTCGGATGTGAAGTCTGCCTTCCTTCATGGAAAATAAAGTGGAAAGCAGATTGCCGGTATGACAAGGAACATGCGAACCGACCGCGCTCACCTTCCTGAGCGGATCAGCGGGAATCCTAGCGAATAGGCTTATTGCTGATCAAGCCTCGGAAAGGAGCGGTCGCACAGCAGATAACGGGAAAGAATGGGGTGTGTTACGCGGATGCCTCAGATTAAAGACGTCTTAGAAATGGTTTTATGAGCCCGCTTCGCCATTTCATGAATGAATACTGCACTCAAAAGCAGGAACTCCGGGCTAAAAATGGCGATTCAAATACTGTTGCAAACATCGGTTTTTTGTACCCATTGATGCAAAAAGCGTGAAGAAAAGTGAACAAATTGTTGGTTCAAATCGACTTTTTAAGCAAAAATACGCTGTAAATCGCGTTTCCAGGCACTTTAGAAGGCGAAAATGACTGTTTGCGAGCGATCTACAGGGAACGAAGGGGGAAAGTGGCAGGAAATCGTATGGGGAAGCAGACATCTCCGGGGCGACCATGCGGGTCCGTAACGCCTATATATAAGGTGTGGGAAATCCGGCGATGATCGATGGCAGATTGTGATCGTTCCACGGATGTCATCCTGAGTAGCTCCGCCGGTCGCTCATCGATACGTCCTTCGACAAGCTCAGGGCTACTCAGAGTGACATCGCGGAGCGTATCGAAGGACGACATGCTCCATCGCAAGAAATAATTTCCAGAGCGACGCTCATCATCACAGTTTTTTTACGGTCTGCTCCCCTCCTCCGTCGCGCACTTCGTAACCGAGCACTTTGATCTCGTCTCGCAGGCGATCGGATTCTTTGAAATCCTTATTCATGCGGGCCTCTTTTCTGGCTTCCACAAGCCGTAATACTGCATCAGGAATTTTTTTCTCCTCCGGCTCGAAGCAACCGAACGTCTGGCGGACCAGCGCGGCGAACGC
>CAYTEH010000006.1:28749-41222 GCA_964436765.1 uncultured Candidatus Peribacteria bacterium
CCATCCACTCCACAATTTTCCTCCTCGCCTTGCGCGCGTCATCCAGTCCTTTTTCCGTGAACTTCAGATTGGTCCTGTAATGCACGCTGAGGAGGTAGTAGCGTAGGTCGAGAGGCGAGAAGCCTTTTCGCTCGATGTCGGGCAACGTGAGCACGTTGCCAAGACTCTTTGACATCTTCTCCGATCCCAAATCAATGCGTCTTTTGTGCAGCCACAAGCGAACAAACTGCTTTTTACTGCTGCATTCGCTCTGGGCGATCTCGCACTCGTGATGTGGGAAGATGTTGTCTTCGCCGCCGGTGTGGAGGTCGATCGTTTCTCCGAGGAGCGTGCGGCTCATCGCCGAGCACTCGATGTGCCAGCCCGGAAAACCGGAGGAGGAATCATCCCCTTCCGTATGACTCACCTCGCCGGTCGCGTACGTCCAGCGCAGGATATGATGCGAGTTGTTGCCGACGGTTTTTTTCCAGAGCGCGAAATCAGCGGGATGCTTCTTTTTTTCGTCGACCTCGATGCGCGCGCCGGCGCTGAGGTTCTCGAGCGTGTTCCCCGAGAGCGCGCCGTACTTTTTAAACGTTTCGACGGCGAAGTAGATGCCGTCGTCGGTCTCGTACGCACTCCCCTCTTGTAAGAGGACGTTGATGATCTCGATCATCTCTTTCACATATTCGCTCGCGCGCGGGCGCGCAAAAGGCTCGAGCATGTTCAGTGCTTTCTCGTCCTCAAGATACTGATCGGTGTAGCGTTTTGCGATCTCCAGCGGATGCGTCTTCTCCTTCTCAGCCTGCTTCTGGATTTTATCGTCGCCCTGGTCGGCGTCGTGGAGCAGGTGACCGACGTCCGTGATGTTCTTCACGTGTTTGACCGTGTACCCGTGCCCTGTCTCGAGCCACCTCCTCAAAAGATCGGCCATGAGGAACGACGAGTAGTTGCCGATGTGCGGGCGCCCGTAGACGGTGGGGCCGCAGGTGTACATGGTCACGCTCTTCGGATTGGCAGGCACGAAGTCTTCCTCCTTCTTTGAGTAGGTGTTGTAGAGGCGGAGGGGCATATCCGGATGATACCGTAGAGACGGGCGGCGCGCCCGTCTCGGCACAAAAAAGAGAGCCTGATAATGGGTGACGGACGAAGGGCAGAAACCCTTCTCAGGCTCTCGAGTTGTTCGGAATGCACTGCAGATGTGACGAGAACAGCGCGCACTCCGGCATGACCAGGATCCATACCCTGGAGGACCAGGAGGATACTGACGACATCTGCAGATTGAAAGCGGCGCTGAGTGTGACGAGCAAAAAACCGGCATCCCTTCCTTGGGAGGAGATGCCGGTGATGAGCCTCAGTTGAGACTCGGCTTGCGCTGATTCTCCCGATGATTCGAGAGATCAGCCAGGATTTTGTCACGGATGAAAGCGTCGATTGCTTTCTCCGAGACCCCGCGTTTCCGAAGGAGGACGATCATCGTCTCGAACCGGCGGAATGCCGCCGCGGGGGCGGTGGAACGGGTTGGTTCCATAGAAACTCCTCATCATAAGGAAGTTCTGTCCTGATCGACCCATCCAAGGCCGATTTCGTCAGGACCTTCGTATTGTACATCTATTGCACATTCCATGCAATAACATACTTTGTTATTGCGTCAAATGCACAAGCTGGATACAGTGTATGCATATGCAGGACTCCATTGAAAATTCGGCAGAAAGCTGGGAAGACCGGGCCAACCGCATCGCTGCCAGCGTGATCGGCACCGCCGAGACGCACGATGCTTTTTTTGACGCAATACAGGCGCAGGGTGTTTCGTTCGCGGGCAAAGTGGGGTTCAATAATTTTGTAGCTCAACTCTCGAATGGATCTGGATATCAAATTCCTACAGTCCTCAGTTGGGCGGGCATGGTGAACTCCTCCGAGGAGGTGCCGGATTTCGCAACACTGACGGTAGAGGAAACCCATGAGCGGATAGAGCGCGTCCTTGGTAATACCGCCCTTATCGACACACTCAAAAAAATGGGTGTAAGCGAGGGGACATTGCGCAGTGCCCACAGGGAATTGGATATGAGGAAGGACATACAGAAAGACACGCAGTTTCTCTCCTCATTCCCCAGCTATTGCCAGGTAGGAAACCTTGAACTGAAGACCAAATATGCCGATCAGGACGCGCTTGCCAAAGAATTTGTGTTCCGGTGTGCACAGAAAATCATGGTGGAAAAAAGAGCGACATTTACCGACCTCTGGCAGTAATGCACGAAGGAATGGTAGGCTGGAGCCACTTCTCCCCTGCTCTTCCCATGAAATACCAAGACATCCGCAAGCTGCTCGGTTCGAACGCCTCGTTGCTGGATCACCAGTGCAAGACGATCGATCGATCGAAGCTGCACATCCCGAGCATGAAAAAAATCCAGGAGGTGTTTGCGGCATCCGACCGGTCGCCCAAGGTGATCAGCAACCTGAAGTCACTCTATAACCACGGCAGGCTCAAGGGGACGGGGTATTTGTCGATTCTCCCGGTGGACCAAGGCATCGAGCACAGCGCCGGAGCGTCCTTTGCGAAGAACCCCATGTACTTCGACCCCGAGAACATCGTCAAATTGGCCATCCAAGGGGGCTGCAACGCGGTTGCGTCCACTTTGGGTGTCTTGGGGCTTATGAGTAAGAAATACGCAGCCAAGATCCCTTTTATCGTCAAATTGAACCATAACGAACTCCTCACCTACCCCAACAAGTTCGACCAGGTGATGTTTGCCAGCGCCCAGCAGGCCAAAGACATGGGCGCCGCGGGCGTAGGCGCCACCATCTACTTCGGCTCGCCGGAATCCACGCGGCAGATCGTGGAGGTGAGCAAGGCCTTCGCTGAGGCGCACAAGCTGGGGATGTTCACGGTGCTCTGGTGCTACCTGCGGAGCTCGTCGTTCAAAAAAGACAAGGACTATCACGTCTCCGCAGACCTCACGGGCCAGGCCAACCACCTGGGCGTGACGCTGGAAGCCGACATCATCAAGCAGAAGCTCCCCGAAAATAACGGCGGCTTCCTGGCCCTCGGGCAGGAGTCCTCGTACGGCAAGACCGACAAGCGTGTGTACGAGAAGCTGACAACGGATAACCCCATCGATTTGACCCGCTACCAGGTGGCCAACTGCTACATGGGCCGCATCGGGCTCATCAATAGCGGCGGGGCCAGCGGCGAAAACGACCTGCAGCAGGCAGTGATGACGGCCGTCATCAATAAGCGCGCGGGCGGGGCGGGGCTTATCTCCGGTCGCAAGGCGTTCCAGAAACCGATGGAAGAGGGCATCGAGATCCTGAATGCGATCCAGGATGTATATCTGTGCAAGGAGGTGACGGTGGCGTGAAGGGGACTTTGACGAAGATGCAAAAATAGTGCAAAGTGCTGCACTTATGAAAAGACTTGAGGAATACGTGAACTGGCAACAGCCGGCGGCGGCCGCACTGAAGGAATTGTGTGATCCTCAGTCGTTTGAGAACGCAGAGAGTCCCGGGATCGATGAGGCAACCATATCGTTCGTCGTACGGTACTTGTCCCACTATCTGTTTAATGCGTCGCTAGACGAACTCCGTATCATGGGAGACTTTTGTGCCGTAGGCCGAACTCCCGAAGACAGAGAGCGTTCCTCTGCAGCATACGAGCGTCTGCCAGATCGGATTAAAAAACACATGACGGGCTATGCTGCGAATGAGATCGACGGTGCCAGCGTGGGAGCGCTGATGGACATCCGGCCGACTGCAACGATGTTTAAAGAGCTGGCATTTTCACCGATCGCCACACAAGAAAATGACTGGTTTTTGGGCGTGGATCTGGGGGCGGGTACGGGAATCACGACGATCGCAGGCTTTGTAGCCGCAGCCAGAAAGAATTGCAGGGGCACCATGCGCGGATACGAAATGCGGACACCTGCACGCCTGCGAGCCGGGCATGTCTTGAAAGAACTGACGGGAAGCAACAACAGGCTCAAAGCGGAAATAGCATTTGCGGACGTGACTGAAAGAAACATCTATATCGAACTCGCCAAGCAGATACGAAACAAACGAGGTGGGCGTCCGCTGGATCTGTGGGTGAGCGAAACGTTTGCCCAATTGACGCCACCCTTCTCGCGGGATGGTGCCGTAGCAATCACATGGCAGAAAGACTGGCCGATCCCCGATGCCCTGCTGGCGACCATGGAGCCGCTGAAGCAGGCTACAAACCTTTCGATAGAGCACCTACCCAATTTCATGCAAAACGTGGTGGATGGTAAAACAGTCATGTTTCCCGACATCGCGTCGCAACGGGTACGGTTTGATCTGCGTCTGTCTGCCTTACAACTACGCACACAGCACGATGCTTGGCTGCTGCTGCAACACATGGGAGATCCATTCAGGGATTTCGAGGATTTTGGAGCGCATCAACGTTGGCCGGTATCCGACGAGCAGCTGATGAATGCGGACGGTCAGATTGTGACAGCAGACGTATGACCGGGACGCTCCAGGCGTGTCTTGCGCAAGGAAGTTACGGGGCGTGGCTGAGCGTCATGGTTCGAGACGCCCCGACACCTGGAGCTTGTCCCGAGCTAGGCCGAGGGGCGAAAGGTGCGGGGCACCTCGCCGTCCTCATGCGTACATACAGGCGAGGTGCGCCGCAGCGCCTCGAGCCTGTGCACAATCAGCGCTTTGTCATGGTGAGGAGCGACGCCGCAGCGTCGCCTCGAACCATGACCCATTACACGCGCAAATGTTCGCGGTTCACCCTTCGTCTCGCTTCGCTTGCTCAGGGCAGGCTCAGGAAGCGCGAACACTCAGGTGTTCGCGGTTTACCAAGATCTGCTGCCCGATCCCGAACAGCGTGCTGATGCCCCAGTAGAGCGAGACGGCGGCGGGGAACTGGAAGGCGAAGAAACCGATCATAAGCGGCAGCGCGTAGAGCATCACCATCTGCTGCATCTTCTGCGGATCGAGGGGCTCTTTTTCCTTCTTGCCGTCTTTCGCGGGCACATCGATGACATCCTGCTTCTTGTGCGACTTACGCTTCTGAATAGCGAACGCCAGCTTCATCTGCAGGAACTGCATCACCACGAGCAGCGGCGGCAAGACGTACAGCGCCGGCTGCGAGAAATCGAGCCCGAGGAAGTTCAGGCCCGCGTTCCAGTTGATGTACGGGTGCGCAAGAAGATTGAGCCCCAGGAAGTTCGTGCCGAAGGTCCAATCGATGCTCTTGTACATGGGGTACAGCAGGTGCGTGGACGCCTCCAGGTGCGACCCGTCGCGAATGACGTAGAACAGACCGATCAGAATCGGAAACTGGATGAGCGTAGGCAGGCAGCTCTGGAACGGGTTGATCTTATGTTCGGCCCACAGTTTCATCGTCTCTTCCTGGACCTTCTTTGCATCGTCCGGATATTTCTTCTTGAGAGCATCCAGCTTCGGCTGGAGCATCTGCATTTTCTTCTGCCCCTCCATCGCGTGCTGCGTGGGGATGAAGAGAATCAGTTTGACGAGGATCGTGAGGAGGATGATGGCCAATCCCAGGTTGTGTCCGGGCAGGATGGATGCGATGAATACGAGGGCATTGAGAAGCGGTGCCGTGATGAAGGTGCGGAAAATCTTCGTCACGATACCCGGCTCGCCGATGGTGAAACGTGCGCTCAATACCGCGCCGGAGGATGCCTGGACCGCACCCTGGGGCAGGCTCACCTGATACGTCCCGGTGGTGCTGAAGAACTGGTCTTTCCATGGGGCCAGGGAAATTGTGAGGCTTTCACCCGGCTTGATGTTCTGCACCTCGATCTGATCGCACCCCACAACGGCTCCCGATGCACGGAGAGGCGTCAGCTGTTCTCCGCTGCTCCCCTGCTCCACCCTGGCGATATCAAGCGGTGCCTGCGGGCAGCGACCCTGCAGCGTCACAATGGCGCCGCTCGCCCCCAGCTTGTTCTCGATTTTCACCTCCGGCGTGTTGCCGATGCTCACCGAGGACGACACCATCTTCACCGTCAGCGTCTGCGCGGGCGGCGTGCCCCCGAACTGGTCGGGGAAGAACTGCTTCAGCGCAAACTGGCTGCCCAGGTATACGACCGCGAAGATGAGGACGAACTGAAGAAAATTACTGCGCTTTTTTTCGGGTGCCATGGGCAACAGTGGTGAGGAAAGCCCGCGCGTCGGCTTCGAGCTCGGCAAACGGGCAACTAAGACTAGACGAACGCGGCGCGATCAACAATTGCAAAGCCGACGGAATCTCCATCGCACCCGCAGTGAGCCGGAAGGCCTCGCGGCAGCGCCGCCGCATCCTGTTCCGTTTGACCGCCGACTTATCGAGCTTCGTGCTGGCCACTGTTCCCGTGTAGAGCCCCGGCGCAGATGGGCGGGCCGACGGGTGGCGCGGGTGACCCTCGAGCCAGCGGACGTTCATGTTGCGCCCTTTCCAGACGCGCCCCTGGCGGAGGACACGGTCGCAGATTTTGCGGCCTTTGAGGCGGAGGAGAGACATCTGTTGGGAGTTGGAGGGAACGCGATTCTCGCATACAATAGCATGCCTCCTATGGCTAACCACAGCGAAGCACAATACACCGCATGGCTCCGGGACATCACGGGCATCCAGACCTTGGAGGCCCAGGTGAAACCCGGGGACCCCATGGAAAGCCTTGCTATCGTGCTCCGGCACACGAAGGATGATGCACGGGAAATCTTCCGCGTGCCCACCCGTTTCGCTTACACGCGGGAATTACTGGCGAAACATCTGCCCACGCACCTGCACCACCGCAACACGACACTCGATATGCGTATCGATCTCGCAGACATCCTCAACAATCCCGAAAGCCTGGATGAGTGCCTGGCCGCCTTCCCGGAGACGCGCGCCGACATGGAGGAGGTGAAAAACAAGGCACTCGAAGTGGAGACACTCGGCGGTGCGCCGGATATAGCGCTCCTCATGCGCGAATCAAAACGGCAATTGCAGGAATGGCTGCTGACGCTGGTGGATACCGATATCATGCGCCTGCAGAGGTTTGTGGATGCGCGTGCGTGGAAACATTAAGCAAGCCTGCGCCTGCGCGCATCGGAGCTGCCACTGAAATCATTGGCCTTCAGGCCGCCTTTGATGATCGCACTTTTTTCCTCCATGGAGATCATCAACTTTACGGTCGCGGCCTCGTCGCACATTTCTTTCAGGGACGCGCACTGCGCCTGCGGAATACCCAACTCCTCCAAAACCGGATACAACTGTGTGATGGCATTGGAGAGATTGCGTGCAGCCGCATAGCCGGCTTTGTCGTGCATGAAGCCGTCATGCAGGCGTTTACCCCCGCGCAGACCCCTTACGTCAGCAAGCAGATCGGAGGCCATGGTGATGGATGAGATCAGCAACAACCGGAGGTCATTGCGCTGGGTTTCCCCCTGATTCATCTGCCCGCCGCACAAAATAAACGGCAGCACTCCGCTCTTTTCGGCGAGCTCGTATGCACCGGTCTGCAATCTGCTGTACGCATCAGCATTGCGCCTACCCGGATCGACCATATTCTGAACGCAGGCGGGCACATTGCCCAGGCTCTCCACGCCCTGCTGTACCTGGGCATCCCACGCATCGATTTCCTTCTCCGTCAGCTCAGCAGATTCCGACTCCTCTGTAGCGGGTTGAAATTCATAATTCACTTTATCAGGCACGGGTTCCGAAGGGTTGTGATTGAGAAGTGCATGCGCCGCTGCTTTCACAAAATGGACTTCCTTCGAGGGAGCGTCCCCTTCCACTGCGGAATTCAGCAGCTCCAGTCCAGCACGAATGTTTTCCAGCACCTTCGCCGCGGCTGCCGGGACTGTTCCGTTTTTGCCTTTTGCATCCTGCAGGGCCTGCAGGAGTCCGAGTATCTGTACCTCAATCGCCTCGCCTTGACGCTTGATATCGGCGCCCTCAGCGTCCTGCTGTTCGGAAATATCACGACCTGTATTCTTGGATGCAGACATAGGAAGTGTGTGGGTATTACATAATATTATACTACTTTTTATATTTTTTGCAAGTACCTTTCTCCTTCCAGTCATGAGCCAGTATTTCTATGATCTCTCGTACATGCCCTCCCTCACCCACGAACAAGTCCGGCACATCGCCAAGCTCGCGCGCCTGCGCCTGAGCGACGCCGAAGTGGAGAAGTTCACCACCGAACTCACGAGCATCCTGAACTACGTGGACATGCTCGGAGAAGTCGATACGAAGAACGTCGAACCCACGGCGCAGGTCACCGGCCAGACGAACTCGTTCCGGGACGACGTGGTGGAGACGCGCGCGACGCCGGATGACTTGCTGGCAACCAGCCCCCTGCCCATCAGTGATCACCAGATTATGACGCCGTCGGCGCACGGATAGTTTCTAGTTTGCTGGTTTTTCGTTTTTGGTTTCGGAACGAGAAACGAAAAACGAGTAAATGAATACCATCGCCCTATGCTCCACTCACTCACCATCACCGACGCACATGCAAAGCTCGCTTCACGCGATGTGAGCTCCGCTGAACTCGTGCAGGAGTGCATCGCCCGGATTGAGGCCGTGGATAGCCGCTTGAACGCAATCGTGTACAGGAATTTTGAGAGAGCCCTGGCTGAAGCCAAGAAGCTGGATGCTTCGGGAACGTTTGATCACCCGCTCGCCGGCATCCCCTACCTCACCAAAGACGTCTACTGCGAGGAGGGGGTCCCCACCACCGCGTGCTCCAACATCCTGCGCAAAAAGAACTACATCCCTCCATACGACTGCACGACCGTGAAGCGCCTGAAGGCCGCGGGGGCCATCAGCCTGGCCAAGAGCAACACCGACGAGTTCACCATGGGAGCCTCCACGGAAACCTCCTGCTATGGCGTCACCAGGAACCCCTGGGATACCACCCGCGTCGCAGGGGGCTCCTCGGGCGGTTCTGCAGCCGGAGTAGCCGCCGATGAAGCCTTTTTCGGATTGGCGACGGATACGGGTGGCTCCATCCGACAGCCGGCCGGGTACTGCTCCACGGTGGGCCTCCGCGTCACCTACGGACGCACCAGCCGCTATGGCGTGATGAGCATGGCCAGCTCTCTCGATACCATCGGCCCCATCTGCAAGACCGTGGAGGACACCGCCATCGTCCTCCAGGCGATCTCCGGGTACGACCCGCATGACGGGACCACCTCCAAAAAGCCCGTCCCCGACTACAGGTCGATGCTCAAGAAGGACATGAAAGGCATGCGCGTGGGGATCCCCGCAGAGTACTTCATCGAAGGCATGGACAAAGAAGTGGAGTCCTCCGTGAAGGACGCCGCGACGGTGATGAAGGGCCTGGGCGCAACGCTTGTGCCCATCAGCCTGCCGCACACCAAATACGCGCTGGCCACCTACTACGTGCTGTGCCCGTGCGAGGTGAGCTCGAACATGGCCCGCTACGACGGCATCCGGTTCGGCCATGAGGCATCGAAGAAACCGGACACGCTCCTGGAGCACTATGAAACCGTCCGCAGCGAAGGCTTCGGGCCCGAAGTGAAGCGCCGCATCATGATAGGCACGTATGCCCTCTCGGCAGGCTACTTCGACGCCTACTACCGCCAGGCACAGAAGGTACGCACGCTCATCGGGCAGGACTTCACAGAAGCCTGGAAGACGGTCGACATCGTCATCTCACCCGTGTCCCCCACCCCAGCCTTCACCGTCGGCGCGCATGCCGATGACCCCGTGGCAATGTACCTGGAGGATGCTTTCATGGATGGCGCCGTGATGGCGGGCATCCCGGGCCTCAGCGTCCCCTGCGGCTTCAGCGGCAAAGGTTTGCCCATCGGCCTCCAGATCATGGGCCCGCAGTGGGAGGAAGGCCGCATCCTGCATGCCGCGTATGCCTACGAGCAGGCGACCGATTGGCATACCAAAAAGCCCGCACTGTAAATCCCCTCCTCTCGTGCGCCTCTTCCGCAGAAAGCGCTTTTCTGCTATGCTGGTTCGAAACCCACACACATCGTATGCCACCCAACGGAGCAGAAGGCCCGCAGGCACAGCAGTATGAGCAGATCCATAACCCGAACCTGGGCGCCGAAACCACGGCCGGTCAGGAGCTTCGCAGCGTCTCGGAACAGACGGACAAAATGCATGTAGCGGTGCAGCGGTCGCAGAAGGAAATCAACAACAACGCGCACTGGGGACCGTTCCAGCAGGCGGAGCGCCTGTACCAGCAGGCATTCACCACCGAATTCGTAGGCAATGATCCCGCCCGGCATTTCGCGCGACCCAACGAAAGCCGCGATCCACAGGATCCCAACGGCCCGACAAAACTGGCCTTCGAACGGCTGAACAAAGCCCTGCAGACGGATACTGCCCTGCAGGCGCGCGTGCGGAGCTGGAAGGTAAGGATTTGCGAGCAGATCAACAAGCAGTGGCGAAATGATAGGGTCGATTGGACCGCGGGCCCGGGCCTGGACACGAACGCCAACTTCGACGCGCAGAAAGGGCAGGAGTACAGGGACATCCGCCCCGATCAGCAAGTGATCGAGGGAGGTCTCCGTGAATACAACCAGGCGCTCCAGAAGTTCTACCAGGAACGGACGCAGGCACAGCCCGGACGGCCCGCGCGCCCGCCGACCATGGTCGACATGTTCAATTTCAAGATCGACTGGTGCAACAAGAAGAACGCAGAGCTCGATAAGCAGGAACAGGAAGCCACCAAACAGGGTGTCCGTCCCGCCGATGGGCGTTTCTATGCTGGTCTTGCCTGGAGCCCCACTATCGCGTGGGTGCCCGGCGGCCGCTCTGTGGCAGGCAGGCTCCAGCCGCGGCCCGCGGAGGGCCCCCAGGTGCAGGCGAAAACCCAAGGAGAGACTGAGGCTCAGGCCAAGGCGAAAGGCAGTGAGGACGCGGAACAGCGTGGCAAAGAAGGAGTGGCCAAGGAAGGGCGCGTAAAGGAGGCCCAAGCCAAAGAAGGTCAGACCAAAGAACAAACGGAAAAAGAAGTAGAAGAGAAAAACAAAGCGGACGAGGCGAAAGCAAAAGCCGAAGCGGAAGCCAAAGCGAAAGAGGACCTGGTCCGTCACGCCGAGGAAATCCGCACGCGGACGACCGCCGAGGGCGCCGAACCGATTGCTGACCTGGATGCCCGGCTGCAAACGCCTGCTGAACAGCGTGCCGATGTACTGCAGGACTTGGTGAACGAATTCCAGGCACGCCAGGATCGCCTCGTGGACATTGCCATCGTCCCCTCCGAGGTCGAAAACAACATTGTCCTCCGTTTTACGCCCCGTCCGGGCCAGAACGCGCGCGTCAGCAATATCCTGCGCACCGCAGGCATCTCACCAGCGTTGAGCGGCACGATCACGGCCCCGCATAGCCACGCTGTGTCGTGGGACCGCGCCCTGATGGCCGTGAACGTCTTCCGCGGCAACGACAACGAATACAGGACGTACGCAACGGAGCTTCAGGCCTTGCGCGACACGACGCGCGGGCACCAGGAAGCTGCAGAAAACCATCTCAAAACCGGCAATAATGCCTCGGCTCTCGCAAGCCAGATATCAGTCATCGAGTCCCTCGGGAACGAACGCCGGCGCGTGAATGAGGCCTTTAACACGGTCAGCCCCGTCTATACCGACAACGTGCAGGCGGAACTGGACCGCGTCGACAACGACATTCGAGATGCCGAAGCCCGCTACGAAACCGTCTTCAAAACGAGAGGGGAAGAGATCCGAAAGGATCAGACGGCTACGGCAACACAAGTCGTGGAAAAAATAATGCAAAATGCCGATTTGAACGCAAGGGACGACGAGCGGACATTCACGATGGCAGCTGGAAACCCTCCCGCCGAGCACACCGTGCGCATCAACCTGAACCGCGGGCCCGATATCATGACCGTCGATGGCAGGGACTGGCATCTGGAAGTGCAGACAGCCCTGGATCCTCAGAACCCGGAAGGCGGCACCTGGGGCATCGTGCAAACACAACAGCGGGCGGTCAATAACGGCATGTACCTCCTGTCGCATCACTACAACAATGAACAGGGCTACCGCAACCTGAATTTTACCCCCGCACAGCTCTCGGCCATGGCACTGGACGCAGCGCAGGGAAGAACACATTCTTTCGAACAAGGCGCGCTGCGGTTCAGACTCGTCAGCACGTAAAGGACCTCACCGCAGCAGGCAACGCTATTTTCTTCTACCGGAGAATCCGTTTTTTTGCTATAATGATTCGATACACCCACATCCATGCCCGACCCCGTCACGAACCCGTATACCGGCACTCTGGTCTTCTCGGCGTTCAGCCCGGTGCTGCCCGAGCCGCCGCAGATCCCAGAAAGCGGTGAAATTTTTGACCGCATCATGGGGAAGATCGAACCCGAACTCACAACGAAGATGCTCCCGACGCTGGAGACGAAATATAAGGACGAGACCCCCGAGCAGCATGAAGCCCGCCAGGAACGCTACAAGCGCGCCATGGAGGAATACCGGAAGGAAATGGACGCCTATATGACGCTGCTCCAGTCCGATATCAGCCAGTACGAACGCAATGCCCG
>CAYTEH010000006.1:41322-57452 GCA_964436765.1 uncultured Candidatus Peribacteria bacterium
AGGGCGACCGGCAGCCTGACTCCCCTCTTTCAACTGCAGCATTTCGGTCCCAATATCGTCAATGCAAACATGGCGCTCTATCTGCTCCTGAACGCCACGCCCCAGAACGAGGAGGAAACCAAAGCCCAGGAAGCGCTCAAGGCGCGCGTGCGTGCCTTTAAGCAGTCGTTTTGCGACGATATCAACCGGGAATGGGAAGGGCAGGGCCTCAAGTGGAGGGCGGGCGTGGGGCTGGATAACCAGACGAACTTCGATGCCCAGAAAGGCGAAACATACGTGGACGTGAACAAGGACAAGGAAGCCCTGGTGGCAGTGATGCAGGAATACAATAGTGACTTCCAGCAGTTCTATCACAACCACCTCCGGAACGCCCCGTTGGTTCGCGGCCGGCCGCAGCCCCGCCCGCCGTCGATGGGTGACATCCTGCAATTCAAGATCAACTGGTGCAGGAGCAAAAACACGGAACTCGACGCTAAAGAGGAGGCCGATGTGAAGGCCGGCAGAGAGCCGATGAAAGGCCGCGTGTACGAGGGTCCCGCCTGGAACTGGAACATCGGTTATGTGCCCGGCGGTTACGAACAGTTGGGCCCCTCGGCATCGGTGCCGGATCCCGTCGCCCCGCCCAGCCCCGCACCTCGTCTTCCGGATCCGATACCCGCTTCACCGGCACCGAGGCCCACGCCCCGTCCGCCACGCCAGAGACCGATCAGGCCCTCACCTACTCCGGCACCCGCACCCGCACCTACGCCCGCTCCGGCTCCCGCACCGGCACCGCGCCCGTCCGAAAGACCCGACCTGACACGGGCCGGGCGGACAGCCCTCGACAATGGCTTCAGCAGGGCTTTGGGCGGCCTGGCGCGCAGGCCTCGTGAAAACGATATGCAGCGCGATATCCCCGTCGCCGAGAATATCCGTGACCGCATTTATAACCACGTGATCGGCACCGAGAGCTCACGGGACGGCGAAGGATTCAGTCACCGCATCGAGTTCTCGACAGACCAGTGGAGCGCAATCGAGAAAGGAAATATGAATAACTTCCTGGAGACCATATCCAAAACCCTTGCAGATGTCGGTATCCGGCTCGAACGGACCACGACGCAGGACACGATCACTATCAGCTTCGCACGCGCGTAAAATCGCTACGGAGGACTTACTGAAGAAGCCAGCGAAGGATCCCCTTCTTTGGAGTCTTCACGGAGTCCCCAACGTCGCCCGCGGGGCTATGCTGGGCAGGCTTCTTGGATGCCTTCGTGGACGGCGTGGATGTCGTCTGATGTGCGGGCTTCACGGAGGGTGCCTGCTCAGCCTCCGTGGAAGGCTGCTTGGAGGCAACATCGACAGTGGATGCAGCCGGGGATTGCGCTTCGGGCAAGGCGAGCCGCTGCTGCAGGGAACCCATGAGGATGTTTCCCTCGCGGAGACGTTCGTTGAGAGACTGGATCACCTCGAACTGCTTCTCGATCTGCGTGTTTTTGAGTTCCAATTCCCGACGCAGGATCTGGAGCACGTCCGTGTTCGCTCCCGTCTTGAACTTTTGCTCTTGCAACTGGGCTCTCTCAAAATTCTTCATGAGGACGTCCTCACGGATTTTCCACGTGAAGTTCTCACCCTTCTTTTTGAAGACATCCACCTGCTTCACACTCGGTTCAATGGCACCGCGGTCGGGGTGCGCAGCGGCCTCCGCGATCTGCTTGATGAGACGGCGAACCGTAGAAGGGGAGCGGCCGGTTTTTTGTACGGCCTCGGCAATGGTAAGAAAGGTGGCTGTGGGGGTGGTCATAGGGCTCCACGGTAGCCTCCGCGGATGCCTCCGTGAAGATTCAACCTTGGAAATACGCTTGCGCCATGGAGGTCTCCATGGCGTCTTCCTCCATCCCCCGACCCCTTCCGGAATTTATCCTGAGTGGGATCGAAGGATGGGAGGAAGGGGAAACCTGCCTGGTGCATATGAACAATGCCCGCCTCTCCCGTGGAGAGGGGGTTAGGGGGAGAGGAATTACTCCTTCGGAGCCCTCATGAGCACGAGAGTCCCAAGACCCGTGATGGCGACGATGACGACTGCGATGCCGGCCCAGAGCAACCAGGGACGCTGCTCGCTCCAGCGGTCGTCACTGGTATCGCACAGGTTGCCGACCCCGTCCTGGTCCTCATCTGCCTGGCCCGCGTTGGAACGCTTCGGGCAGTTATCGCGCCCGTTCCAGACTCCATCATGGTCATCGTCGGCGCACACGGACGGATCCTGTTCGGGGTTATCGAGCCCCAGGCAGTTGTCGCAGGCGTCCCCGACCTTGTCTTCATCATCATCCAGCTGCTCGGGGTTGTAAGCGACAGGGCAGTTATCCTTGGCATCGGGGATACCGTCAAAATCGGTGCGCTCTGCAAGAGTGATGTTCTCCGGCGGACCAAGGAGGGCTTCTGTAACGGTGTCGGTAAGCTCATCCCGCATATAGGGGGGGACCACCGTGATGGGCGGCAGGGCGCCATACAGAAGACGATACTGTTCGCGCGGAAGGGCCGTGAAGACGACCCGCTTGCGGGAGGAGAGCAGCTGGAGTTCGGCAATGCGCAAAACGCCCTGGCTCAGGCGGATGCGCACTTCGACATACCGGCCCTGTTCGCCCGAGAGCGTGATGCTGCGCCCCACCGCGGAGCCCTCCGTGGCATCCTTCAGGGAGGAGGGGCTGGAGCCTAGCCGAACGCGCACAGAATCAATGCTGGCGTCAGAAGTATCTAACAGAAGGGATGTCGGTGCGACGGGCTCCGTGAAATGGAACAGAATCAGGTGTTCACGACCCGTGACAGGCTGGAAGTACGTGGAGTAGTCCCCGTCATGGAGGGCTCCGATGGACGTCTTTGGAACGGTATCGGCGGCCTGCGGGCTCGTATCGAAGACCGCCCGGGGCATCAGGTTGATTTCGTCTTGGAGGAGGTCGGTGGGCACGGCGACGTTGGCACTGTTCAACACCAGGAGTTCCTGGGGATCCTGATGGAGGATGTCGGTATCGAGCGTCACCATGGCCTGCGTGCGCTTAGCGAGGGAGGGAAGCTGGATCTGGCGGACGGTGATGAAGCCCTGGGCTAATGACACGAGAGGCATCGTGAGCGCGGCCGTAAGGGCCAGCGTGGCGATGAGGGGGCGGGGGAGGTGAGTCATGGCAGGAAGGGGAATGTGACGGTTGTAGGGGTCGTACGCGAACGACCCCTACTGCACGGATCAACGATTGGATTTCGCCAGTTCGGCATCAAACCGCTGGTACAGGTAGGAGGCGCCAATGAGGAGCAGGCCCGTGAGGATGGAGGCCCCGATGCGCACACCAGTGGAGAGGGTGGCGAAGTCGAAGATGAGGAGCTTCACCACCGTAGCGGCGAAGATGCCCATGGCGATGCGTCGGAGCAGCTGCTCGCGCTTGAGGAAACCGATGGAGATGACGATGAGGCCCGCTACCGCCCACCAGACGGTCTGGAGGATGCCGGCGGAACTGGCGACCGTCTGGAGCATGTCGGCGATCATGGTGAGCACGAGCATGACGCTCCCGGCCTTGAGCAGGGTCCCGATCTTCCACTCGGACGCGAGGGTGACGAGCACGAGCGGGATGGCCGTCCAGAGGGCGACTTCGTACAGGCCCGCCTGATGCACGCTGAGCAGGTGCAGGTCTTTGAGGAGCGGAACGGCCAGCGCGATGATGGCGGCCTTGAGGAGGACATCGTGTTTCCACCGGAGGGCCAACGCGAAGAATGGCACGGAGAAGAGGATCCACCAGGCGCTGAGGATGCGGTGCGTGAGGAGCGGCGTCCAGCCGTGGATCATCTGCATATGCTGGATTTCGACCGTCACGTGCATCCACACCTGCACGCAGGCGATCGTGATCATGAGCGCGCGCGTGTGCGCCGAGTTCACAATGTGCCCCGCCCTGCTCACGACTGCGTAGAGCAGCCCCAGGGTTGCGAAGAAGGAGAGGACCGAGACGGCACCCCACGGGTGCAGGAAGGGCAGCACGGAGGGGCCCTGCAAGAGGGGACTGACCATGCCGGAGGTATCGCCCAATCCGAACGTGAAGAGCAGCACGAGCGCCTGCGCCGCGACCGCTGCGAGGAACCACACGGTGACGCCCGTCCAGGCGAAGAGCAGAACCGCGCCCACGGCGAACGCAAGGTACGAGAACGCGAGCGGCAATGTAATGACCCACTGGAGGCCGGTGGCTTCGAACGTGACAGCCGCGAAGACGACCAGGGCGATGAGCAGGTGGATGCCCGGCGTGAACTGCTTCGAGAAATCATCGGACGGCATCAGCTCTTTGGGCACTTTTTTCGTCCCGATGACCCAGGCCAGGAGGCAGGGGAAGACGACGTAGCTGAGCAACGCCCAGTGCGACGTAAAGGGGTGCCAAATGGCTTCCACCTGCGGATCGAACATGGGCAGGTTCGCCGCCAAAAACAGGATGGACCCGGCGAGCACGGCCAGCGCGCACTGGAAGACGCTGCGGCGCCTGAGCGTGATCGCGACCGCCATCAGAAGCACCGAGTACGGCGCCCAGCCCGCAGCGACCCACCCGGTTTTCATCTGCGCGAAGAGCGCGAGAGCGACGAGCCCGATGCTCGAGAGCAAATAGGTATTCACGAGCAGACCGTCCTCGGAGCGCCGGGTGAGTGCGAGGGCTGAAAAGCCCATGTAGACCGCGGCGAGGATGAGCGACACCAGGCCCACGTACTGCCCGCCGAAACCGCCCGTGGCGTTGACCACGGCGACGAATGCCGCAAGGCCATCGAGCAGGATGAGCGCGATGTCATCGGCTTCTGCCCTGCGACCGAGTTTGAACTGGGAGAGCAGCGGCGGGAATGCGAAGAGGATGAAGAACCCGATGGCGATGAGGACCTGCTGGAGATCGGTGATCGCGTGGGGCCCCATGTCCCTCTGCGAATGATAGATGGTGCCAAAGAGGCTGAATTGCGTCAGGGCAAATGCGGCCAGTGACAGATACGGCCACTTCTGGTGCCAGGCGAGCAGCAGCAGGCCGCCCGCGAGGATAGCCAGGTAGATGGTGAAACCCGTGGCGCCGGTATTGGCGGAGCTGAGGAGGAACGGAGTGAGGTAACCGCCGATCATGCTGAACCACGCGATGATCTGCGCCTTGTAGCGGATGGCCGCGAGCGCGCCGATGCCGGTGATGAGCGAGTAGAGGATCATGGCGACCGTGGGCGAGAGGCTCAGGCCGTGACTGAGCAACAGTTCCTGGCGGTAGAAGACGTCGGCCACCCACACAGTGAAGTAAAGGAGCACCAGACCCGCGCCCGTGAATGCCTGCGACCAGTTGCGGTATTTCCCGTTAAACCATTCGCCGGCGCCGAGGAGTGCGAGGGCAGCAACCGCGCTCAGGAACACGCGGCCCAACTCGCCGATGAGCCGGTTATCGAACGAGTACTTGAGGAAGACCACCATGCCGATGAGGACGATGAGGATGCCCACTTTCTGGAGCAGTTTCTTGCCGATCCACTGTTCCCAGTCGATCGCGGGTAACGCGGGCGACGGCACGGTGATAGGTTCTTTTTTTGGCTTCCGTACGGGATCTTCCTGCTTCTGCCGTTCCCGTTCCTGCTGCCCGAACCCGGGAACCCGGTACTCTTCCTGCGACTGCCGGACAGGCTCCTGCACGGGGCGCTGCGCATCCGGAAGATACTGCGGCGCGGAGGGCTGCCAGTCGCCAGCAAGTTCGGAGGCCACGTTGCGGATTTTGATGATGCCCACGAGCAGCAGGATCGGCATCACCGATGCAATGAGCCCCAACAGGGCTGCGCCGCCGCCGAGAAAGCCGATGACGGCCAGGCTGAGGAATCCGATGGGAATAAGCATCAGGATCGCGGCAATCAGCAGCAGCGTGAGGCCGCTGCTGATGCGGCTCCAGTGTTCCTGCGTGGGGGAGGGGGGCGTCTGCGCCATACGGAAGGGGGGAGGAAAGCGGATTACGAAGTACGGATGGAGGAAAGCGTCAACGATAGCTCTGTCAGGTTCGTCACGAGAGATTTCATCATCGCTGCATCGGCACCGACACGTTCGAGCGCTTTCTGGATATCGCCACGCGCTTTGCGGACGAGCGTCGCGCCGTGTTTCGTGAGCGTCACGAGCTGACGGCGGCTGTCGCCGGCATCGGCGGCACGCACGATCAATTCCTTCGATTCTATGACTTTGATGAGCTGCGCAATAGCAGGCGCGCTAGCGGAGAGCCGGGCGCGCATCTCGCTTGCCGTGATGCCCGGTGAATTTTCGAGCACCCGCAGGAGCGAATACTCGGCATGCGTGATGCCAAGCTTGCGTAGTTCCCGATCGGCCATCTTCTTCGCCTGCGCGTACGTCTGCCCCAGGAGGAGGAAGACTTGTTCATCGATGTGAACACCGTTGTGAGGCATGGGAATAAGTTAGTTAACTTACTTAACTATGTCAAGGGTCAAAACCTTCTTGAATCTGACCTCTGGGCTATTTTTTATTGGCTATCTCAAAGCCAGACTGGAACTTCTCACCGTCCGTCTCTAAACCGGACCGGACCCTCTCCAAAGCAGCCTCCAGGAGGTCGCCATGACGGGCTTCAATGTGGGGCCGAAGAGCTGCAATGAGGTCGTGGCAATAATCGAGGAAGTCCTTCTGCAAGCCAATCCATTCTTCAAAGGCTGGAGGCCGATCTCCGGACGGGGCTTCATGGAGGACTCCCAGACTCTCCTCCATCCACGCATCGAACCCGCCCAGGAATCCCGCGATATCGGCGAACGCCAGGAGCTTCTCCGGAACCGAGACGGGCTCATGGCCCTCGGCGGTGGCCAGGATGAGATTTTTCACGATCCGGATTTCCTGCGGCTTCAGCTTTCCACTGAGATGCCGCTCCGCCTCAAGTGCCGCGTACTCCTCGTTACCGAGATCATTCCGCGGGACAGCAGATATGCGTCGGTCCGCTTTCCCTGAGTGGCCGTAATCATGAAAGAGCGCGGCGAGCAGCAGGAGTTCCACTTCATCATCACTGAGCGGGAGCCGGACGTGCGGCAGAAGGTCCTGCACCCGCGCGACCACGTCTTCGGTATGCCGGCGATTATGGTACGGATGCGGGCACTGCGCCTCGATTTCGGCAAGGACCTGCTCCCGGATGACATCGAATATCTTGCGCATGAAGACCGACATTGTAGCAGCCGCTCACTGCTTCCCCTTCCAGTATGTAGCGCAGCGGCTGCCGCCGTACGCGTTGCCCCGGCTGCAGGTTTTCCATCCCCCCACACTGCGGTGTGGTCGGACAGGTCCCGATGATTTTTTCGTTTGGGCTTATCGGCCAGTATCGGACTCTCCTGCATGAGTACAAGGAAAAGGGCCGGAATTCCGGCCATAACGTTGGCCATTTGATAGTCGGATTGTGGATGATTACGGGCTTGTGGAAGCATGCCAAATAATGGCGGCATCGAGAGGATGCTGTTAGAACTGATGAAAATTGATCTATCTCAAATCACGCAAAAAATTGTCCTATTCGCCACAGAGACATCTCGATAGAATGCCAGTCATACCCATTCCTCGACTAAATCTTTTTGTTCTTGTCATTAGTCTTTCTTTTCTTGGTGGCTGTTCTACAGGCCCACAGCCACAGGCGAAAATTGAAGAAATGGCCGCAACATCTTCGCGGGCAACTAACCTTGCTGATTGGATAGAATTTCATAATACGACCTATGGGTACACTCTTCAGCATCCATCAAATTGTCAGCCTATAAAAATGGAATCATCTGCTGATGAAATCACGGAAGCAGGTGATATTAATTTCTGCGGCTTAACAATCAATCCTGAGCCTGCTGATAATTTTCAGGAACAATCCCCCAAAATAGCTGAAAAGATGCGTCTGCCACTTGCTGAATTTGCAAAACTGACTTGGGAACAGAACAAATTTGATGAGAATCCAAATATGAAAAATAAACAGGTAGGAGCGTTGCAACAAACTGTTGTAAGTAGTTCGACCGCTTATACATTTAACTTTGATTCAAGTTTTCAGGACGTACGGGGCGGCTACCTTGTAAATAGCAAAAGCACGGCGATTATTTTCTCTAATGGAAAAATGAATTTCATCGCAGTGTACGAAGCAAATGACGACACGGCGAAATCTATACTGCGAACGTTAAAGTTCGATTAAGTCCATTCTAATGGCGGACCCGACGGGACTCGAACCCGCGACCTCTTCCGTGACAGGGAAGCGCTCTAACCAGCTGAGCTACGAGTCCACACAATTTTGAAAGGAGCGTCACCGAATCTTTTACTATGCTCCTCTGAATCAACGTGGAACAGGCGGATAGTACCATCGTGACGGGTATCTGGCAAACATCTGCGCGCCAAAAACACAGCGCGAATCGGGTGGTTTCTTTACAGCCCCCCCGCCAACGCATCGGCCAGGTACACGCAGAGGCCGCCGATGATGATCCACAGACACACGAGCCCCATCAGCTGAGGATCGCGCAGATAGCGCTTACCGAGGGCAGACCAGTTGATTGTATTCATTTGTATTATTATAGCATAATTTTGTAATTATAGCAAATACTGCCATATCCTTCGCTATGCTCCAGCCTTCGCCGGAGCCTGTTCTGAGTCGCACCGAAGAAGGCTACGGCCGGCAGGCAGGATGACAACTTATTTGATATACAGCCTGGGGTCCTTCTTCACACCGTGCTGCACGACCTCGAAGTGCACATGGATGCCCGTGGGGCCGTGGACGCGTCCGGTGTTGCCCATGTAGGCGATGGGCTGGCCGCGCTCGACCCTGTCGCCCTCCGACACGTAGAGTTCCTTGTTATGCGCATACAGCGTCGTGAGTCCGTTGCCATGATCGATTTCGATGACGTTGCCATAGCCCCCGTTGTAGCCAAGATCGGCACGAATGACTGTGCCGGCCTCGGCCGCGAAGATAGTAGTGCCGCCGCGCACCTGCATGTCGAGCGCATAGTGGCCGGGGCGGTAGCCCTGGGTGATCTTGCAGGTCTCGCCGCAGGGCGGATTCAGGAGTCCCTGCGTGATTGACGCACTCACAGCCGGAGCCGTGCCGCGGCCGCCTCCCGAGGGCACGACGACGCGCACGGGCGTAGAGCCGATCTGAATTTCACGCGTCGGAAGCTTGTCGGCGAAGCGCAGAGCCTGGTTCACGGACGCGATGACAGATGGCGAATCTACCACCGGCCTGCCGCCCGGGATAATGAGCTGCTCGCCTGCCAGGATGAAACCCCCCTTGAGCTTGTTCTGGCGACTGATGACTTCATCGGGCACTTCGTAGAGCTGAGCAATGCGACTGAGCGTTTCGCCGCGACGCACCGTGTGCAGCACGCCATCGACGGGAAGAATGACGAGCTCCTGGCCAGGGGTGACAGTGGCATTCTGGGCAAGACCGTTGGCCCAGCGGATCGTCTGCAGGTTGATGCCGTACTTGTCGGCGACCTTCTGCAAACTTTCGCCTGCCTCCACCGTGTGCACGAGCCCTTCACTGAACGCCAGACGCGTGCCCTGCTCTCCCACCGACGACGCCTTCATGAGAAACCCTTCTTCGACAAAGAGAAACTGCGGGGGAGGCGTTTCTTCGATTGCATCGTCGCCCAGAGCGTAGCCCGGCACGTAGGGCGGCAGGAGCGCACCGGCAAGCAGAGCCGCACCCAGGAGAACGCGCAGGCGCAATGACAGCCAGTGGATGATGGGAGTGCGCATGGGACGTTACGCAAAAATCGTCTTGAGGGCGGCGAGGATGGAACGCATATCGGCATAGCGGTTGCGCGAACCAAGCAGGACCACCGCGTACTCGCGGCTTCCCTCGCGGATAATGGAGAGCAGGCATTCGCCCGCGGCCACGGTGGTGCCCGTTTTGCCGGCAACGACGGGCGTCGATTCATGCAGCAGGTCGTGGGTATGGACGAGAGTGGTGGTGCGACCCAGATCGTCTTTGATGACGGCGGTGGGCAGCGCCATCCGTGCGCGAAGATCGTTCTGGCGCTGAACGTAGAGTGCCAACAGAGCGATATCGCGCGGGGTGGACCACTGTTTGGGATCATCCAGGCCCGCGGCATTCGCAAACGAGGTGTCCTTGAGCCCCAGCGAAGCGGCACGTTCATTCATGAGCTTCACAAATGCGGCACTGGATCCGCTGTGGAACCGCGCGAGCGTCACCGCAGCGTCGTTGGCAGAGGAAATCAACAGCGCCGAAAGCAGATCACCGACGGTATACCTGCGTCCGGGCGCAAGATTCACTTTGCTCCCCTCCACGGTACCGATGTCGGCAGGCACTTTGACCTTCTCACCGAGCGCGTGGTTCTCGATGATCACCAGCGCCGTCATAAGCTTGGTAAGGCTGCCCATGGGGTGACGCAGCCGCTCGCTGCGACCGTAGACCTGCTGCCCGCTCTGGAGATCAAGCACCACCACACCCGACGCCGAGACAGAGCGGAGTCCCTGCATAGATTCAAGCAGCCCCTGGGCCAGCGGCGAGGGAGCCGCCACCTGGAGCACATCGATGGGAACGGCTACCGCGCCCGGATCGTGGAGCACCGGAACCATGCCCATCAGCAAGACCGACAGGACGGAGCTGTACATCTGACCAAGTGTAGGGAGAGGCCCAGGGGATGGAAAGCGTTTGAATGCATTTTTTATGGCAAAATACATCATTGTCAATAACACGTATCATCCTGTTTTTTTGGCTGCAGAATGGGCCGATTACCGATAGACCACCCGCCCCTGCAAGCGCAGATCCACGTACCGTGACGCCTGCTTCCAGCCCGCGCTCTGGAGGAAGATCCGGTAGCGGGCAATTTGCTGGTCGAGCGGCGCCTGGCCGTCGAACCACAGGCTGCCCTGGGCGATGCTCAGATGGAACTCTTTGGCGCGCAGATAGACCGTACGCACCGTGACCTTCTGCCCGAACTCCTGCTGGAGGATCCGCTCTGCATCCTGCATCTTCGTCAGGAATTCCTCGCTCAGAAGACTCGTCCCCGGCGCGGGCCTCACCTCCCAATCCACCACCTTCATGACGGGGAGGATGCTGCTGGAACCCGTAACGGATGCGACGACATAGAGGCCCTTCTCCGTCAGATAATCCTGGCTCACGACAGTTGGCAGCGCCTGCGCCGGCTGCGCGGAAGCGGACGAAGAGGATGCCTGCTGGCCAGCAGGCGCACTCAACTGAAGACGGGCGATGAGCGGCTGCACGGTAATGCGCAAAAAAAGACGCGACGGGTATTGCTTGCTGATACTGACATCCCGGAGATCGGGCACCACATCCTTCACGAGCGCCTCCACGTCGCGAGAGGAGAGGAAGAGCATGCGACGTCCGAGCAACGACGCCGTCTGCTGCTGGATTCTCGCGACATCCACGCGGCCCTGGCTGCGCTGGATGGTGATGCGCCGCACCTGGAAGAGCGGGGAGAAGAGCGCAATGCCCGTGGCGATGCACAGCACCCCCGCGACGACGGGGAACCACCACCGGCGGATGCGGGCGCTCCAGACGGGACCCAGGCGGGCGAGCCGGCGCATGCGGGTGCGCATCTTTGCAGCGAAGCCGAGGCCATTTCGTTTATGACGGCGCTTCGCGAACGAACGCATGGCAGGCGACACTCTGCGGTTGAATTTGCGTGGAAGACGGCGGCGAGGTTTCAAAAGCACGGAGGGTATCATAGAGGATCCGGGCTTGTGCGAAGAAGGTGTAAGTTTAAAGTTTAAGGGAAGAGCGAAGATTGAAATTAAAAGATTTAAACTTTTTGTCCTATAGCTTTTGTCTTTCTTTTAAACTTTAAACTTACACCTTGAAAAGCGGCTTCCCCGGTGTTCTTCTATCTGTATTCTTCCCCTGTGAAGCTTGCAATCGTCGCCGACTGGCTCGTGACCTACGGGGGCGCCGAACACGCCATCGCGGAATTCCTGAAAGTCTGGCCGCTCACGCCCCTGTATACAACGGTCGCCCGCCCAGAAAACCTGGGCCCCCTGCATAATGAAACAATCATCACGTCGGGACTCCAGGCGCTGTACAGGATGACCGGCAAACACCAGCCGCTGCTTCCGCTGATGCCGCGCGCAATCGAATCGCTCAATCTGAGCGGATACGACGTGATTCTGAGCTCGTCCCACGCGGTGGCCAAGGGCGTCATTCCGCCGCCGGGAGCGCGCCATGTCTGCTACTGCCACACGCCCATGCGCTACGCGTGGGAAATGGAGCAGCAGTACCTGGATGATTTCCGCGTGCCGGCAGTGCTCCGCCGTCCAATACGGACGGCCCTACGGAACATCCGCCGGTGGGATCTGACGACTTCCAAGCGCGTCGACCGCTTCATTGCCAACTCGCACGAGACGCAGCGCCGCATCGAGGCAATCTACGGACGCGAGGCGACAGTGATCCATCCGCCCGCCGACGACCGGTTCTTCGGGATCCCGGTGCTGCCGATGGGAGAGAGGAAATCGTACCTCGCGGTGGGCAGGCTGGTACCGTACAAACGATTCGACGTATTGATCGAGACGGCGAATGCCCTGCAGCTTCCGCTGACGATCGCCGGACGGGGACAGGAGGAAAAGCGCCTGCGCGCGCTTGCGGGGCCCACGGTGACGTTCCTCGGCTTCGTGCCGGAACCCGACCTCCCCGGTCTCTACGCGCGGTCGAAGGCACTCCTCTTCGCGCCGCTTGAGGATGCGGGCATCGTGCCGCTGGAAGCGCAGGCGTGCGGCACGCCGGTGATCGCATACGGCAAGGGCGGAGCGCTCGATACGGTGAAGGACGGGGTGACGGGGACGTTCTTTGAAGCACAGACGGTCGATTCGGTCCGCGACGCCATCAAGCGGTTCGAGAACATGAAGCTCCAGCCGGAGCGGATACGGGAGCATGCGAAACAATTCTCGGCGACGAGGTTCCGGGAACAGATGTACGCAGCGGTCGAAGAATGACCAATGACGCCCTCCTTCGCTCTGCGGAGCTACGAAAGGGCAGGCAGTGACCAGTGATCAACAGGAATGATGCATGAAACAAAAAAGGCTCCTTCATTGCGTCATTGTGTCATTAGTCATTCTCGCATATCCATCCGTCATTCCCGCCACGTAATCTTTGACTGCTTCCGGCAGGGTCGACTCCGTCTTCTGCATGAGCGATGCAACCTTGTCGTTGGGGGAGGCGAACAGCGCGTTGCAGAGGCGCGTGACGATCTTTTGTCCTTCTTTGCTTGCCTGCAGCACGCGGGGATGGAAGTACATGTGTTCGCGTAAAAATGCCTTGAGACCGGCGAGTTGCCTCTGCATGTCGTCACCGAAGAGCACGAGGGGGGAGCGGGAGGCGGAGACGTCGTCGAGCGACTTCACCGTCTTGAGCCGCACCGATGTGGCCGCGTAGAGATCCATGACAAGCAGATGGATCACGGCGCCCCGCACGGATGTTCCGCGCTCTGTTGCGCGCCGGATCGCGGCTCGGCCCAGTACCGTACTGCAGAGCTCGTCTTCGGAGAAGAGCCCGGCCCTGAGCCCATCGTCGCAGTCATGGCCGGTATAGGCAATTTCGTCCGCCAAATTCACGGCCTGCGCCTCGAGCGTCAATTGTTTCCCGGAGTGCTTCTGCAGTCCTTCCAGTACTTCGCGGTTCAGGTTCAATCCAGGCGCCCGTAATGAGTGTTCCTCCAGCAGCGTTACGATGCGAAGCGACTGCTCGTTATGTTCAAAACTCGACCCGTGATCGCGCATCCACACGTCCAGGGCCGCTTCGCCCATGTGTCCGAACGGCGGGTGACCGAGATCGTGCGCGAGCGCGATGCACTCGGCCAGATCCTCGTTAAGCCTGAGCGTCCGGGCAATGTCGCGGCTGATCTGCGCCACTTCCATCGTGTGCGTGAGACGCGTGCGGAAGTGATCGCTCTCGCCCGCCACAAAGACCTGGGTCTTCCCCTGCAGCCTCCGGAACGCCTGCGAGTGGATGATGCGGTCGCGGTCGCGCTGGAAAGGAGACCGTGTCTCATCCGTTGGTTCGGCAACAGGACGACCGAGGAGGCCTTCGGAGGGGACGGCGTGGGAGACGAGAGTAGTCATATGACTGAGCTTTGTATCTTACCATTCCCGCAAACAAAATTCCCGCCCATGGCTCTCTTTGTTTCCACTTTCTTTGTCCGGCGACAAAGAAAGTGGAGAAAGAAAACGCCTGCGCGCGCCAAGGTCCCCTCCGCCAACCGCCACCCCCCTTTCAGGCGCGCGCCTGTCACTGCACTGGCCGTACCGCATGCAGGTGCCTTAGAAAGATCACGCCGTGGGCCCGCCACCGGCCGACTCATTCTTAGGGAGAAGTCTGACATCAGAAAATCAAACAAGGCATCGCGAAGTCGGGCTCTGCCCGACTGGAGCGATACTACTTAGGGAAAGGATGGTCCGTGGAAGGGAAACCGCAGGTTTCTCTTCCACGAATTTTGGCACGCCTAATGGCCGTCGGACGGAAACGCTTTATCCCTGGAATTCCAGGGGGGTGACCGCAGCCCCGGACCTCGGTCCGGAGCGATTAAGCCTCCCAATGCGTTATTCAGAGAAGAAACGTAGTCCGTCTCATAACGTGCCATTGAGCTGAGCGGGACGCTACCAGTGTCAAGAGGCGCGTGTCCATGGATTGGACTCCAAAGTCGCGTGAATCTTTTTTTATGTCGCCTGCCACTCGTAGCCCCGGGAGGGGCGAAGTGTGGTCACGCTGCAAGAAACGCGGTCAGGATGTTCGTATGCCCAGCCCGCACTTCTTCGCGATGACCGCCCCGGTACGTCCAGTATGTGTCCGGCATGCAGCGCGTGCAGGCGGGATGGCGCTCGATGCGATCGGGGCGGACTCCGGCTTCCATGAGCTGATGATCGGCCCAGCCGCGCAAGTCGACGTTCTTCCCGTGCACGAACGTTGATGGCACGTTCGGCATCTCAGTCAACGGATCGGAGAAGTCGCTGCACGTGAGGCAGAGTGACGGGCCGGCGGCGACGTAGACGTCTGTTCCTGTGACGCCGCAGTCCTGTTTCAGGACCCTGAACAATTCCGGAATCGTCCCGGCGCGCAAACATTTCCACCCCACGTGCATTGCGCCCAGGATCTTCTTTTTCGGCTCGTAGACGACGAAATTCTGGCAGTCGGCCCAGCGGATGCAGAGCGCAAGACCGGGGACATCGGTGATCATGCCGTCAGCCTGCTCGGTGCGGCTCAATTGATCGCGGACGACGATCACGCGGTTGCCGTGCACCTGATGGAGGCCGGCGGATTGCGTGGCGCCGACGGCTGACGCAGCGCCGGCATCGGACCGGATGTCGTCTTGTTTCGTGAACAACGCGACGGTCAACGCATCATCAAAAGCATGCATCCGTGAAAATGGATGCGTGATCATTGGATACGAAGAATGGACGGAATCTTCCCGATCACCCTCCGCGTCCCGTACGCGTACCCGTACTCCGATTCGAGTTCATCGCCCGCGCGCTTGATGACGGTGCTTGCCGTCACGCACGCATCCGCGTGACTCATGCGCTGGGCGATGAGCCCGCAGATGAGCCCCGCCAGCGCATCCCCGGTACCGCCGACCGTCAGGCCCGCATTGCCGCCGTCGACGGTTCTGACGGACCCATCCGACAGGGCGATCGTGTCCACCGGGCCTTTGACGTGGATGGTGACGCCCAGCGATTTTGCCGTAGCAGCGACGTCGCCGCGATCGATGCCCATGCGCTCCAGTTCGCCAAGATGAGGCGTGAGCACCATCTGCTTTCCTACGGCGACCTTGACGGTCCACGGCTGCAGCGCCGAGGCATCCAGGACCAACGGGCAGAGCGCGCTTTCGACGATTTCGCGGATCACCTTTTGCGCTGCATCGGTCCGGGCGAGGCCGGGGCCGATGACGGCACAGTCGACGGTCGCAAGCATCCGCAGCAATGGATCGATGTCTTTTTCGGCCAGTTCATCGCCGTGGAAGGGGTGCACCTGGAAGTTGAGCGACGCGGCCTTCGTGACTTCGGCATGGCACCGCGGCACCGCCGCGAAGAGCAAATCGACGCCGGCGGCTTCGGCCGCGAGCGCGGAAAAGAGCGGCGCCCCGTGCATGTGCAGGGACCCGCCGATGACGGCGACGATGCCGTTCTCCGTTTTGTGAGAGGCGGGATCGCGATTCAT
>CAYTEH010000006.1:57552-60673 GCA_964436765.1 uncultured Candidatus Peribacteria bacterium
CCCGTGCTTGTCCTTACCTCTCTCATCATAGGTTTTCTCGTCCTCTCGGGACTGATGGCCATGATGGACGCGGCACTCCTGAGCGTGTCGTACGCCGAGGTGGAGGAGATGGTGGGCAAAAAGCTGCGGGGCGCCGTGCCGCTGAGGGCCGTCACGCGACGGCTGACGCGCGCCGTGGTCGTCCTCGTGATCCTCACGAACACCATCAACGTGCTGGGGCCCATCCTCGTGGGCGGGTACGCCGTGCAGCTCTACGGGAACTCCACCATCGGCATCATGACCGCGGTACTGACCTTCGGCACGATCATTTTTTCGGAAATCATCCCGAAGGCGCTCGGCACGCACTACGCGCCGCACATCAGCCGCGCAGTGGCGCCGTTGTTCCTGGCGCTCATTTACGCGCTGTTCCCCGTCGTGGTCGTGCTCGAAAAGTTCGTGGGGTTCTTCAAGATGGGCAAGCGCGCGATCGGCACCGAGGAGCAGATCCGGGCACTCGTGCGTATCGGCGGCGGCGCGGGCCACATCCTGCAGAACGAGGGGCAGTTGATCCACCGGGTGTTCATTCTGAACGATCGCCGCGCGCGGGACCTGATGACGTCGGTCAAAGACATGATCGCGGTGCCATCCACGTACACGATTCGCGAAGCCCTCACGGACGTGGCCAGGTACGAGCACTCGCACTATCCCGTGTATGACGGGAAGCGAAGCAAGATCCTGGGGATCGTGCTGAGCAACGAACTGGCCGAGGCGATGTCGAAGAACCGGGATGGAGAGCCCGTGTTGGGCCTTCTGCGGGACGTGCCCTTCGTGGCTTCGACCATGCGTGCCGACATGCTCCTGAACCTGTTCCGGCGCCGCCACGTGCACCTGGTGATTGTGCGGGACGGCGACAAGGCCATCGGCCTCGTGACCTTCGAAGACGTGCTCAGGGAGTTAGTCGGCGAGATCGAGGAAGAGAGGGAGGCGGGGAAGATCCTCACATAAGAATGACCAATGACGCCCTCCTTCGCTCTGCGGAGCTACGGAAGGGCAGGCAGTGACCAATGACCAACAGGAATGATCATTGCGACAATGATCATGTGTCGGTTTCTATCAAGGATCTCCTTCCCTGGTCATTTCGCCGCAAGCTTCGGCAGGAACGGCATCGGGTCCACCGCGGCTCCGCTCATGAAGACACCGAAGTGCAGGTGCGGCCCCGTGGAGAAGCCTGCTCCCGGCGTGCCCGGGCGTCCGCCCGAGTAGCCGATGATGTCGCCGGCGACGACCGTCTGGCCCTTCTCCACCGCGAACTTACTGAGGTGTCCGTAGAGCGTGGAGTAACCGCCCGGGTGCTCGACCGTGATGTAATTGAACCCGAGACCGTGGTCGACGACATCTTTGATGACGCCGCCTGCAGCGGCCAGCACCATGGTGCCCTGCGGCGCGGGGATATCGACGGCGTTATGCTGCATCTTGAAGCGCTGTTGGTACGCCTTGTCGTGGAAGTAGGCCGAAATGCCCTTGAGCGGTTCCACGGGCCAGAGGAGCGCGAGGTGATCGAGATTTTTGACCGTGCCCGCGGCGACCGCGATGGCTTTTCCTTCGGCTTCCCAGATCTGGCTCAGCGACGTCAGCAGGAACTGCTCGGCCTTCTGACTGTCCTGCATGAGCGACACGAGCATGCGCGTGCTTGAACGAAGCTGCTCCTGCAATTCCTTGCTCGGGTTCGGGGTGCGGTCGAGCTCCTGTTCCAGCGCGCTCAACTGCGACCGGAGGATCTGCTCCTTCGCCTGCAGCACTTCCTGTTCCTCGCGGATGCGGCGGGCGCGCTCCTCGGCTTCTGTGGGAAGACGTACGGCATCCTCCGGGGCCGTGTCCTGCGACTCGTACGCGTGCGGCGCCTCTTCCTCCGCGATCGCGTTCTCCTCGGCGAGGGGCTTCTCGCGTGCGGCGGCCTGCTCGGTCGGAACCGCATCCGCCTGGGCCATGATCGCCGATGCGGGGAGCGTCTGAGTGCCGGACGGCCAGAACGCCACGGCCCAACCCGAAATCGCGGCGACCGTGAGGAGCGCGATCATGGGGCGCGGGATGTGGAGTTCAATATGCATTCGGATCAGTATAGCAAAAAATTGCAGGATCTTCTAGTCTCAAAACCGCGTCTGGATGCGGGAATAGTGATGCCAGACGCCTCTCTATTCCATTGTCAAATCATGCGCACTGTCGCTGTCTACTTCACAAAACCGGGGTTCGACGACTATCCCTTCGATGATCCCGAGTACCGCAAAGCATACGCGCTCATCGGGCGGCTTCTCGCCGAGCGGGGGGTGGCGTTTTCCATCGTACGAGGGCAAAGCACCTACCAGAGCGGCAACACGTTTAAGGGAGGATGGAAGTGGAAAGAGGACGGCTGGACGCGGGTGCACGGCAAGCATGCCTACGACCTCATCTTCAACAAGGGGCGCATCGTGCTCGACGACGATGCACGCGTCATCAACGATCCGGCGCTCGACCGCCTCTGCATCGACAAATGGGAGACGTTTACACGCTTCACGCGGCTCTGCCCGAGCACATTCCTCGTACAGAACAAAAGCGAGCTGGACGCAGCTGTGCGCGACCTGGACGAGAAGATCATCGTGGCCAAGCCCGTGGATGCAGAAGGCGGCAACGGCGTCATCATCGGCCCCGCGGCGGACGTCCTTGCGGGAGTGGAGACGTACCCGTACCTGATCCAGGAACTGATCGATACCTCGCACGGCATCCCGGGCATCGCCGACGGCAAACATGATTTGCGCATGGTCATCGTGCGGGGAGAGATCGTCTCGGCGTTCGTTCGCGAACCGGCGCGGGGGAAATATGTGGCGAACGTCTCGCAGGGCGGGTCCATCCGCAACGTCCCCGTGAGCGCCCTGCCGGCATCGGCACGCGAGATCGTGCAGAAGATCGACAATGAATTTTCGGCGTTCCCGTACCGCGTGTACTCGGTGGATGTGGGGCTGCACGCAGGAAGGGTTTGGCAGCTCATCGAGCTCAACTCCCAGCCGGGCCTCGCGTTTGCCGATTACGAGGAAAGCGAGGAGGGCAAGAGGCTCTTTGTGCGGGTCGTGGATCTGCTGGCGGAAGCCGCGGGGGCGTAAACACGTCT
>CAYTEH010000007.1:0-33535 GCA_964436765.1 uncultured Candidatus Peribacteria bacterium
AGCTTCATGGAGCGAAAAGAAGGATATCGACCTTCTCTTAGCTAGTCATGAGCCAAAGTTTAAGGGAAGATTGAAATCAGAAGACAGAAGTTTCAACACTTGATCTTGATCCTTCTATCTTTCTTTTACACTTAGACCTTGATGGCACGAGCTTCGCTTGTTTCTTATCAATCTTTCATAGAGAACCAAGGATGGTTGCATATGCCCCTTTCAGCTGATCATTCGATTCCTGGTCGTAGATGCGGTAATCGGCGACGCCGTCGGAAGATTGCGTGAGGAGCTCGTGCCACGGGGACGCATGCGAGACGATCACGCGGTCGGACACTTCGGGGAACTGGTCGGCCGTAATATCCACGGTGAGGCAGCACTGGCGCAACCACGCATGCGGGTGCCAGCCGGTGGCATCGCGCCGGTCCCCCACGATGAACTCGAAACGGCCGAATCCTTCGTCGGCGAGGTAACTCCCCAAGAGCAACGCCACGGCCCCGCAACTGCTGAGCGGAAACGTGCGGAACGCAGGGGGCAGATCGGCGCGGTCGCAGCGCTCGATGGCGCCCCGAAAGCGCTCGGCGCGTGCCCGGATCGCGCGGACGCGTCCGGGGACGTGGCAATGCACGCAGAGGCCGGTCCGCCGTCGTGGGGGCGGTCCCTGTATGGAACGATCTGTCATCTGCATCGATCCTACTTGCCGGAGGCGCTTTCTCCTACCTATTATGGCGTGTATGGCCAGCCGGTGATGCACGGCGGGGCAGCATGAACATATGTTCACCAAATCCCATTTCGACCGGCTCAGAAGCATGGCCCAGGTGCAGAGGGTCTCGCCAAACGACTTCGAGTACTTCGGGAAGTTTTTTCTGGAGAGCATGGGATGCACCCAGGTGTTCGTGACGACGAAGCGCGGTCCACTCGGCGGTGACGGCGGAGTGGACATCACGTGCGTGAAGGACGGGAAGAAGACGCTGGTGCAGTGCAAAAAATGGCGCTTCGGCTTCCGGGGCTCCATGCCCATCGCCATCATCCGGGAACTGGGCGGCTGCATGCTCCGCGACAAAGCCCCGCGCGGCATCGTGTTCTCCACGCTCCCCTACGATGCGCTCTGCAGGAAGGAAGCGCTCGCAATGGGAATCGATTTGATCGGACCCGCCGAGATCCTCGCACACATGCACAAGATCCGCCCCGGCTTCCGGGCCAACGAAAGCCTGCTGGCCCGCTTGTTCAGACTCTTCCGGATGTTGATCGGGCTGGAGAAGCGATACCGCTGATTCCAGCGTCACTTCTCCCCCGTCACGCAGAACACATCGCCATACTCGAAGCTTTTGATCCGCGACCGGACATTCCCGACGCCCGCGGCCACCAGGATCTTCTCCCACTCCTCCGGACCACGCGCGTACAAAATCCCGGATTCCTTCAAACCCGGCGGCCAGTCTTTCGGATGCCCGCCGATGAGCGCCACGCGTCCGCCGGGCTTGAGCACGCGCATGATCTCGGCAAGTTCCCTCTGCGGCTCTTTCCAGAAATGCGCGATGTTGACGCCAAATACCTTGTGAAAACTCCCGTCGGCGTAGGGCATCGCGTCGGCTGTCCCAAGCGTCAGCTCCAGTTTGTCCTGGATGATCGCGCGATTGCTCCTCTGCTGCGCCATCCCGAGCATCGTCTGTGACTGGTCGAGCCCCGCGACGAATCCCTTCGGCGTCAGGTGCACCGCTTCCGCGAGAGCCTCCCCGGGTCCGAACCCGATCTCCAGCACGTGATCGGCGGGCTGTACCTCGAGGCACTCGAACGCCAGCGCGTTCGCACCCGTGTTCCACGTGGCCATTTCCTTCCCGACCTCCTCGCCTATGGGACCGGACGGATGGCGGAGTTGAGGCGCGAGGGCTTTGAAATCCATGCGGGAACTGTACCTCATTGCCCCTACTTCTAAGGGGGAAGATGGGTCTTGCATTTTTTCAAATTTATGATATAATTCAGATAAATCTTACACAAATACATGAAAAACAATATTGTCAATCTTCTCCTGTCCGCCGGTGCCTCGGCACTCATTTTGCTGTGCGGCGTGGGCATCGCCAGAGAGCTTGGCAAGAAGCAGACCGAATCGATGGCCGTGCGCATGCACGCCTCGCCCGCCGTCACCGCGGCCGTCGCGAACGAGAGTTCCCGCAGCGTCCGGGTGGCAGAGCGCCTGGCACGCCGCCTGGCAGCCCGGCAGATGTCGGTACCGTCGACACCCGCGCTGGCCAGCGCAGTCGCGAAGCACGAGATGATGATGAAGCGCACCGTCACGGTGGTGCTCAAATCCGAGACGCCTGGTATCGCTTCGCACTCCGGCACCCTCCTGCTGGACCCGCACCACACATGGGTGCAACTGAAGACCGGCATGTTTTCGGCATCATTCGTGGTGGATGCCGCTGCCGTGCAGCGGTCGCTGGAGAACGGGGAGGTGCCCGCGCTCACACTGCGCCAAAACATGCACGTTGGTTCGGCGAAAGCTGACAGCAGGAACATCCAGCGCGCGGAGAGCACGGGAAAGGGCAAGGCCGGTTACGTGATCGATACGAAGGCTGCCGCGGAGCAGATCGCAAAGGCGTTCATGAGCGGACAGTCCGTCGTCACACTCCCGGCGACGTACGGCGAGCCGCAGGTGACGATGACGGGCGCCGACGGACAGACGAAGACGCTCACGCTGCTCGGCACGGGCCTCTCGGACTTCGCGGACTCCACCCCCGGCCGCGAGTGGAACGTGCACAAGGCGATCGAGGAGAAGCTGAACGGCGTCGTGATCCCGGCGGGCGGGACGTTCTCGCTGGTACCGACGCTGGACGCGCCCATCACGCTGGAAAAAGGATGGAAGGAAGCGCTGGGGCTCTTCGGCGGCGGGGCCGCCCCCACGCCCGGCGGTGGCATCTGCCAGAGCGCTACCACGCTGTACCGCGCTGCGCTGCTCGCAGGCCTGCCCATCGTGGAAAAGCGCAACCATAGCCTCTTCGTCGACCACTACGAATTCTACGGCGTAGGCCTGGACGCCACATTCTTCCCCGGGTTCCACGATCTGCGCTTCACCAACGACACCGGCGAGGACATCTACATGCATGCCTACACCGAAGGAGTCACCGTCTACGTGCAGCTGTACGGCCACGACGACGGCCGCCGCGTGCGCCTCGACGGCCCGTACTTCGCCGGCACCAAGAACCGGAACGCCGCGCTCCGCCCATTGAGCAACCACCAAATCGGCTGGGTGCGCACCGTGACGAAGGCCGACGGCACGATATCGGACGAGCCGATCTACGCGACCTACGCCAAACCGCTCTTCCGGTACCTGAATAAGTATGCCGGCGCGGGAATGAAGCTGACGACGCAGCGGGAGATCTGAGGAAAACAGACACTGTTGGCATGTCTGCCTATACCCCTTTCGTAAGGGCGCAGCATGCGACGCCCCTACGAAAGGTTTGTTACCTTTTTTCGTATGACCCGTAATACACTGTGTAGGAACCCTACTCCTTCCCGGGAATCATCCATGGACCAATCCGAACATGCGCACATTGCCGCCTGCAAGGCAGGCGACCTCGCACACTTTGATCCTTTATATGTCATGCACGTCGATGCCGTGTACAAGTACCTCCACCGCCGGACGCTGGTCCGCGAGGTGGCCGAAGACCTCACCAGCGTCACGTTCATCAAGGCGCTCGAGGCGATCCGCACGTTCGACCCGAACAAGGGCGAACTGAGGGCGTGGCTCTACCGCATCGCGCGGAACGCGCTCATCGACCACTACCGGAACCCTCTGCGCAGCCAGACCCAGAACATCGAAACCGTCTGGGACCTGCCCGGCGACGAGGTCACGAGCCTGCAGACTGAACGGGCCATCGATGCGGCGGCGCTGCACAAGGCACTGAAGACGCTGAAGCCCGCGCAACGCGAGATCGTGATGCTCCGCGTGTGGGAAGGCCTCTCGTACAAAGAGATCGCCGCCCTCACCGGCAAAACGGAAGGGAACTGCAAAGTGCTCTTCTCGCGGGCGCTCGACGAGCTCCGCACAGCGATGCCCTCGCTCCTCTTACTTCTCCTGTTTCCCCACCTGCTATGAACCCATCCACCAACACATTCCTCGCCGAACTCTACGAGATCGACCCCGGTCTCCGCGCCCATGAGGCCGAGATCATTCCCCTCATCGAAAAATTGCTGAAGAACGACCCGGCGACCGCGCCGGACCCCGCCTTCGTGGCACAGCTCCGCGCGCAGCTGCGCGAACGCGCACACGCCATGCACGAGGACACTGCCTCCCGCTTCAGCTGGAGCAATATGTTCTATGCCCTGGGCGGCGCGCTGACGGTGCTCATCGTGCTTCCGGTTGCCTATCTTGCCTGGAACCATCCATCCGTCCCGTCGGGACAAACCGAGGCTCCCCTCTTCGGCTATCACGTGGAAAAGAAAGGCCAAAACGCGTTCGGCTCGCTCAAGGACGTACACAACATCATGGCCGGCGGCACGGGCGGCGGCGGCATGGGTGCGCGCGACCAGTCGGGCGGCGGCGGACCGGTCGCCACCCCCGTCCCTGCTCCCGCCATGGCAAGCGCCCCGGAGAACGCGGCGCTCGATGGCAACACCCCGGACATGAAGATGATCGCGCCGGATGGCCCCATGTACCAGTTCGACTATGTGTACGACGGCGAACTAAGCGATCTGGCCGAGACGGTGACGGTCTACAAACGCGACCCTTCGGGAGCCGTGATCCCCATGCAATCCCTCGCGGACCGCATGAACCTGGGCACCATCGACCTCGGCACGTTCAAGAACATGAACGTGGAATCGGTGAGCTTCAGCCAGAACGTCCCCTACGGCTACCAGCTCTACGTGAACCTGCGTGACGCAAGCATGAGCATCAACGCACAGTGGGACCAGTGGCCCCAGAGCAAGTGCCAGACCGACGCGTGCTACCAGGCACAGAGAGTGAAGATCGGCGACATCCCGTCCGATGCCGACCTCATCGCCGTCGCCAAGAAGTTCGCCTCCGACCACGGCATCGACCTGCAGGACTACGGCGAGCCGGCGGTGGACACGACATGGAAGCGCGACTACGAGCGCGCCCCGAACAAAGCCGACGCCTACATCCCCGATTCCATGCGCGTCATCTTCCCGCTGATGATGGACGGCAGGCCCGTGCTTGACCAGGGCGGCCAGAAGACCGGCATCAGCATGGGAGTGCACGTGAAGGAGAAGAAGGTGATGGATGTGTGGGGCATCGCGGACCGCGCGTACCTGAAGAGCGAGTACGCCGGCGTGACGGACGCCGCGGCCATCAAGGGCTTCATCGGCAAGACCGACGCATGGATGGATTCGCTGCCGAAAGGCATGAACGTGAAGAAGGCCACCGTGACGCTAAGCGAACCAAGCGTCGGCTACGCCACCTTCTACGCCTACCGTGCAGGTGTGAACGAAGAGCTCCTCATCCCCTCCCTCATCTTCCCGGTGAAGGACGTGAGCGGAGCCCCCGGCGGCTACTATCGCGAGAACGTCGTAGTGCCGCTGGCCAAGGACATATTCGAGCAGCAGAGCATCATCCCGCCCGTGATGCCGCTGGAGGGCGGCCCGGCGGTGGACCCGGCTCCAAAGGGGTAGGGAAGGGTTAGGGTTAGGGCTAGGGCTAGGAATGGAAGCCACTCTCGTACATGCGGGAGTGGTTTTTTACAGGCGCACCGGATCCCCCGTTTTCTCGCAGAGCCTGAATATCGTCGATGGCTTCAATTCCTGATCCACCGCCACGCGCTCATCGAACACGAAACACTCGCCTTCGAACTGCGCGTTCGGGAACTGTTCCAGATACGCGAGGATGCCGCCGTCGAGCTGATACACATCGCAGTACCCTGCCTGCTCCATGGCATACACGGCCTTCTCGCACCGGATACCGCCCGTGCAGTACAGGAGCACCGGTTTTTCCTTGGGGAGTGCGGCCTGCTGCGCGAACGCGGGGAATTGATGGAAGCTCCGCGTGCCGCAGTCGACGGCGTTCTTGAATTTGCCGACGGCGAACTCGTAACTGTTGCGCGCATCGACCACCGTCACGTCATCGCGGCTCATCATCTCGTTCCACTCCTCCGGGCTCAGGTGACGCCGCTTGCCTGCGGGATGGACGGACGGATCGCGCAGCGCGACGATCTCGGGTTTGATTTTGACTCTCCAGCGACGGAACACCTGCGCGTCTGCATGACTGTCTTTGAACGTGATCGACGGACACAGTGCGCGCAGCGTCTCTTTCCATGCATCGATCGACTCGCGCGTCCCGCACACGGTGGCATTGATCCCCTCTTCCGCAATCAGGACCAGGCCCTTCATCCCCCGCTCGATGCCGAAACGAGTCAGCTCCGCATGCAGCGCGCGCACCTCTTCTGGCGTGAGGGAAAAGAACGCGTACGAAGCCGTAATCTGGACAGGGACGGACATGGGGGCAGTATAGCGGAACCGGGGACCGATAGCCGCTTACGCCGCCTCGTGCTGCCCGAAGACTGCGGCGACTTGAGAGCGGGGCACGGTCATAAGCGCACCGGACAGCTCGGCAGTACCGCTCTTGTTCGCGCGGTTCGTTTCGGGGTGGATGCGAAGCGCCGGCTGCCTGCGCATACGCTGGAGTACGGACACGACCGCGTCGGAGAACAGGTGCGGCATCATCTCGTGCGCGTGCGCGCGGTACGTTTTCTCGAAACATGCTTCGAGCGCATCCGGCGTCAGCTCGATCTGCGGTTCGCCTCCCCACATGTGGGGAGCGAGAGACAGTTCCTTCAGGTGCAAGAAGAGTTCCTGCTGGAATGTATTGAGATAATCCGCGGAAAAAACGGACTCGGTGCCCTCGCCTGCGTTCCCGAAGAATTGATCGACCTGCGCGAGCGCGACGCTAGCAAGCTGCGCGTCGGAAAAGAGGTCCCGCCCGGCTTCACGATGGTGCTGGTGATTCAGATGCATAGACGAAATATTATACTCAGAATATAATTTATGTCAACTGTCAAACACGCATGAACCTGTCCCCCTGATGACGACGGACTACGCGTGGACTTCGGGGCGCGGGTCGTGCCGGACGGTGGCGAGGAAGAGCAACCCCGCGACGAACATGATGCCCGCTGCCGCGTAGAGGGTCACACCCGTATCGCCGCCCGAGGCAATGAGACCCGCGAGCACGGGCGGGATGGCCTGCGAGAGCGCACCGATGCTGGCGTTGATGCCGAGGATTTCGCCCTGGACGTCGGCACCGGCGCTGCGGCTCAAAAACGCCATGTAGTTGCTCTGAGCGAGGCCGTTGAAGATGGCGAAGAGCGGAGTGGTGACCAGGAGCACGGTCCAGGGCCCGGGCGCGTGGAACAGGAGCAGTGTGATCGCGGAGGCGATGAACGTGACATTGAGGATGCCGCGTTCCTTCCAAAGCCTCGCCGCGCGCGGCGTGACAAGCGCCTGCGTGATGACGATCCAGATGCCCACGTACGCGAAGAAGTTCCCGGTATCGGATTCGGTGAAACCGAAGCGATCGATGAGGTACACGCCGAAGAAGGTGGTGAAGAACGAGAAGCCGCTGAAGAACAGGAACCCCGTGAGGAAGATGAACCGGAGCTGCTTGTGGCTGAAGGCCTTCACGATGTGCGTCACCGATTGCCCCCAATGGAGCCGCGCGCCCGCTTTCATTGGGGACGTCTCGGGCATCATGAGCCAGATGAAGACCATGTTGATGAAGCTGATGAGCGCCGCGAACCAGAACGGCACCGCGGGACCGAACCACGACACCAGCGAGGCATCGGCGAGCTGGCCGCCGATGTAGGGCCCGATGATGAACCCCAGGCCGAACGCCGCGCCCATGAGCCCGAAGTTCTTCGCGCGGTCCTTCGGCTCGGTGATGTCGGCGATCGCGGCCTGCGCCACCGGTATGTTGCCGCCCGTGATGCCATCGAGCACGCGCGACGCGAAGAGGAGCGGGATGTGACGCGTGTAGATGGCCACCGCGAAGAGCGCATACCCCACCGCAGTGCCGAGGAGCGACCAGATGAGGATGGGCCGCCTGCCGTAGCGGTCGGAGAGCTGCCCGAGGATGGGCGCGGCGAAGAACTGCGCCAGCGGGTACGAGGCGACGAGCGCGCCGAGGATCACGTACGCCGTCTGCACCGAGACGCCCGGCAGCAGGTACTCGGGCGAGCCGGGGTTCCCCAGCAGCTGCGGGATGACGGGAATGAGGATTCCGATCCCGATGAGATCGATGAGGATCGTGCAGAGGATGATCCAGAGCGGGTTGAATTTTTTGCGGGTCATTGCGGAGGTCGGAAAAGACGCTCTAGGGTAGCAGACAATCCGGATTCCCGTGTCTGACGCAGAAGGCGGCGCAGCAGCACGGCCGGGCACGCGCCATTCCGTTGACATTGCAGGGCAGAAACGCTGCAATCCCCTCCCTTGGGTGCGAACCATACTCCGCAGGCTGCAGACCTTTCGTACGATCACCCGATGGTCAAAAAACACCAGACCGCGATCTCGGGACTGGCGCGGGAAGCGCGCGAACTTGGAGTGTTGTCGGCGGCCGACGACGCGGAGATCTTCGGACGTGACAGCATCGTCTGCAATTCAAAATCCTCCACAGGCACCTCGGTGCGCTCCCTGTTCCGCCGTACCGGCGAATGGCTGGCGCAGGAGGAGGCTGCAGCGGACGGGCTCTCCGGCCCCGGCGAACATCTGCGGGCGGTCCGCACGCTGCTTCAGAAAACTCTGACGCTGCACGCGCGCATAGAAGAGGAAAGGACGAAAAGCCGCCACAGCCATGACCCGGACGCGTTCAAAGAGGAATATATGGAAGGGCTGCAGTCCCTCGACGAGTATTGCCGCATCTGCGGCATCCCGTCCATCCTGCCGTACCTGTACGATGCCTACGGCCTGGAGAAAGCCCTGCAGCGTCCGGAATGGAATCACCGGCTTCCCGGGCGGGCGGACATGTACCGTCGCATCGCCTGGGTCTTCCGCTTCCGCGACCATCATGTGAAAGTCCTGGTGGAAGCGATGGAAGAACAGGGAGGACACGACGCGGCCATGGATCTGCTGGATATGGCGGCGCGGAACCGCCAGGGCGGGGACCGCACCCTGATGGCGCGCATGCCCTTGCTCGCCCGGATGCGCGCAAGCGATGCGATGGCGCAGGGGGATTACCTGCTGGCGCTGACTATTGCCGAAGGCACCAACGAGCAGCTGAAAAACCTTCCGATCGCAATGATCTGCCTGCGCTGCCTCACCGAAACCGGCCAGTACGACCGTGCCCGCAGATTCGCATCGGTCGTAGAGTCGTCGGTGAGCAAAGACCCGGAATTCAGGGCTTTGGCAGCGCGTATCCCAAAGGGACCCCCGATCTACTGAGGTCCCTCCAAAAGATGACGACGATGTCGCCTACGCCTTCGCCGGCACCGATTTGCCGAGCAGGCGCTGCGCAAGCTCGGGGTTGCGGAACCAGGCGCTGAGCGTGAGGAGCAGGAAGATGACGTAGAGCGGGATCACTTCCATCTGGCTGAAGCCGTGCGTGAGGTTGGTGGCGAGCGCACCCCCCATGTAGCCGATCATGAGCACGAAACCGACGGTGGACGTGCGCGGGATCACAAACAAGAGCAGGACGATGAGCTCGAGAATGCCGATCTGATACATCATGCCCGTCATGCCGAGGCGGTCCATCATGGCCGCGGCATCCGAGCCAGCCTCGACGGGGACGAACTTCATGACCGAAGCGAACGCGCTGAAGAGGATGACCGGGACTGCGAAGACCCAGCCGAGAATGCGATGGGCGCGGGGCGACATAGGAAAAATGGGGGGAAATTGCGGGGAAGTATAAAGTAAACCGCTTGAAACGCGCCAGAGCGCTGCTAGCATGCGCGGCTTAGTGCGTGACTCGGAGGAAGAAGCGCGCGTACGCAATTGAGTGCTTTCTTTTTTTCGCATCGAGCAACGCACCCGCCTTCTTCACCACGTTCGGATGGCTCATGGGACCGTTGGCGCGGATCTCGCCGCCGGGCTTGAGCCGCTGCAGCGCCTCGCCAAGCACGTGCGCAAGCAGTGCCGCCTCGCGCGCGTCGGTCGCAAATTGTTCATGGGTCGCTACTGCTCCTTCCTGCTTGATCGTATCCCGGATCGCGATGCACAGGCTCTCGGGGAAAATGATCAGGTCGAAGTCACCAAGCTCCGGCCATTCGTGAGTCATATCGAAAATAAGTTTCTCGACCGGACAATCTATCTTTTTGATTCCCGGATCATGATCGGCCGTGACGATGTTCTGTGCCGGGATGCCGAGCTCGAGGAGGACACGTTCGAGGGAGAGCGGATGCGCGCCGACGCTCAAAAGCCTTTTTCCCGGTTGCGAGAGCATCGTGATATCAGCTTCCGTGACGAGTCCGCTTTCGACGTGATGGCTGGGACGGTAGAGCCAGGAATATTTCCCATCGTTGCGCATGCGTGTTCGATCCCCGGGATCCAATTGATCCGCGAAGAGTGCCTGTTCGATGCGACGGACATCATCTGCCAGTGCCATGCGGCCAGTGTATACTGATTCCATGGGTGCCAGCTGCCATAGTTGCCTGATGCCTCTCGGCAAAGACCCGGGCAAACGCGAGTCCCCTCTCTACTGCAGTTACTGCTTCAAAAACGGCAGACTCTGCTACGAAGGGAACGATCGGAAAGAATTCCAAAGAGTGAGCTACGCGCAGATGAGGAAGAACGGCATGCATCCGCTCAAAGCGACATTCTTCACCTGGATGATCCGCTTCGCGCCGCGGTGGAAGACGCAATCATCCATCGCCTGACTTTGATACACTGTCGGCATGAGCAAAAGAGTAATTTCCGGAGGCACGGCGCACGCATTGCCGGCGGATTTGAAGAAGGCGCTCAAAGCCGACAAAGCCGCCTTGGCCTTGTGGGAAGACATCACGCCGCTCTCGCGCAACGAATGGATCTGCTGGGTGGAGCACCCTAAAAAAGAGGAGACGCGGCGCGAGCACGTGAGCCGGGTGGTTTCGGAACTCAAAGAAGGAATGCGCCGCCCGTGCTGCTGGATGGGGTGCATTCACCGGAAAGATAAGCCATTGAGCTCCACGCAAAAGTGGCTGCTGAAGGAGGGCAAACTCCGACGGTAGAAATACCGTGATATTGATGCAGGAAGCCGGACTTTTCCGCTATACTGAGGGTCTGTTCCCTGGAAACGCCGGCCGCATGCAATGCATACTATGAAGTCAGCGCAGCATGTCACCCTGAGCGTAGTCGAAGGGCGACATGCGGTAATCGGCACTGGGCCCTTCGACAAAGGGATGACCCACCTTCGCCTTCGGGCTACGGCGGGCAGGGGAGAAAGTAATTTTTTCTTCCGAATCCCTCATTTATATCACCTCTGGGGATGACAGGTTTCGACAGCGTGATCATGGTTCGGCATCGCCTCTGTTCGGGATGGCAATGGTTCCCGTTACCCACATATTGCAACCTATAGATGCTACATCATCTGTAACCGCACGTCTCGAGAAGGGTCTGCGCTTCGCCCAGGGGCTCCGCTCCTCGGTGTTTGCAACGTCCTTCGCGATGGCTGCATAAGTTTCCCTCATCGGAAACACGTCTCCCCCCGACTCCGCTACGGGGATCAGGCGTCACTAGCGGACTGAACCGCCGGGTGATGCCACGGCGTCTTCAGTACTTCGGCATCATCACTCGCCCGCTCTCTCTGTTCCTCTCTTATGCGGCGCGAGAATCGAGAGGTTCATGACAGTACAGGCATCCGCACTACACGTTGGACCCGGGTTCAATTCCCGGCATCTCCACCATTCGGGAATTCACCGAAATTCAAACTCATAAAATCGCATTTTGATAGAGAATTTTGCACTTCTAGCCACTTTTGGAAAAGTTCGAAAGGGGCTTTTTGGGATGTTGGAGCATTTTTTGCACCAAAGTAGATTCGTGGCTTTGTGTCGCGGTTTTATGTGAGTTCGAAAGATTTATCGTGAAACAATCTGAATGGATCAGAAACCTCCATCGCACACAGGGCGAAGTTAAGGCTGACGCTCAAACCAGTAAGAAATTTGCGGTGAAGTCGCTATTATAGCGCGGTAAATATGAGTGAAGATGTCGCGTCCTCGGCTCCTGATGAATCGAAAGCCCACCCCTTCGCACTTTCAGCAAGGCAGCAAGAGGTGTTTAAGCTGCTTTATCGTGTCTCTCGAGGACTTGCAGCAACGTATCGTGACGCGTGTCAGCAAATGCAGGACAAGCCAGCAAACGTTGTTCATTTGACGGCTCACCTTATGCGCGAAATGGAGAGCGGACTTCGAGAGGTATGTCTGACACCTATCGGCTGGAAGCCAATCGCGTATTGTGAAGAGTGTAAGGTGGATCTCGAGAAGTACAGGACGTTGATCAGTTCGATGGTCGCATTCAATAAGTGGAACAAGGGAGTGTGGAAAGGGGTGATGAGTCAATGTCCAAAGTGCGGTCGTGGCGTTAAAAAAGCTCAGATCCAATCCATCATTACTGCCTACGAATGGTCAGCAGATAAGGAGGTTGGAAGGTATTGGCTAACATCGGATTTCCAAGAACACGCACACAGGGATGGTCAGTTAGAGACAGTGCCACTCACCGATGAATTCATACAAATGTGGGAGGATTTTCAGACGTTCCTCTGGGAAGTAGCGAAGAAGCTCGAGTCACAATCAACAAAGTTCATCGATCATATTGAAGAATTACTAGCCAAGCCCGAACCTACCAAAGAGGACATCGACAGACTTCTGAATAAAATTCCTGCGAATGCAGTCAATCACTGGCACTTCTTCAACAGATTGGAGCATCCAGGGTGGTTCAAGTGGTTGGAAAAGAAAGACATCTTCGCTTGGCCGCATGCGCCGATTGATGATGCCGATTCGCCGCCCTGGCCAGCTGGTCGTTACCTCGTTCGTATGGCGAAAGTTCCTGAACTCACCGAAGATGTGGTGAACATTCTCACAAGTCTCGCAAAGACCAAAAATGCCACCATCGTCATGACGATATTGGAAGCAGCTAAAGTGCTTTCGCCTCCAAGAGGTGCGATTTTCGCAGTGTACGCGCAGCAATGGCTTGAATTGAAGCGTGCGGGTATTGGATACGAGCTTGGAGAATTTATGGAGAACATTGCGAAACATGGAAGCGGCAAAGAAGCTCTGATAATCGGTAAAGCACTCCTTCAAATTCCTCCGACACCGACCGAAGGATCGTTATTGAGGCATGACCCCGCTACCCTTGTAGAAAGTCATGAGTTCCAGGCAGCGGTCGAGGAATGGATGCCAGCCGTGGTAGACGCCGCAGGTTTGCCAGCTCTCGAATTGCTCTGTAACACGTTGGATGCTGCCCTCACGCAAACCCGTGAGCCGACTGTCGCCGAAGGCGAAGACTACTTGGACTACTCGCACATTTGGCGATTTCTCATTGGCGATCATGAGGTTCACCACAGCCATGAGAAGATCAATCAACTGATCTCGGCGATACGCGATGCAGGTCTAAGTCTCAGCAAAAAAGATGTGTCTGTGATTCCAGCAATTCTCGCGTGTCTTCGGAAGTACAAATGGACGATCTTCAAGCGCATCGAGCTCTACTTCTTGAGCGAGTGGGATGCACCTCCAGCCGAGGATATCCGCTCTCGTCTATCTGATCGCGCATTCTTTGAAGAGGACGACATCAAACGCGAATACAAAATCCTCGCGGAAAAACACTGTCGATTACTCACGCCTGATGAGAAAAATGTGATCATTGGATGGCTTGAGGCAGGAGTGGATTTGGAACGTTATCGAACCTCTTTCAATACTTGGCACGGCAGATTGCCTACTCCAGAGGAGGAACATCAGCACGTCGGCTATTGGCAACTCAGTAGAAGCTACCCGTTCAAGGATGCATTAACGGGAACAGCATGGGAGAAAAAACTAACTGATCTGATCGCTGAATTCGGTGAGCCGGAGGAAGAAGAGCGGTCGAGTGCGTTCGCCAGAGCAGTTGGCGACATCAGTCCTCTGGGCGAGGAAGAAGTGTCAGCGATGACCATTGAAAAACTCACGGATTACATGCGGACGTGGAAGCCATCGGGTGAATGGGATGCTCCTGACGCGGAAGGCCTCGGCCATCAGCTAAATAGGTTGGTTCTTGAGGATCCGGCCAAATTCGCGGCCGAAGCAAAGAGGTTTGAGGGTTTGGATCCGACCTACATTCGCTCATTCATTGGCGGGATTCAGGAAGTCGCAAAAGCAGAGAAAGTATTTTCTTGGAAAGAAGTTCTAGAGCTTTGTGCTTGGGTAATGTCGCAGCCGCGTGAGATACCTGGACGCACCCCGCAGAAATTCGATATCGATCCCGATTGGAGCTGGACTCGCATGGCCATCGTCCGTCTCCTAAACGCTGGTTTTGAGGAGGGTAAAGGTTCCATTCCCATTGAGTTGCGGGAGCAGGCATGGTCGCTCCTTGAAGCACTCACTAAGGATCCCGATCCGACATCGGAGGACGAGAGCAAAGGTGGGGACGAGAATATGGATCCGTACCACACTGCGATCAACAGTGTCCGCAGCAAAGCCATGGAAGCAGTGATTTTCTACATGTTCTGGGTCAACAGGCATCTTGGCAAGAAAGCTGAAACAGATGCCGAAACAGACGAGCTTCGCAAGACAGGTGTATTCGGCCAAATGCCCGAAGTGGAGCGCGTGCTCGATGCACACATTGACCCTGAAAAAGAAACCTCACTCGCTGTACGCTCGGTTTTCGGCAGATGGCTCCCCAACTTGGATTTCATGGCGCACCCATGGGTTGAAAGGTCTTTGCCGAAACTCTTCCCGACTGCGGAAAGACACACTCGGCTCAAGGCTGTTGTATGGGAGACCTATGTCATCGCAAATCCACTCTTCAACAAAACCTTCGATACTCTGAAAGAGGAATACAGCAAGGTGATGGATTCCCTCCGTGAGCCAGCAAAGCCCATCGGCAAGCGACTGGGTGATCCGGTGCAGCACTTCGCGAGTCATATCATGATGTTGGCACTGAGGGGCATCATTGGTTTGGAAAGTGGGGACACCTTGTTGAAACGTTTCTTTGAGAATGCCTCCGATGAGTTAAGAGGGGTGGCTATCGGAGGAATCGGACAAATTTTGAAAAATGATGACGATGTGAAAAGTGTGGTACTCGATCGGGCGATAAAACTATGGGAACACCGGTTGAAGGTCGCAAAGGAGAGTGGAAATCCAACTCTGTTCCAAGAAGAAATGGAATCGTTTGCCTGGTGGGTGGCCTGTGAGAGATTTGATGACGCATGGACACTCGCTCAGCTGAAAGAGGCATTGTTGATAGCGAAAGATGTGGACATGGATTTCATGGTCGTAGAACGTCTTGCTGCTCTCGCGGAGAAATTTCCAATTCAGTGCATCGATTGTCTGAAACTGATTGTAGAGGGAAAAAATAAGGCAAGATGGGGTGCGCGAGGTTATATCGACAACGCAAAGGCAGTCATTCGCACTGTGCATGCGAAGGGCGGGAAAGAGGGGCAGCAAAAAGCGAAGGATCTTGTGGGTATTTTGGTCTCACTTAGTGCAATCGCTCCTCTAGAGGCAAAACAACTGGGATTAGAATGAACTGAGTACTTCATACCACGCGAAAATCGTGTCCTGAAGCTGGTTTCAATTAGCTCTGAGTGTGTCCACCGGCGACAGAGTTCGGAATCACTTCTACTAGCTCCTTGACGAATCCGCCTTACAGGATCACAAATCGCTTTATATCTCGTGGCCCATCCAGAAGCTCTATGAGCGAATGTAACGAATAATCAAACTTTATATATGTTTCGAGAAGGTCTGTTACATCCCGAGTAAAGAACGGAGACGGTTCGGAATTAACCCTAAATGCTCCACCATCAATTATCCAAAGAACGACTTTTTGGCTTGCAGAAGACAAGTGAGTTCGACTACTCTCGAAAGGTCTCACACAGGTAAAAATTGGATTTCGTTTATCTCAAGAGCAAAAGTCGGTTCAAATACCACTAACTCTCCTAAAGCCCATTATCTTTTTTAGCGCGTCCAATAACTGCGGTGCTCCGCCTGTGCCAATTTCATTCTGCACAATTTCCGTAACCATATGGGAGTTGTTTCCTGTGATGAGTGGGGGAAATTTTGACTTAAAGTTCTTAGGAAGCAGGTGTTTCATACGCCATGATTTAAGAACTTTTCTCCAATGAGTCGGAATATTCTCTGTGCAGTTATGAAAATATGCGTATCCACCGATTCTGGGCGTAAATGAATCTCCGCAAACTTCCTGCATCCTGCAGGAAACAATGTTTCGATAAACGGGAATCTTTAGGAGTGGATTCTGTTCCTCCCATTCCTCGTCGTCGTAGAGCAACTTAACCATTCCGTCAGCCTGTCCTTCTTGGCTAGCATAGTCGAGCTGAAAGCCATTGCTTGGATTCCATCTTTTGAGTTCCCAAATTAATGCTGATTCTCTTTTCTTATTGTTTGCACCCAACAGAAGAGCATCAATTCTTCGCAACGTAACTTCGCTCGTTTGCACTATACCTTCCAAAATTACTCTCTGTTTTCCATCTATCGCAGCCCCATTGATAGCTTCAGCAAGTGCGGGTAGCGAGAATCGCCATGAATGCTGTTCGCCTTTTTGTACTGAACGGCGAAGAACATCAGGAAGACGCTTTTGATGTTGATCGTAAGCATCAGACAATAGTCCTTCCAAATACCTATCTTTTCCTGCATCTGTAAGAAATTTTTTAATGTCCGCCTCGTAGAAACAGTGATCAGGAGTAACCATAGATTGAAAGTATGCCAGCATAACAAATACCACTTGCGTTTGTGAGGTGTACGAATGTACACTCAATCTCCTATGACTACTATCAACATGATTCATGGACTACGGGTGAGACTCGGTTGGTGTCTTCATTGGAATCAAAAACATACTCAGAAAAATTCATTGTGCTATATTCCATATGTCTCTATGTCCAAATCACAACCCACATGCATTGAGCTCTTTGCCGGATCAGGAGGGTTAATGCTGGGACTTGAGCGTGCTGGATTTCATACTTTATTAGCAAATGAAATACATCCGCATCCATGTATGACATTACGGCATAATTTCCCTAACAGACCCATCATCGAAGGATCAATTAAAGATTTTACAGGCTCATCTCTACTTAAGGCAGCTGGCTACTCAGACGATTTGATCGGGAAGATAACTCTTATTGCAGGAGGACCCCCTTGTCAGGGTTTTTCTAATGCTGGACTTAAAAACAAAGCTGATCCTAGGAATACATTGATTGGCGATTTCTTGAGAATTGTTAAAGATTTACAGCCAGAATATTTTTTATTAGAAAATGTTACTGGTTTACTCACACTGCATGATGGAGAATTGTTTGAAAATGTCTTAGAAGAGATTCGTGCTACTGGTTATCAGTTTAGTTACAAAATACTGTGTGCTGCAGATTATGGTGTACCTCAAATGAGAAAGCGCTTGATTGTTCTTGGTTCTAGACATGGACTTCCTCCGCCACATCCCGAACCAACGCATATTTCACCCAAAGAAATAAATCTGTTTTCCCAATTTTTGCCGAAGTACGTTACTTGCGGAGAAGCTTTAGCAGATCTACCTCCTGTTAACAGCGGTGAAACCGCTTACAAATATTCGAAAAAGCCCACAACTGCTTATCAAAAATTAATGAGGGAAAAAGCTGTGAAAGTGCATAACCATGAAGCAAGCAAACACAAGCCTGAGACTGCTGCTTACTATGGACTAGTTCCTCCTGGCGGTAATGCAATGCATATTCCTGATCATTTAAGAAAGAAAAAAGTAGGTATGCAACGGTGGCCAATGAATGGAATTTCAAGGACAATCACGACTGAGCCTACTGATTTTTTACATCCGACTCTCAACAGAATTCCTACTGTAAGAGAGATGGCACGAATCCAAAGTTATCCCGATCATTATGTTTTTCTTGGACAAAGAACAACAGGCAATAAGATGCGCAGACTGGGGTATTGCTCCCAAACACAACAAGTAGGAAATTCAGTTCCACCTCTTCTTGCAGAGGCAATTGGAAAATCAATTTTGAGGCATGCTGGTTATATGCCTGAAGAATCTATGCAATGGAAAGAAAGCAGCTTGTCTCTCCAGCCCAAGATGGTTCTCGCCAGATCCTAGACCTCTTGCTCTGCTTGCTGTGACATAAGCTCCATCCAAAAGTGCTGCATCGTATTTTAATAGGTTACGCGGTCCAGCTTCTGCAGAGAAATCAGGCTGTTGCTCAGCAAGGTCTGTACAGATTGCGATGTATTTCATTTTGCTAAGAAAAATTGAATTTGAGGCAGACAAATTTGGCAAAGCACCATGAATTGCAGCAATTCTTAACAGATTCCAAAAGGGCACGTTATGAAATCTGTCCTTTAAAGTGGATTTGATAGATATCATGTAGATATCGGCATCAGGATTAGTTGGATTAAATGCAATTAGATCAGCATCTATTGGCGTCTTAAGAGGTTCACCCCCAAGCAACAGAACCACCTCAAAGTGCTGTTTAGTAGCACCATGACAATGACGCAACATATCTGATCTAAAAGGTAAGATGCAATAATCTGCAGACGCATTTTTCAGAGAGTGTGCAATTGCCAAGCCAACAAAACGCTCAAACATTTTCCCAGTATTTGATTTCAAAAATTGCATCGCTGCCTGATTGTATTGCGGAGTGGCAATTTCAAATCCCTTTGATGCCGCATAGTCAAAAGCAAGTTGCTGGAGGCGCTTCCTATGATCATCCATACAAAGATCTAGGGTATCTAAGGTTGCTTCTGCGCCATTCGTAGAATGTTTTTCTAAAAAGGTCGGCCACCATAAATCTCTTAGCCGCCCCAACACACTTGCTGCAGGTGCGGATTGCATTTCCTCCAAATACATATCATTGATTTGAATTGCCTGTGCGCTCATTTTTTGTTTTTAGGAAGATTTGATGCAAATTTCAAAAACTCATCCATGCTTAAATCTAAAGCATTTACAATCTTCTCAAGGCTATCGACTGTGAAATTTCGATTCATGCGTTCGATGCCCGAAATATAAGTTCTATCGAGACCACATCTCGAAGCCAGTTTTTCCTGACTGAGTCCTTTGTCTTTTCGTAGACGTACAAGAGCCGCAACAATTCTTTTTCTAAGCATATTGCTAGAATATTTTTAGTATCTAATAAGTCCACGGACTATAAGTCACATACAATTAGCAGTATCAGGCAAGATACTGTAGGTGTTGTGTTAATAAATTGTCGTTAATGCTGACCTTGCAATTTCTTAAATTTAGAAGTGTTAGCACTTGAAAGTCGCCCCTAAGCAATCCTAAGGTCTGTTCACTATGACTGACTTTCGAGACCAACTTTCCAAGCAATACAAAGGAGTTGACTTCACCAATGCAATCGCACTGCTCGTACTAATGAAACAGATTCAAGAATAGGAACCTCTTTCCGCTCCTGATGTCATAGCTATTGATAGAAATGGGAAATGGTTTTATTGAGTTCGGAATCACTCTCGAAAGCTCTTTGACGAATCCAAATTACAAGACCACAAACCGTTTCATATCTCGCGGCTTCTCCAGTAGTTCTATGAGCGAATGTAGCGAGTAATCAAGCTTTATATATGTTTCTAGAATATCCGTTACATCGCGAGTAAAGAACTGGGGCGGTTCGGAATTAACCCTAAATGCTCCACCATCCTTCGCGCAGCGAAGGATGCCGACCGTAGTCTCCTGGACTTAGGTTGTTTCCCTATCTGCGACCACGCTGCGTCTACGGATGGCAAGCCACCAGGAGCGAAGGTTGGCTCAAGACGCAGGAGGTTGCCGACCGTAGTCCCGAAGGACGGAGGTCGGCTTTTCTTTTTATTTTCCAACTCTTTCAACCCAGAAGCGAACAGTTTCATTCATATTTGTGGGCGAAAGTTGAATGTCGGGATACTTATTTTTGAATACTCTAAAAATCTCGTCGGCAAAAGCCTGACCAATTGTTGGAACATTATCGAAATCCAAAATGATCGATTTAAATTTCTCCAGCCCCGACAGCACCCTGCGAGCCTGGGATCGGGAAACGTGCACTGTACCAAGTGTGTACAACTTAATCTGGATTTCAGTTTTATCGAAAGCATGCTCATCGGGGTCGGTTTGATATTCTTTAAAGATATCATTCAGATGCTTCTGCGATTCACAGGAAATTTGAAAAGATACTTTTGTTCCTTTTTTTGACGGTTTTGCTTTCTCAATAAAGATATCCTTCACAAGGTTATTAATAATCATTTTTTTGCCAAAGCTCTCCAAGCTAAATATGTCTGCAACTTTCGACGTGAAGAAAATACCTTCACCGGAATGTGCCTGGGGCTGAGTCGTGGTTTTCCCTTTCAGCAAATCTTGAATCGCTTCCAGCTCAGATTTTAGATGCCGTTTTTGCATCACATTACGGAATACACCGATGCCGAAATCATTGATAATGAAGACGAGATTTTCATCTCGCTTCTCGACTTCTACCTGAATGTTATTGGATGCGGAATGCTCAATCGCGTTATTGAGCATTTCTGAAAATGCATATTCAAAAATGCTCCGTACATTCTCAGATAACGATTGTCTGAACTGGGCTCTTCCCTCTACATCCTCCATCACCGCATGTTCTGCCAAATTCTGATTCCGAAATCGCTTTGAGAATTTCCATTTCACTTTTCCTGCGTGTTTCGGCAATACATATGAGGCCCCTCTTGTGGAGCCAAGTTTTACAAGTAGGCCCTCCTGAATCAATTCACGCAACATTCTTTGAGAATATTGTCTGCTGATCCCGAATTTTTTCGCGAGATCTTTGGATGTGATTGTTTTCTCTTTAAGCGCTGCCGAAAGAATAGAGCCTTTTATATCCATACCTTCATGGTAGCATTAACTTTTTTAATTGTAAACTTAATTGTAAACAGAGTTTTTTAATTGTAAATAACTCTATGAAACTTCATGCCTTCCATTAGCCTTTAACAGCTCATATGAACGTATAATTGCCTCTTCGATCTGGTTCAATCTTTTGCGCACCACCTCTACCAACCCACAAAAAGAAGGCGCGGGTTGCCCCGCGCCTTGCCCTGCCAGAAAATTAGGTTTGTGTTACGGAAGCAAGACTGCGTTGATCATGTGAATCACGCCATTGCTCGCACGAAGGTTCGGACGAATGACGCGCGCAGTGTTATTGGGAGTGTCGATCATGATCATGCCTTTACTGCGATACACGGTAATGGGAGCGCCGGAGAGAGTGGTGAGCTGCACTGGCCCCGAGAGCGTCGCCTTGATCACGTCCGCCAGGCTGTATTCGCCCGCAACAACGTGGTACGACAGTATGGCGATGAGCTGATCCTTATTTTCGGGCAGCAGCAGAGATTCCACGGTTCCGGGAGGGAGGCTATCGAACGCGGCATTGGTCGGCGCAAAGAGCGTGATGGGAGTACTGGTTCCAAGCAGATCGGCAATTCCTGCGGCGCCGACGGCTGCGAACAGCGTCGAAAGATTTTTCGTTTTACCCACGACCGCGGGCACGGTTTGGGAACTGCTGCCACGCATAAACGCCTGGGGACTCTGCGGCGAGTGCGTGTTCCAGGCGGCGGCAGATGCCGGTGACACCGTCACGAAGACCGCGATGGCCGTAACGCCAGCGGCGAGCGACAGGAGTCGCGTCTGTACGAGGGAACGATTGTTCATAAAATGTTGGGAAGAAAGAAATAGAACACACAGGTATACGGATGAACACTGAAAGTGTGACATCGGCGAGAAACGCCGTCTGAACGGTGTAGTATTGGGCCATGATCGCTTCGCAGACTCGGGATTACGTCGCCGAAACGAAGGAGTTTCTCGCGCACATGGACAAACAACGCTCCTTCGTACTGAAATACCGGGAATTCAAGGAGAAAATCCTGCATTACTTTCTGTATCGCCTGAAAGGTGACCGGCAGGTGGCGGAGGATTTGTCGTGTGAGTTGTTCATAAAGGTCTATGAGCGGTTTGCGCAGTACGATGACCGATACGCGTTCAGCACATGGATCTACACGATTGCGCGCAACATGCTTATTGATTACTTCCGCTCCCACGCGCACTCCGGCACCGCACAGCTGGAAGCTGCCGAGCACCTGTCGACGGACGAAGAGCAGTTCTTCGACGTCATGGATCGAGTACAGGAGCGCAAGACGTTGTACGAGGCGCTCAACCGTTTGCCTCCGCTCCAAAAAGAGGCGGTGTATCGAAAGCATCTCCTGCTGCAGAGTACGAGCGAGATCGCTCAGTCGCTCGGAAAAAACGAGCCAGCTGTTCGCCAGCTTGTGAGCAGAGGATGCAGAACGCTCCTCGAATTCATGTCCGCGGTTTCGCCGCGGGATCCGCATGCATGATGAATGCTGCGATGGTGTCTTCCTGCTCTTTCACGCGGGAGCGAAGCAGCGTCAACGCTTCCTCCAGCGAGGCCAACGAGGCCGATTGTGCACGTAGCTTCTGCTGCTGTTCGTGGTATTGCGTCACATCCCTCTGGATGGCGATGAAATGCGTGATGTCTCCCGCGTCGTTGCGGATCGGGCTGATGGTCAGTCGATTCCAAAATGGCGTTCCGTCCTTGCGATAGTTGAGCAGTTCGACGGTGAGCGGTGTTCCCGCTTTGAGTGCCTGTCGAATGCATGCAATATCCTGTGGATCGGTTTGTGGGCCTTGCAGAAATCGACAGTTCCGATGAATGACGTCCTCGAGGGCGTATCCCGTGAGGCGGAGAAATGACTCGTTCGCGTAGACGAGCGGATTATCTTTTTGGTGCGGATCAGAAATGGTGACGCCCTCTCTCAGGCTTTCAAGCGTGCCGATGGGCGAAAGGAGTGTCGCCGCGAGCGCCTCAAACGTACGGTCGTAGGACTGAGTCATGGCTGCTCCATTCTATCATTGTGGACGCGATGAACCCATCACACGTCACCAGATGCGTTGCGCAATGGCGAAAGTGATTCCCGTCACCACTGCTGCCAGTATCGCCCCCCAGACCATATCTACAACGGTGACCAGGACTGTCCACTGTTTCATCACTGCGAGATTGGTGAGGTCGTATGTCGCGTAGGCGACGAGCCCGAAAAAGGCGCCTCGCAGCATCGCGTCCGACCATGAATGTTTCTGCATTGCCGGTTCGATCACAAAGAACACCAGTCCGGCGATGAAGAGGAGATAGAACACGATGGCTGCGCTCCAGCGCACGTCGGGCCTCAGCAGCGTTCCGATCTGCGCGCGATACACATCTTTTGCAACCACCCCCAGCCACACCATGTCGAGTGCGAAGAAGATGGGAACGCTGATGACGTAGAGCTTGAGGAACAGTCGGTTTAGCGGAAATTGAGATAGGTGACCGTGAGTTGCAGGCACGTCGCAAACGCCACCCATAGGAGGTATGGAATCTGCGCGTACGTCACCCACGGAGCGTACGGATAGATACTGCGCATGGCCCAGAGCAGTGTTGCAAGGACGAGCAGTATATCGATCGCCGCCAGCACGTTACTCCTGAGGCCAAACTGCAGCGGCGTGAATGCGACATTGAAGAGAAGATTGAGCGCGAATGGCGCCGCAATGATCCACGCGATCTTCTTCTGGCCTGCCATCACGAAAACAGTGCCAAATGAGATGAAGATGCCGATATACAGTACAGTCCACACCGGCCCGAAGACGGATGCCGGAGGCGCCCACGACGGCTTGATGAGTTGCTGGTACCACGCGTACGTCTCCATGGCATGCATGATAGCACAACGGTCACTGTCGAATGGTTACCTCTTGTTCGCACTCTCCACCACCATCACATCCTCCTCGCATCATACCCCCAATGCAGCACGGCTTGCCGCTGTTTCCGCCTGCAACTCAGGTCCCCCGGCGCACAATTCTTTTTGATCTGCGCGATGTGGCGACTGATGGCGTTCCAGCGCCGGATTTGGCGGTCGTCTTCGCCGGGCACGCGGCGCCCCATGTAGTAGCGGCAGTACCACTGGAACCAGCCGCGCGGGTCCATGGGGTGGATCCATCCTTTCTTCCTCCAGACGCTGAGGGGCTGGCTCGCGTTGATGCCGAAGTAATTGAGTTCTGGGTCGTGCCGCTCGGGGCAGAGCTTCGCATGCGTGAACCAGTCCGCGGGGAACTCGGCGCGGCAATCCGTCATGTACTTGCCGCCGAAGATGCCGAGCCGCAGCATCTCTTTGGGCGTGAGATCGGGAGTGAAGCGCGGGTCGAAATTTTTTCCTTCAGGTTCGGTGAGCACGTAGGTCGCGGTTTGCATTTTGTCCTTCACGTGGATGACGAGCGGCCGCTTGGCTTTCTGCGTAGGCATTTGGCTCAGTCTACCGCTCCCCTGCTATTCTAGCTGCATGAAAATCAGCGACGACGCCGTGAAGAGAGCCACCGGCAAAAACTGGGAACAGTGGTTCACGCTCCTCGACAAAGCCGGGGCGAAAAAGATGAAGCACATCGATATCGCGCGGATGGTGCAGACGAAATACCTGGGTAATAAAAACAAGAGTATCGATGTTGCAAAAAGTGAGGGTTGGTGGAGTCAAATGATTACAGTTCAATATGAATACTCACGGAAGCTCCGTCCCCTTCCCGGCAAACGGAAGAAGCAGGAGATGCCCGAGTTTGTCCTCAATGCATTGGAAAGCGAGAACCTGATGGAGGCGTACCACGAACGTCCTCCGTACCAGCGGAACGATTACCTCGCCTGGATCAACCACGCGAAGCAGGACGAGACGAAGCAGAAGCGCCTCAACCAGATGCTCGAGGAGCTCAGAGGCGGCACCATCTATATGAAGATGCAGTGGAGGAGGTGACCCTTCGATACGGCCTTCGCAGAGCGAAGGCCTACTTAGGGTGACACAGTCGCAGCACTACTCACCACGGCACCTTGTACTTCTTCCGGTTTTCCCGGAGGAAGAAGGCGTTGCAGAGGAAGAGCAGGATGCCGAGTATGGCGGACGGGGAGAGCAGGCCCGTATCGACGAACGTGTGGAAGCAGATGACGTTGAGCGAGAACGGCGCGCGGATCACCGCGGCGAGCGCATACGTGTCATGGTTCGTCTCCGCTCACCATGACACTGTATCGCTATACTCCCCGCATGCCCTCCGGTTTCACCCCTGCAGAACTGAGGATCATCCGCCGCCTGCATACGCCGGCGACCATCCAGGATTTTCTGAACACGATCCCGATGAACTTTCAGCGCGGAAAACCCACCTGCTATTCGCCGCGCACGGTCCTAAAAAAACGGAAAGCGCAGTGCGTGGAAGGGGCGCTCCTCGCCGCGGCGATACTCCGATTTCACGGACACAAGCCGCTCATGATGGAGCTCAAGTCGACGGCGTACGACTACGATCACCTGGTCGCGGTATTTGTGATCGATGGCTCCTATGGCGCCATCAGCAAGACGAACCACGGCGTGCTACGCTACCGCGAACCGATCTACAGGACGCCGCGAGAACTCGCGATGAGCTACTTCCACGAGTACTTCATGCACGACGGCGAAAAGACGATGCGGTCGTATACGAAGCCGATCGATCTGAGCCGGTTCGACTCACGGAATTGGATGACGGCGGAGGATGACCTGTGGGACATCTACAACTACATAGAGAAGGTACGGCACTACCCGGTGCTGACGCGCTCGCAGATCAAACGCCTCCGGAAAGCGGAGAAAATCGAACGGGACATGGGAAAGCTGACGGAGTGGTGATGCGTCGGTACGCTCCGCTGTGTCACTCTGAGTCGCACGGACCGCAGCCCGGGCATATCGAAAAACGGCCAACGTAGCTACCAGGATACTATTGGATCCATGATCACATCGGCAGCGTGAAGCTGACGGTGGTCCCCTTCCCCTCCTCGCTCTGCACCCAGATCTTGCCGCCCGCTTTGCCGATGACCCGCTTCGCGATGAAGAGCCCCATGCCGTTGCCGTCGGGGCGCGAGAGGTGCGCGTTGTCGCCGCGCATGAACTTCTGGAACAGCCTGGATTGATCCTTCCTGGGAATACCGATGCCGCGGTCGCTCACTTGCACGCGCGCCATGCCGCGCACCGGCTTTGCCGTGACGGTGATGACGGAACCGTCGGGGGAGAAGGTGCTGGCATTGAGGATGAGCTCGCGGACGATGTCGCCGATCAGCTGCTTGTCGAAGTTGAGGGCAAGGTTGCCGTCCAGGTCCATGTCCACTTTCTGGTTCTTGTGCCGGAGCTGCGCGCCGAGCTCGTGCACCACCCCCACGATCAGGCTCCGCAGGTACCCGTGCTCGGGCTTGTAGGGGAAGTTTCCGCTCTCGGCCTGCGAGGCCGTGCGGAGGTTGCCGAGGATGTCTTTCAGCTTCCGGCAGCCCGTCTCCATGCTGGCGATGTCTTTTTCCAGTTCGCCCCGGTCGCAGCCTTTCTCCATCGCGTCGCGGATGGATTCAAGCGACCACTGGAAGATGGTCAGCGGGGTCCCAAGCTGGTGCGAGGTGAGCAGCAGCAGGCCGGCGCGCTCGCGATCGACTTTCTCGAGCGCTTCGAGCCTGCGGTTGCGCATGAAGACGAGCACGTAGCCGCCGAAGAGCATGGACATGACGCAGAGGAGCAGGAACGCGACAGGCGAGAAAATGCTGCCGCTCAGGCGCAGGTATTCGTCCGCGTCCATATCGATGCCGAGCACCGCGACCGCCGTGCCGTTGCGGTCCCTCACCGGTGCGTAGCCGGAAATGAGATACCCCCACTGGTCCACCGTGATGTCTTCATCGACGGACGGACGCAGGAACGCATCATTCTGGAGCGCGGGAATGTCGGTAATATCGTAGGCGTCACCGGGGTACGAGGCTTCCTCATGCTCCTCCACCGTTCCGTTCCCATTGGCATCCAGCTCCTTTTCGGGCGTGAGGGAATCGGCATCGGCGACGAACTCCAGCATGTTCGGTTCCTGCGTGCGGCGCATGAGGTAGGCATAGCGGATGCCGGGCACCGACGCGCGCACGTCGCGCAGGCTATCGACGATGCTGCGGAGCGCAGGCGACTGCATGGACTCCTCCCCGCGGATGGAATCGACCTCGGTGGCGCTGAACTGCTGCACCGCAACCGCCGCGGTGTCGCGCAGGCGCTGGCGCAGGAGCTCTTCCATGAGGGTGCGCCCGCGCATGTAGAACCCCATGCCCAGCAGCAGCGCGAACGCAATGACGCAGGCCATGAAGACCGTGCCCGCGATGTACGCGCGCACGAACCGGACCGCTCCCGACGCAAATGAAGGGATATGCATGTTGGTTTCCTCTGATTATAGCAGAAAACCTGCAGTATTGCTATACGTGACCAGCACCTGTTCCCCGCCCCTTTTGGGCATCGATGGTACTCCGGTCTTTGATCATGACGACACTGTTCCCCTTCTCGTTGTAGGTCACTTCCGTCATGTAATTATGGATGAGAAAGACACCCCGGCCGCAGGGACGGTCCAGGTTCTCATCCGCCAGGGGATCGGGCACGGCGCTCGGGTCAAAACCCGGTCCCTGGTCCGTGATTTCCGCATGAAAACGGGAATCCTGTACGGAATAAGCAATATGTACTTCTTTGTGCACATCATACTGATGACCATGCTTGATGCTGTTGACGATCGCCTCCTCCAGAGCAAGACGTATGCCCATGATCTCCTTCGATACGAACTGTGTTGAACGCAGTTCTGCACACATCGTCTCTATCGCCCGTGCCATATCGTCGGGCGTCCGCACAAGCAGCTGTGTTTCGAGCGCGGCAGGAACATCGTCCTGCACGCTGGATTCTTGGGGCATAGGACCCATTCTATCGTCAGCGGGGCCCCGGAGGGAAATCGCAGCTCATGTAAAATTATGGCTTCAGTCTGCCAATTCCCGAGAAACACGAAGGAAATTGCCCTTTGAGGGGCTCCCCGGATTCTCTATGATCATCCGGCACATGGCTCCCCTGTCGACCGACCAACTCCGGCAAGCCTACCTCGACTTCTTCCGGTCGAAGGGGCACGCGGTGATTCCGGGCGCGCCGCTGGTGCCGGAGAATGATCCGACGGTACTGTTCACCACCGCAGGCATGCACCCGCTCGTCCCCTACCTGATGGGCGAGACGCACCCGGCGGGCAGGAGGCTCACGGACGTGCAACGCTGCGTGCGCACGGGCGATATCGACGAAGTGGGCGACGCGTCACACCTCACGATGTTCGAGATGCTCGGCAACTGGAGTTTGGGTGACTACTTTAAAGAAGGTGCGATCGAGATGAGTTTTGAATTTTTGACGAAGGTACTCGGGATCCCCGTGCACATGCTCGCGGTCACCTGCTTCGAGGGCGACAAAGACGCGCCGCGCGACGACGAATCGGCCGCGATCTGGATGAAGCTCGGCATCCCGAAGGAACGCATCGGGTTCCTGCCCAAAGCCAAAAACTGGTGGGGTCCCGCGGGCCAGACCGGCCCCTGCGGCCCCGATACCGAAATGTTCTACTGGGTGGGCGACGGCGAACCCACTGGCAACCCCGCGACGCACGACGCCGAGTGGCTGGAGATCTGGAACGACGTCTTCATGCAGTACAACAAGAACGCCGACGGGACGTTCACGCCCCTGAAGCAGCAAAACGTGGACACCGGCATGGGCCTCGAGCGCGTGGCGAAAGTGCTGCAGGGCGTCGCGAGCGTGTACGACACGGACAGGATGGGACCGATCGTCGGAGTGATAAGAGAAAAGAGAAAAGAGAAAAGTGACTCGCCGGAAGAGGTTCGTCATGTGAGGATCATTGCCGACCACCTGAAGGCCGCGACGTTCATGGTGATGGACGGCGTGAAGCCCTCGAACGTCGACCAGGGCTACGTGCTGCGCCGCATCATCCGCCGCGCGATCCGCTCGGCGCTGCGCCTCGGCATCGAGGCAGACGGCGTGTTCAGCGCGGGCATCGCGCTGGAGGTGATCAACCAATACGCGGGTGCTTATCCGATGTTGCGATCGAAAGAGGAGGAGATCGCGGACACGCTCCGGAAGGAGGAACTCCAGTTCGGGCGGACGCTCAAGGAAGGCATGAAGCACTTCGAGAGGACCGCCGAGAAAGCCTCGGGACGCATCGACGGCCAGAGCGCGTTCCATTTGTACGATACCTACGGCTTCCCCATCGAGCTGACCCGGGAGATGGCGCAGGAGCGCGGAATGAGCATCGACGAGGACGGTTTCAAAAAAGCGTTCGAGGAGCACCAGAACAAATCACGCGCGGGCGCGGAACAGAAATTCAAAGGCGGCCTCGCCGACCACAGTGCCGAGACCACGAAGCTCCATACGGCGACGCACTTACTCAACGCCGCGCTCAAGCAGGTGCTGGGACCCGACGTGCAGCAGAAAGGGAGCAACATCACGGCCGAGCGCCTGCGGTTCGATTTCAATTACGCGGAGAAGATGACGCCGGAGCAGATCAAGAAGGTGGAAGACCTGGTGAACGAGGCGATCAAAGCCGATGCGCCCATCAGCTATCACCTGACGACTGTCGAGGGCGCCAAAGAGGAGGGCGCGATCGGCGTGTTCGACTCGCGGTACGGATCGGAGGTCAAAGTCTACGTGATGGGCCGGTTCAGCAAAGAAATCTGCGGCGGCCCGCACGTGGCCCGCACGGGGATGCTGGGGAGCTTCAAGATCCAGAAAGAGGAGAGCTCGTCGGCGGGGGTGAGGCGCATCAAGGCGGTCGTCAGCGGGGGGCCGAAGGAGATAGAAACGGCGAAAAACGAAGGAAAGACAAATGAATAAAATATGATATAATGTTTCTCTGTGGCTTCCGATGAACACTTCCAGCCATCTGAGAACCTGCGACCGCATGCACCGACGCGGGCGGACGATGACGAGGCCGGGAATCCCGACGTCACACGCACGATCGAAGCGCCGCCCGAGCCGCTCTCGAGCCGCATCTATCTGCACGTACTCGACGCCTGGCGCCGGATCCGGAGCGCCTTCAACAGCCACGAGATCCGCCGCGCTGATGTCCCGGCGGTGGTGCAGGACCTGGTGGAACAACTGGAGGCGAGGTTCGATGATTTTGACGGCGTGGGGAAATACGTCCTGCGCAGCTGCCGAAAACAGGAGCAGATGTGGGAGCGGGACGCGGTGGAGCACTACATTCTGCATGGAGTGATCACAAAGCGGAGCAGTAAGGAAAGCTGGCACTGCCTGCTGGAAGCGGACGTCACGGGCGGTCAGCTCACCGCCATCGAACGCGCGCGGCAACCCTACCAGTGCGAGGAACTGCCGCTGGAAGACCTGAAAGCCAACGGCCGCATCGCCGGCAAGATCCGCGAATTGCTCGGCAACGAACATATCGTCGAGGGCAGGGACTGCGCGATCATCGTGGAGTCGGCGATCCGCTTGCGGATGTCCCCCACCGACACGATCGTCCAGGGCAAAGCCACGCTCTCGCCGGGCATCATGATCCAGAACGGAACAACGCGGTTTTCGTCCGATACCCTCTACTTCGAGCTTCCCGAAAGCCATCGGCCGGACCCTCCGACGGCGCGCCTCTCGTTCCGGAAACAAGCGACATGGTACGTCCCGGAGCACCTGAGTACGAAGCCCGGTGCGAGAACTGACACCGAATAACAATCGGAAAATATAGCAATTCCCCTTTGGACTGCTCTTTGCAGTACCATCCGTCCGTGACGCGCTGGCGCAACATGCTCATCGGGTTCTGCGTATTCCTGTGTCCGTTCGGCGCGTACGCGATGGAGGAAACGGTCTGGGATTTTACGCAGTCGCAGGTGCCCGGTCGCTGGGAAATGGGCGGCCTCGAGATTGCGTCGCCGGGGAAAGACGGGCTGCACCTGCAGGGGGCATCCGCGGGCAGGATGATCCGCGAAAACGATACGCCGCACGCAATCGATGCCATCACCGTCGAAACACGCAGCACGGCCGCCACCGAAGCGTTGCTCATATGGCACCGCCGGGGCGACGTTCCCGGGCACATCTATCAAATGTCTTTCATGATCGGTCGTGGAGAGTCCGCCATCGATCTCGACATGGCGGGCTTCGACGGCGGATGGGATCCGCATGCCGATGTGATCGGCATCGTGTTCGCGCCGGGAAGCGATCTGGTGCTCGCGCGCATTCGCCTTCGACGGTGGAACGCGCTTGAAAAGATCGGCATCATGGCACAATCGTTTTGGACGTTCGATCGCATTGAGCCCTACACCATCAATTTTCTGTGGGGGCCCGTGCTCACAAGAACACCCGCGGGGCTGCGCAATCTGTTCGTCGTCGCACCGCCGCCCAGCGGCTGGTCCTTGAACCGCCTCCTGATTCCGGTGCTCGGTTTCGCGGCCCTGGCCCTCCTGCTGTGGCACCGGTTCACGAAAACACGGAAGGCAACACTGTTCGGGCTCCCCGCACCGCTCGCACTGCTCCTAATGCTCTGTGCCGCGGCATGGCTACTCTGGGACCTGCGGATGGGCATGGAGTTTTTGAGCTACGCGAAGACCGACTATGCACAATTCATCGGACGGCCCGCGGGCATCACGCGGGAGGTACGCAACTTCGAGAACGTCTACGACGTGATCTGGGACCTGAAACCGACGCTCATGGAACGCGACCGGTATGTGGTGCTCCAGCCGCGCGGGTACCCGTACAACGCCATCGCACGGTACCTCACGTACCCCTCGGTTCCGCTCCCCGACTCCACAACCAAAGACGGCATACGCGACTGGGTCGTACTGGAACGATCCGATGTGACGGTGGATTCCGACGGCAGGCTGTCGTCCGGAGGAACGCCCCTCACGAAGCCCGGCAAGATCGTACGGCAGGTGACGGACGACATGTACCTCTTCCAAGTGAATCCATAACCATGTTGTTTCTGATCATCGGCCTGCTGCCGGCGACCATCGCAGGATGGTTCATGCTTGAAACCCTGCAATGGAACACGCGGGTTCTCACGAGAACAGAGCAGGCCGCAATGGGCATGGTCACCGGGCTCACGGCATGGTCTTATGTCGTGTTCATTTTGTTCGAGGTCGCCGGTTTGCCCCTGCACGCGATGGGGTTTGTGCTCAGCTATGCGCTGATCATCGTGCCGCTCGCCTTGCTCTGGTGGCTGCGCACACAGACGCCTGCCCACGCGCGCGTGCCCGCCCTCGCACCACAGGGAAGACTCTCCACGCCCGTCATTGCCATCTTGGCTGCACTGGGGCTCTGGACGCTGCTCAAGATCGCCGCGCTCGGGATGATGCTGACGCTCGTCCCCCCGTACTTCGACGACAGCACCGATAACTGGAACCTGCGCGGCAAGGCGTACTACGTGTCGGAACGAATCGAGCTGGTGGTCGCACCCAACGAGACCCCCTCGGGCGTCAGTTCCTACCCGCCCTCGGTTCCCACGATGAAGGCCTGGCTGGCCGCCATGCGGGGGACGTGGGACGAGCCCCTGGTGAACGCCGTGCACGCCGCGTGGTACCTCGCGTGCCTCGTGCTCACGTACTGTGCCTTGCGGCGGAAGATGGGCGTCGCCTGGTCGCTCACAGGCGCATACGCGCTCGCATCGCTGCCGCTGTTCCTCTTCCAGGGCATGAACGCGTACGCCGACGTCTACCTGGCCTCGCACCTGCTCTGCGCGATGATCTTGCTGATGTATGCCGCAACATCCGACGACGCCGGAGATGCACGCAGCTTCCTGCGTCTGGCCGCGTTCGCGGTGGCACTGGTGCCCTTCACGAAAAACGAAGGCCTCATCCTCTATACCCCGCTCCTGGGCCTCGCCACGCTCACGGCGCTCCTGTGGCTCTGGCGACGACGAGTCCTCACCCTCGGGCAGATCGCGGCGGCGGCGGCCATCTGTGCGGGCATGGTTCTGCTCATTGCGGGACCATGGACCGTCTTCAAATGGATGCATGGTCTCGAGTTCGGCAACGCAAAAGGCATCGGCGGCATTCAAATCCAGTGGCAGGAGAACGTTCTTTTCTCCATCGCGGTCAACACGTTCTTCGAAGGCAACTGGTCGCTCCTGTTCCCCTTCCTGCTGGCACTCTTGGTCCTGCAATGGAAAACACTGCTGCGCCCGGCGGCATCGATCCTGCTCGCGTTCGCCCTCACGGCCTACGTGCTCCAGTTCCTGCTGTACCTGTTCACTCCCCTCTCCACCGAAGCGTTGCAGCAAACGGGCTATGCGCGGGGGCTCATACACCTGATGCCGGTGATTGTGATAATAGCGATGTTGCTCCTCTATGATTTTTGCGAACGTTGGCGGATTGATGCACTAAAATGATCAAGACTTCAAACTGCAAAGAAATGCATCAACCGTCCAAATGCAAGTATCAAAAACATGATTCTCAAAGCAAAATTGAATTTTTTTGTTTTAGATTGGAAATGATATTTGAAAATTTCTTTGTAGTTTGTAGTGTCGGTACTTTTGTGAACTTGCAGGATAAATGTCAGCTTTCGATCTTACCCTCTACCCGCTATTCTCCCTTCTGATGCCTTCCTATTCCGCCTTCATCGGCCACCAGCCACATATCAGCCTCGCGGAG
>CAYTEH010000007.1:33635-51357 GCA_964436765.1 uncultured Candidatus Peribacteria bacterium
GATGCCTTCCTATTCCGCCTTCATCGGCCACCAGCCACATATCAGCCTCGCGGAGCTTTCGGCCACTGTCCCCGGCTTCACGATCCGCGAGATCGTGCAGAAAACCGCTGTCGTCTTCGATGCGTCCGAGCCCCTCCCGCAGCACTGGCTGCAGAAACTCGGCGGCACCGTGGTGTTCGCGGAACAGATCGAACGACAACACGCATCACTGGACGATATCCCGGCGCTGATGCTGGACCGGGTGAAGGACCTCAAGGGCAAAGTGACGTTCTCACTCAGAACCGTGGGCCTCAGCCTGCGTGAGACGAGCGATCTCTACAGGACGTGCAAGGACTACCTGAAGAAAAACGGCAAGCCGTCGCGCTACGTGGGCAGCGAACGCAAGCCCGCGTTGTCGGTGGTGCTGCGGAGCGAAGGACTGCTCGACGGACCGGCAAAGGATCGGCGCGGATGCGAAATCACGGTGATCAAGCTGGAGAAAACGCTCTGGGTAGGCATCACAAAGGATGCGCAGGACATCAACGCGTACACGAAGCGCGACATGGAGAAGCCCGTGCGCGACATGACGGTGGGCATCCTTCCTCCCAAGCTCGCGCAGGTGATGCTCAACTTCGGCGTGTGGCTGGCCAACGGCGACGCGCCGCGTCCCGCGATCCCCAAGGCCGACCCGAAGGGGAAAGGAAAGGAGAAGGTGATGACGCGCCCCTTCGCGGTGCTGGATCCCTTCTGCGGCACGGGAGTGATCCCCATGGAATGCCTGCTGCGCGGCTACATCACCCTCGCATCCGACAAATCGGAGAAGGCCGTCTCGGGATGCCAGAAAAACCTGGAATGGGTGCGCAAGCACTGGAAGATCCTCAAGACCGAGGTGCCCTCCGACGTCTGGAAGCAGGATTCGCTCAAGCCCTTCGATTTCACGAAAGACCACATCCAGTCACCCGACGTCATCGTGACCGAAACCACGCTTGGACCCAACCTGAAAGCGCGTCCGACTGCGAAGGATGCGCAGAGCCTGAAAGCCGAGAACGAGCGGATCCAGGAAGACTTCCTGAAGAACGCCGCAAAGAGCTTCCCCGGCGTGCCGCTCGTGGTGACCTGGCCGGCCTGGTATTACTCCAAGGGCGGTTTGCTGCTCGATCGCGTCTGGAAGACGGTGGAAAAACTCGGCTACGAAGCCGTCCTGCCGCCCCACATCACGTCCATGACGGGCAGGCCTTCGCTCCTCTACCGCAGGCCCGACCAGTTCGTGGCGCGCGAGATCGTGCTGCTGAGGCCCAAAAAGAAATAGAGGTTGGGGCTTGGAAGGATGGAATAGTTGAGTATTGGAGTAATAGAGTAATAGGGCTGGAAGTAAAACCTGATACTTGCTTCGCTCCAACTATTCCAATATTCCATTACTCCAATATTCTTCTCCACCCGATGGAAGCAGCCACCAGCCATTGCTTTGTCTTTCATGACTCCCGTTGCGGCCTCTGCCGCCGGACGATGCGGACCCTCGCATCCCTCGACTGGCTGGGCCGCCTGCAGGAGATCGATATCCATGATGACGAAACAAGAAAACGCGTCGCACCTGACCTGCGGCCTGAAGATCTGGATCGCAGTATGCACATCAGACTGCCCGATGGAACAACGCTGACGGGATTCAACGCATTCCGCCGACTGACGCATCATCTGCCGCTTCTGTGGGTGCTGATGCCATTGTTATACCTGCCGGGCATGGCTTGGATCGGAGAACGCATCTATGCGTCTGTCGCCGCTCGCAGGAAGACATGCGCGCACGTGCGCGCGGCATCCCGTGACGAGGCTTGCTACACTGACGGCCACGCATGATTGCACTCCCCTCCATCGATCGCCGGAAATGGATCATCGCCGCATTCTTCATCGCCTTGCTCGGCGTGGGGCTTTTCGGCGTCCGCGACTACGGCATCCCCTATGACGAAGGAACGATGGACTCGCTGGGGCATGACGCGTATGCCTACGTGTTCGAGGGGAAACCCTGGCCCGTGACCGACGAATGGCGATATCACGGAACGGTGGTCGAGCTGCCGCTCTATGCCCTGGTACGGCACACATGCGACACGGGATCTCCCTGCGCCATTCTCGTGCGTCACGCCGTGGATTTCCTGCTCTTTTTCCTGGGGGTCGTGTGCTTCTATTTCCTCGCAAGGAAATGGACGGGCGACTGGAAGCACGCGCTGCTCGGATGCCTGATGCTCGTGCTGAGCCCGCGCATCTTCGCGAGTGCGTTCTACAACTCCAGGGATATCCCCACAATGACATTCTTCATACTGTCGATGTACACGCTACTGCTCCTTGCAGAACGAAAAACGTACCGGATGGCGGTCCTGCACGGCGCCGCATGCGCCCTCGCCCTGAGCACCCGCATGACGGGTATCCTCCTGCCCGTGCTCACCGCCGCGTTCCTGTGCCTGTCGATTGCCCGAGAGCACCGGCTGGCTGGCCGGCATGCGTGGAGCCGCACAGCGCTGCTCTTCGCCGCGTATGTGTGTGCTCTCACCGCGTTCACGGTGGCATTCTGGCCGTTTTTATGGGAACAGCCGCTCGCGCATTTCGTCGAGGCATACCGCTTCATGAGTTCCCTGAACGGCTCCGCCTGGTTCATGGGGCGCACGTTGACCGACACCCCCTGGTACTACGTCCCCGTCTGGATCGCCGTCTCGACCCCGCCGCTGTATACGCTGCTCTTCATCGCAGGCACCGCGGCAGGAGGCGCGCTGCTCCTGCGCCCGTCGCGCCTTCTGCGGGAACCGCATGTGGCGATCGCATTCGCATGGTTCTTCCTGCCCCTGCTCGCCATCCTCCTTACGGGTGCGGGCCTGTACACCGAATGGCGCCATGTCTTTTTCATCTATCCGGCGTTCATCCTTCTCGCGCTGCTGGGGCTCCGGTCACTCGGCAGCATAGGCAGCCACATGCCCGGCCCGTGGCTCCGCCATGCCCCGAAGGCCGCTCTTGCCGTTCAGCTCGCGCTGACCGGCACCTGGATGCTGCGGAACCACCCGTTCCAGCATTCCTACTTCGCTCTGAACACGCCGGCCATGGCCCGGAGTTTCGGCGTGGACGCGTGGGAGCTCTCGTACCTCCAGGCCGTCGAGTTCGTGCACCGGCACGACCGGGGAGATGCCGTATCGTTTTATGCATCGTCGAATCTGGCCAACCTGGATTCGCGGTTGTTTTTCCCGGAAGACCGCGACCGCGTGTTCCCCATCGTTCGACCCGAGTTCGCGCAGTATCTCATCGATCACTATCGGCCCGACACACCGTCTGCCTTCTCGGGGCGGAAGGAGCTCTACTCGGCGGTGGTGGACGGCGTCAAGCTCGTCACCGTCTATAGGGGTGATTTCGACCCATCGTCGCCGGAGATGGTCAGGCGCATGCATGAGACGCTTTTGGCGGAATGAGTGCTAGAATCCGGGCATGAACATGTTCAAAAAAGTGAAGATGGCGACCGTGCAGGAATACCTGGAATCCGTGCCGGCGGAACGGAAAGAGACGTTCAACACGCTGCATGAACTGATCCAGAAGACGGTCCCCTCCCTCACGCCGCACTTCGCGTACAACATGATCGGATACAGAAGCTTCCCGTACAAAAATTACAAGAAGGAGATGATCACGTGGCCCGTCATCGCGCTTGCGAACCAGAAGAACTACATGAGCATCTATGTCTGTGCCATCGAAGACGGCAGGTATATTGCGGAAAGCCACAAAAAAGAACTGGGGAATGTCAGCGTCGGCAAAAGCTGCATCCGGTTCAAGAAGATCGAGGATCTGGACATCGCCGGACTCAAAAAAGTATTGAAGGCCGCTGAAAAAAGCCCGGGATTGGTGGGCGTCGGCAAGGGCAAGTGATATCGTCCTCTCCGTGCAAAAAATAGTTCCACATCTCTGGTTCGATACGCAGGCGACCGAAGCGGCGAAGTTTTATGTGAAAGCCTTTGGAAACGGCTCGAAAGTGACGCATGCGTCGGTGATCCGCAACACGCCCTCGGGCGATTGCGACATCGTGTCGTTCGACCTGTGCGGCTTTTCCTTCATGGGCATCAGTGCGGGCCCGGCGTTCAAAATCAACCCGTGCATTTCGTTCATGCTCAACTTCGATCCGTCGAAAGACAAAGACGCGCGCAAGCACCTCGATGCGCTGTGGGAGACGCTTTCTGATGGCGGTGAGCCGATGATGCCTCTCGACAAGTACCCCTTCAGCGAGCGCTACGGATGGATCAAAGACAAATACGGCGTCAGTTGGCAGCTGATCCTCACGAGGCCCGAGGGCGAGCCGCGGCCGTTCATCATCCCGTCGCTCATGTTCACGGGCGACAACACCGGCAAGGCGGGAGAGGCGATGGATTTTTATGTCTCGGTCTTCAAGAACGCGAAACGCGGCATGTCCGCCCCCTATCCGCCCGGCGCGTCGCCGGAGCCCGCGGCGAAGCTCATGTTCGCCGAGTTCATGCTGGAAGGTCAGTGGTTCGCAGCCATGGACAGCGGCCACATGCACAAATTTACGTTCAACGAAGCCGTCTCGCTCCTGGTGCAGTGCGAAGACCAGAAGGAAATAGAGTATTACTCCAACAAGCTCTCCTCGGTACCCGAGGCCGAGCAGTGCGGCTGGATCAAGGACAAGTACGGGCTCAGCTGGCAGATCACGCCCGTGGCGATGCGCGAGATGCTCGCATGCGGCGACGAGGAAAAGATAGGACGGGTCGTGCAAGCGTTCCTGAAGATGAAACGGTTCGACCTGAAGAAATTGAAGAAGGCGTACGAGGGAAAGTAATCACTGTCCTCTCGGGCCGGGCAGCCTCACAGATGATGTGCGATCTCGATCTTGCGCAGGCTGTCATGCAGAAGCGCAAGCGTATTGCGCGAGGTGGAGGAAAGCACCTGCGGAATGAAGAGCATGCCCGTGTATTGCTCGTTATCGGTCTGCTCGGGGAACGTATTGCCCTGTAATCTGTTGCGCGAGACTTGGGTCACCGTGTCGCTGACGTCCGGAAATGTCGTCCGGATGGTACGCATCACCGCCCCCGCGTCGTCACTGTCCATGCCGCTGACCACGAGCGTACGAGACTTGCCAAGAAGCGCATCCACCTTGTTGCGATAGTGCTGAAGATACTGGGCTGCGAAGGGAAGGAGTTCCTGTTCCCGTGCGATGAGAGGCGCATGCAGCATCGCCATGTTGCCGTCGGGATCGACGGCGCAAAGCAGTGAACAAAGCGATGCATCGTCTTCCAGCACAATCGCCCCGTCCCCTGGCAGAGACACATGATAGTGGGCAGCTTCGTCAATACTCTCTCCCAACCGGACCCTGTCGGCAGAGAGGCCGTATTTCCGCGCGACGTGCGCGTTCGTCTTGATCGCCGGCTGTGGACGCACAAGCATTCTCGCGAGCTGGGACGGCTCTTGGAGAATGACGATGTCGCACGCGGGGACATGCATATGTATTAATATAAAACATTTTAGTTTTTAATGCAAATACCTGCAAGGCGCATGATTTCCTGCATGAAAGACACGATACACGCATCGCATCACATGTGCGACGTAGAGCAGTGTCTCAAAACATGATGTCAAACAATATATTTTTATTGTAATTCGATAAAACATATGCTTTCCTGTGCACGTCCTTCGTTTCTTCTCTCTTCCCCATGAAAGATATTCTCCGCAAACGGGCTTCCACGCTCTTCCTGAAAGCGAGCATCGTCCTGATCGGCATCGCGGTGCTCGGGCTGTGCGCACTGCTGTTCCCGGAAATCTACCTGCAACTGATGAAAGCCCCCCCGGGGTTCGAGCTCGTGATCTGGCCCGCGATCATCGGTTTCTTCCTCACGCCCATCCCCTTCTTCTTTGCGCTGATCCAGGCGTTCAGGCTGCTCCAGTTCATCGATACGAACGATGCATTTTCGGAACGGTCCGTGGGCGCGCTCAGCCTCATCAAATACGCCGGGATCGTCATGAGCGTGCTCTATACGGCCTGCATGCCCTTCGCCTACGTCTTCGCCGAACTCGACGATGCCCCGGGGGTCATTCTCGTCGCGGCAGCCGTCGTCGTCGCCCCGCTGATCGTCGCGACGTTCGCGGCCGTGCTGCAGAAGCTCGTCCGGAATGCACTCGACATGAAAATGGAAAACGACCTCACCGTCTAGTTCGACTGGCTCACCATACATAACCCGCACCTATGATCACCATCAACCTCGACGTCATGCTGGCCAAGCGCAAAATGAGCGTCACCGAACTCTCCGAGAAAGTGGGCATCACGATGGCCAATATTTCCATCCTCAAGAACGGCAAGGCCAAAGCCATCCGGTTCCCGACGCTCGACGCCATCTGCAAAGCGCTCCAGTGCCAGCCGGGGGATATTTTGGAATACCGCCCGTAACTTATCCGCACCTTCCTCATGAACCGCGCGCTCGCAATATTCCTGCAGGCACTCATCGTCCTCATCGGCGCCGGTGTGCTCGCCTTTCTGCTCTGGGAACCGCATGTGGAAGGAGTGAATGCGAACGCCGCATTCTGGGAAGTGTACCTCGATCCGTTCATCGCATACGCCTATACGGCGTCCATCGCATTTTTCGTTGCGCTCTTTCAAGCGCTCACGCTGCTCAGGTACATCGGCCGGAACGACGTCTTCTCGCCCGACGCCGTGAGGGCGCTGCGGACCATCAAATACTGCGCGCTCATCATCATTGCGTTTACCGCGGCGCTGGAAGCGTATCTCCTCATCGTCCGGCCCGGCGATGACATCGCAGGCGGCGTCGCGATGGGCCTGTTCGTGATCTGTACGTCCCTCGTCATCGCCACTGCGGCAGCCGTGTTCGAAACAGTGCTGCGGAGTGCCGTCGACATGAAATCCGAACACGACCTGACCGTGTAATCACACACCTATGGCAATCGTTATCAACCTCGACGTGCTGCTGGCAAACAAAAAATGAGCGTCACCGAACTCTCCGAAAAGGTGGGCATCACGATGGCCAATATCTCGATCCTCAAGAACGGCAAAGCCAAGGCAATCCGGTTCCCGACGCTCGACGCCATCTGCAGAGCACTCCAGTGCCAGCCGGGGGATATTTTGGAATACAGAGCCGAAAAGAGACATCCGGCGCGATGAACATGCATGATGCATCATGGCGCGTGTCCACGGAGTCACCGCACTGCCGCAAGGGCGAGAATCACCATCTTGGCGACTTCAGCGCGGTTGATGGGCGCATTTGGCCTGAACGTGTCTGCACCGTCATCGCCGCTGACGATACCGAGGAGCGTGGCAGTGGCGACGGCCCGGGAGTAGAGCGATCCTGCCGGCACATCGGCATACGGAGGTGCATCCTCCGTCAACGAGATACCGAGCGATTCCAGCACCGTCTGCAGCACCATGCCGCGCGTCGCCGGCATCTCGACATGCAGCTTCCGCTGGAACACCGACCATCCCATTGCCTGCGCCGCCTCCATGTACGAGGACGCCCAGTGGTCCCCTGCCCGACCAGGGACCACGTTCTGCCCGGCCAGCCTCACGGCTACCGCGGCGAGCTGACCCAGCGTGAAAGTATCGGCCGGACCGTAGTACCCTGTCGGATTGCCCCTCGCATCGCTATAACCGCCGAACGCCCCTCGTTCAACCGCTCCATATACCGGACAGGCGAACCACTGGTCGGCGGCCACGTCCCGGAAAGTCACCGGACGCCCGCGAACCGATACGCGCACATATCCACCGTCCTGCGGCAGCGAGGCCTCGGTGCATGCCAAAACGGGATCTTTGCTTTGAGCCTGCGTTCGAGCGCCGGCAAAGGGATTTTCCCGCGTGAGCGACTGGCAATTGCGGCCGCGACAGCCGCCCACACCGCCCGATCCCCCTCCGGGGTCACTGCCGGACGAGGAGGACACCGGCGTGCCGAAGACGCCGAACGAGGAGAACTCCACCGTGCTGCATGTCAGCGTATTCGACGATGCACTCTGCGAGCACGTGAGCTCCTCCCAGGCAGCTGAATCGGTATCGTACCGATACACGCCCAATGATGATTCGACCAGTCCGCTGATATCGCCGTCCGCGTATGCGATCGTGATGGTCAACGACCGATCGAACGAGGTGACGGGCGTGAGATTGGGGCAGAACGCCGACAGGCTGTGTGCCAGCACGATTGTGCCCCTGCCGGACGGGGCACCCAGCGTGGATTGCACCGGACCGGAAGCCATTTCCTTCAATTGGAACTGCGCGCCGGTCGGACACGTGGCGTTCGTGGCGACGTATCCCGACGGCACACTGACGGAGAGTGAGCGGCCCGTGCCGCTCAGCAGGATACTGCCCGTGGATCCGTTCCCGTTCGTAATCAGGCTGCTGCCGGTGCTTGCCCGTATCGTGGCACCCCCCACGCAGCCGCCGGTCGTGAAGGACATATCGATCGAACTTCCGGTATTCGAAAACGAATCGGTGGAACGCGCGGAATAGTGATACGTGGTGCACGCAGTGAGGCTGCTCAGATACTTCGAGTGCGACCGCACTCTGGGGGATGTGTTTGTCGTGGACGTCGTGTTCCCGTACGAGGATGTGAGTCCGTAGACCACTCTCGTCGATCCGCTCTCGCTGGTGGCCCACGTGATGGTGGCGGCGGTCGACCCGCTTGCGGTGGCAGTCACACCCGAGAGCACCGGCGCCGTGTCGTCATCCGTCGTAAAGTTCCACGCGGTGGTGGTGGAAATGCCCTCGTAGTACACGCCTGCACCGTTCTTGAAGGCGTTGGCATGCACCAGAACATAGTACGAGGTGCCTTCGGCAAGATTGTCCGTCGGATTGATGGTGATGGCCCTGCTGCCGCTGCCCGTGACGCGGGCACCTGTCGCGTTGATCGTTTCCACGGTCGCGTTGTCCGAGGATCTCTTGATGGTAATGGTACCGGTGCCGGTCTGCACGGCGGTGCTGAAGTTCATCACCAGGTTGGAACCCGATGAGACGCTCGTGGCGTTATCGGCTGGCAGCAGTGCACCCGAGAGCGTCGGTGCGGGAGCGGCGTCGGGATTGTCCGAGCCAGCCACGATGTTGTTGATCTGGTCCGACGTGAGGGCGTAATCGAACATGCGCACATCATCGATGATGCCGTTGATGCCTTCGTCGCCGGTATGCCGCACGCCGATGTACAGGGTGCCGTTGATATCCCGGCCGCCGGAAGACCCTGAAAATTTCTGTACGCCGGACACGAACAGCTTCACGCTGCTGCCGTCGTACGTGAAGGTGATGTTGTACCAGTTCCCCGGCGTCAGATCGTACCCCGTGTCGCGCCAGCTGCCGTCGTAGAACGCAAGCCGATGAACCGCAACGTTCCCGAGCGTGCCAGCGATTTCAAACGCGTCACCGCTCCAGCTCATGATGCGGTCGTAGTTGCCGGACGCGGTTTCGCCGTTCGCCGTCGGCTTGTACCAGAAGGAAAACGATCGCTCCGCCGTCCCCGTGAAGTTCAGCGCCGATGGCCATGCAAACTGCACGCCGTCACCGGTGCTCTCGAACTTGAGGGCGTAGGGGTTCGTAAACGAGACCGGCGCGACATCGGTTGTCCACGTGGGGTTCGGAGTCATAAACGATCCGGTCACGGTGCGGACCCCCTCGTCGTACACGGACGTGCCGGTACCTTCGTCGAAACGCCAGTGCGCGATGGGCGCAGCAGTCGCGTGGGCGGCCGGTACGTGCCCCCACATGACGATGGTGAGGCCGACGATAAGACCGCACTGCATCCCGACGAACCTGAGATATGACAAAGGCCCCATCGGGGGGAAAGTATACCGAAACGGCTCGTGGATGCGACAGGAACATGATCCACACGACATATGGAACGATGCCGAAGAAATACGGACAAAGCGTCGAAAGTATTCATGACTCTGTAAAAAACCAGGCATGCCCGGCATGCACGAGAAGACTTTCTCAGAGCATCGGGATGAGTCTGTTCGAATCCGGCAGGCCCTCTCGAGGGATGGTGTCAGAACTGTTCTACGCGGGATTGAACTCAATCGTCCATTCAATGCCGTATTTGTCCCTGAACATTGCAAAATAGGTACCCCAGGGACTCTCAGCCATGGGCATTTCTACCGTTCCACCTGCTGATAGTCCGCTGAAGAACTTGTCCGCATCTTCTTTGCTTTCTGCGTTTACAGAAATTTTAGTCCTGTTTTCGTTTTCGTTCACCCGCCCCAGGATTTCCGGGACGTCGTTCGCGATCAACATGTTGCTGCCAATGGGCAGCGTGATGCGCATTATTTTCTGCGCTTCTTTTTCCGCGACCGGGAATTCGGCGCTTGCAATGTCTTTGAAGCGCACGATGGTCCCAAACTCCCCGCCGAAAACGGATTTGTAAAACGTAAACGCCTCTTCCGCGTTTCCATTGAAGTTCATCCAGGGATTGATGACTGGCATGATCTGTATGGTAAAGAATACTGAACCAAATACAAGAAATGAATGGCTCCCCCGCCTGGAGCGGCCACTGTGCCGGAAAGAGAGCCCGTGAGAGAAAACATGGAAGGTTTTCTTTTACGAAACAATGGCTCGACGTGGTCCACGCCGTTCGAACCTCGCACGCGCTCATCGGATGCCCATCCAAAAGAACCACGCACCAATAAGAACAATGACGAGGGACCAGAGCGTCTGCGTTTTTGCAAACATCTGCGCGCGCATGTGGATGCGGCCGGGAAATCCGATTTTCTCAATTCCTTTGAGCAAAGTAACCCAGCCTAAGATAGTGATACTCACCCTCCAATCGGCCACCCATACGTTATGCAAGACAACGGTGATCAGCCCCAGGAGAAACGTGATGTATCCCGTGGAAACGGTGATGGATTTGTCTTCCGTGTAGCCTATGACTCTGCCCAAAAAATGTGCAACGAGGGACAGTAATCCGAGAATGATGAACAAGCTCCCCCAGAATCGTGCGAGGATGATGGAGATATCAGCCATTCGGGAAGTCTACCACTGTCGGTTTCAGTGTCACAAATCACTCGGATGACTTTTCGGGTCGGCCCGCAGAAGCATGATGGCTAGCACTGCCATCCACAACAGCCAGGCCCCAATGCCTACCCGCTCAAAAAACCCCAGGAGAGGAGTTGGTTCCCCCAGAGGAATTTTGGCCGACTCCACTCCCGTTAATGCTCCAAAGAGTAACACCATCACAGCTGAAACGAGTGAGTAGAACCGAAAGCATTTCCCGAATGCCATGGCACCGGATCCCAGCTGCGAGAGAATAAGTATGATTGTTATAGCAGTCAGAACGAGGTGCCCAGCATCATTTGCGGGCATCGTCCCAGCGATCATCTCCTGACGCGAAGTCATGGGATAGAAGAGCCACAATGGGGCCACAATTCCGTGAGCTATCAGCAACATTCCTGTCATGCGCAGCGGCCTCCTTCCGTACGCCGATTGCCAGACGCCGATGCCGAATCCCACCACGAGCACGCTGAACACTGGCAAGCTGGAAGTAAGGAATGGTTTGACGGGAGAACCGGTTCCAGAGAGTTCACTCACCGCCTGGGACATGCGGCTGTAGCCCGCGTACATCGTGGCCGCTATGACGTCGTTGACGATCGCGTAGCCAAGTGAATAGAGCAAGCCGCACGCGAGAAGAGTTTTTCTTGCTCGGATAGTCACAAAGCCAGACGGCATGGCATGCATTGATACAACGCTGCTCAGTTTATAGTACAACGCGGCTTGGAGCACACTGAAGCGTCATATCTCCTATGGGTACAACGGTGACAGTGTGGATGTAATGGCTCCCCCGCCTGGAGCGGCCACTGTGCCGGAAAGAGAGCCCATGGGAGAAAACATGGAAGGTTTTCTTTTACGAAACAATGGCTCGACGTGGTTCACGCGGTTCGAACCAACTCCTGTACAATGTGTGCAGCAATTTCTTATCGCACTGTATGACCCATTACGTATGCAAAGGCAGCTGCGGAGGCTCACTCAGTGAAATTGGCGTCTGCGAAACGAACGGATGTTCGGCGCAGTGGGAAATGATGGAGGAGTGCGCTTGTATGGATGGAGATCATGGCAGGGTTGTCGTGGAGGACGCGGTTGTGGTCAAAGACAGTAACGGGAACGTGCTCAGGGACGGGGATGCGGTGGTCCTTATTAAAGATTTGAAATTGCGGGGGTCTTCCACCGTATTGAAAATCGGAACGAAGGCATCGAATATCAAGCTCACGCAGAACCCCGAGGAGATCGATTGCAAATTGGATGGAACGGCGATCGTATTGCGCTGTGAATTCGTCAAAAAGATTTTGTAGGCGTGAAATGTGTTGTATGGCTCGACGTGGTTCATGCGGTTAGAACCTATGCTATGGACAATGAACGCTCAGCCTTGGGATTTGCGAGATTGTCACTTTGATTCTTTCTTCGCCTTCGCACGAAGGGTCTTCAAAATTCCTTTCTTATCAAACAGTACTTGCCCCGTCGAGAACATATGGGCATCGGCGTGGGAGCCAGCCTTCCAGAGGTCTTGAAGCTGTTGAACCGTATGCGCGACGTACTTAATCGAGAAACCATCTACGATTTCATCACCACGCTTATGCCGATTGATAGTGTCAGCCAAAATAATATGCACGTTGATAGGAGAGTTCTTTGTCTGAGTTCCATGGGCAAAACTTCCTTCAAGCATTGCAGCTAGTACGTCTTTTCTACCCTGCCATTTGTAGAGAAACTTCCAGAGAGCGTGTTCCCAATCTTTCAAGGGTACTAAGTCTTTTCCCATGTGATAGATGTAGAAAGGTTTCCCTTTCACATAGCGGTGGATCTCTTTCTTGGGAGAAAGGAGATAGTATCCCTTCGATTCATAGAAAGGTTTTGCTGTTATGGAAGAGCTGAATCGGAATACTTTTGCGCCGATCTTTCTGGCATCGGCTTCGAGCTTGCTGAGCAATTTTGTGCCTAGACCTTTGCCAATCCAATCTTTGTGCATATAAATGCCCCCCAGGTTACCGTCGTGCTTCAAAATGTCCCCAAAACCGACAATTTTCCCTTTATCTTCTGCAACATACCGAATGCAGATGCTATGAGTGTCCCGCATATGCTTCGCAGTGTTGCGTGCCCAATTATCAATGATATCTGGTGCATAGTCTTTGCTGTTTACCTGCCGGATTGTCTGCCGGTGCATACGAGCGATGGCAGCACAGTCAGCCAGTGTTGCTTTTCTGATCTTTACCATTAGTAAAGTTCTCAATGAAGTAGGGGTCTCTCTGTTTGAGAGCAGGCCGCAGTTTATTATACATGTCTGGATAAATTTGGCTTCTCTCTATGATTAGATGCAGCAATAATCATTTCCTATGTCTCTTCTGGATGGAATTTCCAACGAGGATCTGATTAAAGCATTCACACGAGAACCCTACGTCACGTGTCCCATTTGTGGCGAGGAAAAGGCTGCTGGCACGTGCATTATTAGACATCATTCTTTTACGCGTCGATGCTTCAAGTGTGGAGGGAACTCAGAAGGTGGGGATCTGCCCCATTTAGATAAAAAAATAATTTACCTGGATCAAATGGCACTCGGCTTTATGCTGCGCGCCTTGTTGTACAAGGAAGGCGTAAACAAAGAGCATGAGTCTCAAATTTCAAATGTTGAAAATTTTCTCATAGTGTTTGCGAGGCTCGATGTACTTTGTAAGAAGCAACTTTTGATCTGTCCAAAGTCAGAAGTACATTCGACCGAAACGAGCTTGGTTCCTAAGAAAGATGTTAGAGAAGCCCTGAAAAGCATAAGTACGCTTCTATCGAGTACAGATTCATTCCTTGATCATAAGAGAATTATCTTAGGGCAACTTCGTGATCATTTTATAACTTGGTTACAAGGGTCGTCTTTTACGTTCGATAATTCAAAGGCTCGGTATGTCTGTTATGACGTGGATCATTGGAAAATGTGGATTAATGTTGTTATTAACCGCGATGTAACACCTGAATTACTAGAGGCTCTGCGTTCCGAGAAGAAGATCAATAACACAACTCTGGCATTACTTTACACAAAGTGGCGGTTGGAAAAGGGCAAAACGTATGACCAATTCCGGTCGTTAGAACTTCAGTCTTTTGGAGCATTTATGGTCGCTCTGTCGAGTATGAAATCCTATGAGCTACCTGAAACTTCCTCCATGATTGAATTGATACTCAGAAGCTTCTTTTTTCCCGATCAGCTACATCAGATTTCCAACATCCTATTTGGTCTTTGCGAAAAGATGGGAATTCAAGAAAACGAAAGAGGCAAAAAGATCATTGAGTATTTTTCTTCTGATGCGATATTGGAAGTTCCCTTCTTCCAAATTGCATCAGCAGCTACTGCGCTAGTAGCTCATCGTGCGTCGCAGAATTCAGATATGGGAGTAGATGGAAATGACATTCAAGACATCCTCTATATGTCTCTGTTCTTACCTTATGTCGATGCCATGATTATGGAGAAAACATGGCACGGTAATTTGAAGTACCTTCCAATCACTCCTAAGGCACAAGTTTTTTCTGTTATAAATTTCCCTGAATTATTTAAATACCTAGATAAAATAGAAGACAGTGCCTCTCCTGACATTCTGGAAAAAGTAAAAGAGGTGTATGGCGATGCAAAGCCCTATTACACGGTACACAAACCCAGATAGTTTAGATGCTGAATGAGTGTTCGATTGATTAGTGAAAATATTGTCCTGTGACTTCCGGAGGTATTTTCCTTGGTCTTAGGCATAAATTCAGCTGTATCTATAGCCAAAAAAACGGCTAGTTCAAAAGAGGGCTATCCGAAGCCCTTTAGGACGCCAAGCTTCTGACGAAATACTTAAATTTTGTTTAAGGGAAGCCATTGTCAGAATTTTGACACATCGAGGCGTCGTGGATCTGGCTTGCTTTCAAGAGGACGATTTGCATGTGCTCACAGATGCACAACGCAGGGAGTTCCAAGACGCTTGGTACCGGGCGACTGGGGACAGCCTCTCAGCTGAAGAAGCTGAACAGTACGCTGATGCGCTTGTGAAGTTCGGAGCACTACTTTTATCTATTTCCAACGATTCATCATGAAGCGCAGAACTAAATCCCCGGATATTCCTATCGATAATGTCCTGAACCATTTCGATTTCCGCGAAGAAGGCAGCATTATTACAAGTCGGAAATTTGCACGAAGACGTTTTGATTACAGTGAAGTGCACAATTGTGTTTGGGACCCGAAGAACAAGTGCACGTTAGATGCACATGAACTGGTCATGGAGTTGCTTCAGTGCGACTCGGATGCAGCATGGCGGTACATGTCTGTGCACAACCTAATCTAGCCCCTTTTTTTGCGATACGCAGCCGCTGCATTCCATCCATGTCGCGGCTGTGTTCTCGCATCTTCCACGATAATTTCTTCTTATGTTAAAATGTAGGTTTTTCTCATTTACTAGCTAAAAAGATGCGCTACTTCATCTACTGCCGGAAGTCTTCTGATCGTGAGGACAAACAAGTCCTGAGCAATGAAGCTCAGAGGCGGTTGATGACCCAATTAGCCGAGAGGCTCAACCTTGATATCGTTCACACGTTCGTCGAGCAGAAATCGGCATACAAGACGGGCCGTCCTCAATTCAATGAAATGATGAAGCGTCTTGAAAAGGGGGATGCTGATGGCATCCTGACGTATCACCTGACCCGCCTTGCGAGAAACAGCTACGACGGTGGAAGAATCATCTACTTCATGGACGAAGAAATAGCGCAGGAGATACGCACAGAGGAAAAAACCTACATCAATACTGCAGATGATAAATTCATGATGCAGATTCACTTCGCCATGGCGAAGAAAAGCTCGGACGACACCAGCCAGTTCGTTCGACGGGATATCGAAAGCAAGCTTCTGAAAGGCGAGTTGCCCGGAGCAGTGCCGCTCGGATACCTCAACATTGACCAGAAAGGTACGATTGCAGGTCATTACTACTCCCAAGAGAAGCAGCAGCTTCTTTTTGAACTAGGCAGACCGCTCAAGCGCGAGGAAATCGATCCCATCAATGGACCGATTCTCAGGAAAGTGTTCGAGGAAGCCAGCAAAGGAACGCACTCTTTACGAACCCTATGCGACCTAACATTTAAGCTCGGACTGCGTTCTAAGACCAACAAGAAACTGCCTCAGGCTACAGTCTGGAATATTCTGACGAACCCGTACTTCTACGGCGTCATTCGGTGGAACGGCAAGATCCACACCGAGAACATCCAACATGATGCGCTTGTTAGTAAGCAACTCTTTGACCGAGTGCAGCAGCTTCTGAGACGCCGTGGCGGTGGTATGAAAAGGCACTTCTTCCCATTTACAGGCATCCTTCATTGCGCCGAATGCGGCTGCTCCATTACTGCAGAAATACAGAAAGGACACATCTACTATCACTGCACATACCGTAAGGGGCCCTGCAATCAACGTATTTGGTGCAAGTCAGAGGATCTCGAAGAACAGCTGATTGCTGTCATAAAGCGTCTTGTAATACCTCGCACATTTCTAGAGTTTGCTTTCAAGAGGCTCAGAGAATCACACAAAACTGAGTCGCAAGTGCAGAACACGGCCCGCCAGAGTCTCGAAAGACGCTACGGAGTTCTGAAAGCGAAACTTGATGCCCTACTTGAGCTAAAGCTATCTCCCAAGAATAGCTCCGGCGCATTCCTCAGTGATGAGGAATATCTGGATCAGAAGAATGCCATAAGATCAGAAATGCTGGTGTTGGAGCAGCAGAGAGAGTCCTACAAGAACCAAGCAGACACTTGGCTGGAAGACTGCGAGAAGTTCATCCACTTCACCCAAGAGCTATCTACTAAGGCTCAAGATAAGTTGAGCAGATTCTGAGGTATCCTTTACCTCATCCTGCTCATGAAAAACCGTTACTGCATCCGTTCCCGAATCTCTGAGAAGAAATTCCGTCAGCTTTTGAGGCTCTTTGCCCTGGATCTGGAGGCAACCAAAATCGCGGAACTCGCAGGCATGAGCAGGGTCACGGTGAACCTGTACCTGCGGGGTATCCGCATGAGGATTGCGGAGGATTGCGAGCATGCGTCACCGATCGGCGGCGAGGTGGAGGCGGACGAGTCATACTTCGGCCCGAGGCGCGTCCGGGGCAAGCGTGGACGGGGCGCAGGCGGAAAAACGATTGTGTTCGGTCTCTTCAAGCAAAACGGGAAGGTCTACACGGAGGTTGTTCCCGATGTGAAGAGACGCAGCCTGCAAGCCATTATCCGGGGCCGCGTCGATGTGAGCAGCGTCATCCACACGGATGGGTGGCGGGGATACGACGGCCTGGTGGATCTGGGGTATGAGAAACATTTCAGGGTGCACCATGGGAAGAGCGAGTTCGTGCGGGGGCGGTCGCACATCAACGGCATCGAAGCATTCTGGAGCTTCGCCAAAGTCCGGCTGCATCGTCTCAGGGGCATCCACAAGCATATGTTCTACCTGCACCTCAAAGAGTGCGAATGGCGGTTCAACCACCGTCACGAAAAGCTGTATACTGTCCTCCTGTCGCTCCTCAGAAAATCTCCTCTCAGCTTATCTTGAGCCCTACTAAATATGGCATGGCCACATTGGAACAGAAGAAAGAACTCATGATGCTTCTCTGTTCGAAAGCGACCCTACAGGACGGTTCTTTGGCTTTCTCTTACCGAGAGCCGTTCGCAAGTATCGCCAAACTCTCCGAGGCCACAACTGGTCGGTTCGAACCGCCTTCGTCGCTTTCCGAAAAGAAGAAGTCGTCTTTGTTTACAGAATGGCTC
>CAYTEH010000008.1:0-11015 GCA_964436765.1 uncultured Candidatus Peribacteria bacterium
AGCGCTGCGATATCCGACGGGCCCTTTCCGCGGAGGCCGAGCAGGAGCTTCCAGGATTTCAGTTCGCTGAGCATCTCGTAGGCTTCCTCTTCGGATACCGGTGCAATGCGGAAGTTCGTGTCGCGGAAGAGTTCGGTGTAGATGCCGCCCATGCCCACCATGATCAGGTGCCCGAAGCTCGGGTCTTTAATGGCACCCACGATGAACTCGTTCCCCGCGGGCAGGAACTGCTGGATCTGCACGCCGTTCAATGTGGCATCAGGTTTGTGCTTCTTTGCATTCTTCATAATCTCTCCGAACGCGGCCCGAACGGCCGCTCCTGAGGTCAAGTTCACTCTGACCCCTCCAATATCCGACTTGTGCAGGATCTGCGGCGAGCTGATTTTCGCGACCACGGGGTACCCCATCTTTTCGGCGAATGCGACTGCCTCGTCGGCGGTTTTCGCGACGGCGCTCTGGGGCAGGGGAAGCTTGTAGAGAGAAAAAAGGTCTTCGATGCTCTGTTCATCGAGGGCGTCAGTCTTTCCCTCCAGGATTTTTTTACTGAGTGTCAGCACCTGGCACGCCGGTTCGGGGGTCTTGTCTTTCACGGGACGCTCCAGCAGGCAACCCATGGCCGCGATCGCCCGCTCGGGAGTGGGGTAGTTCGGAATCCCGGCTGCGTGGAGCAGCTTCTCGGCTTCCTTGATGTTTTTGTCACCCATGAACCCGGTCACGATCGGCATGAGCGGGCGAGACTTCATCGTCTTGATAAGCGCCTCCGCAATCTCTGTCTCCGGCGTCATCACCTGCGGGGTCAGCATCACGGCGATGCCATCGATGTCCGGGTCCTCCACGCAGGCTTCCAGTGCCGCCTGATACCGGTCCATCGCCGCGTCCCCGAGGACGTCTACCGGGTTCACGACGGAAGCCGCTGCCGGCAGCTCTTTCTTCAGCTCTTCTTTCTTTCTGTCCCCGAGCGACATCAGCGTCAGGCCTGCCTTCTCGGCGGCATCCGTCGCCAGGATTCCCGGGCCACCGGCGTTCGTGATCACCGCGATGCGCGGGGAGAGCAGGGGAGGCTGGGTGGCGAGTGCGCGGATCATGTCCATGAATTGTTCAGTCGAGTGGGCGCGCCGGATTCCTGTCTGCTCACACGCTGCATCAATCGCGGCATCGGATCCCGCCAGAGCTCCGGTGTGCGAGCTCACCGCGTGCTTCCCGCGTTCACTCACACCCGATTTGATGAGCACGATGGGCTTTGTGGCACACACGTCCCGCGCGATCTTCAGGAAGCGCTTTCCGTCTTTGATGCTCTCCAGGTACATGCCGATCACTTTCGTCTCGGGGTCATCTTTGCAGATTTCCAGGAAATCGCACTCGTCCATCGCGGCCTTGTTGCCCATGCTCACAACGAGCGAGAAGCCGAGGTTGAGCGGTCCGGCAGCATCAAGCAGAGCGACGGCCATCGCACCTGATTGACTGAGCAGCGCCACCGAGCCGGGCTTTTCGACGTTCTCCGCGAACGATGCGTTCAGTCCGATCGACGGCCGGATGATGCCGAGGCAGTTGGGGCCTACCAGTTCCATCTTGTGTCGCTTCACCGTCTCCACGAGCGCCTTCTCCATCGCATTGCCTTCGTCCGTCCCGATCTCGCCGAACCCGGCGCTGATCACCACCAGCGTATTGACTCCTTTCTTCCCGCATTCCTCCGCAAGAGCCTGCACCGTCTTCGCGGGCGTCACGATGATGACGCAGTCGACCTGGCCGGGAATCTCCGTCACGGACGCGTAGACCTTCTTGCCCAAAATCTCACCGCCCTTCGGGTTCACGGGGTAGATTTGCCCTTTGTACCCCTGGGTGATGATGTTCTTGAGCACGTAGTGACCCACTTTGGTTTCTTCGGCCGAGGCGCCGACGACGGCAACCGACTGGGGGTTCAAAAATGACATTTCCTCATAGTATACAGGAAAAACGGTTCTTTTTGAATGTCACATCCTCTTAACAAGGTCATAAGGCGTTTGGGGGTATACTCCGGACCGTGCCATCGATTCAGATCATCTTTGCCAGTACGAGCGGCCACACCGAGTATGTGGTGGAGACGCTGGTGTCGTTCCTGAAAGAAAAGGCGCCGAAGACGTCGGTTACAATGCTTCTGGCCGAGAAGGTCACGCCCGAGGACCTGCTGAAAGGCGACGTGCTGCTTCTCGCGTCCTCCACCTGGAACACCGGGAATGTCGAGGGGCAACTCAACCCCCATATGTTCGCGCTCCTGAAGGACCGGGCGAAGGCGGTGGACCTGAAGGGAAGAAAAGTCGTCTGCATCGGCCTCGGGGATCAGCGGTACTTCTACACGTGCAAAGCCGCGAAGGAGCTGGAGGAGTTTGTGTTCACGCACAAGGGAACGCTCGCACTTCCGACACTGAAGATCATCAACGAGCCCTACGGGCAGGAAGATGCGGTGAAAACATGGGGCAAATCTCTTCTCAAACTTCTGAAGTAATGCGCGTCTCCCTCAAGCTCGTCGGCGCCTCCGGGCAGGGCATCAACTCCATCGGCGAGATTCTCGCCAAGGGGCTCAAGCGCGCGGGATACTGCGTGTTCGGCTACCGCGAGTATCCATCGCTCATCAAGGGCGGCCACGCGAGCTACCAACTCGATTTTTCCGATGCCGCAATCGAATCGAGCGAGACACGCATCAATATCCTTATCACGCTCAACCACCACGGGCTGGAACTCAACCTCCGCGAGCTCAAAGAGGGCGGCATCGTGGTGCACTCCACGCCGAACTGGACGTTCAATAACGAGGACCTGGAGCATCTGAAAGCCAGCAATATCAGGGTCATCGAATTGCCGGTGGATGAGATCCTCAAAAAACTCCAGACGAAGCCGATCCTCGGGAACGTGATCATCGCCGCGTTCACGTGGGCGATGCTCGGGCAATCCATCGATTCGCTGAAGGCTCTCGTGGGCGAACGGTTCGCGAAGAAGAAAGATCTGCTCGAGCTCAACATGAAGTGCATCGAGGAAGGCTTCAATTACGCGGATCCCACGCATCAGAAGCCCACGGTCCCGGTCCCGGAACCCGCGAAGCAATGGACGGATCACATGCTCCTCACGGGCAGCCACGCGATGGCGCTGGGCGCCGTCCACGCGGGCGTGCGGCTCTACGCCGGGTACCCCATGACACCCTCGAGCCCGCTGCTCGGCATCATCGGCGACTGGCAGAACAAGACGGGGATGGTGGTGAAGCAGGCGGAGGATGAAATCACCGCCGCGCAGGTCGTGAGCGGGGCCATGCACATGGGGACGCGCGCGCTCACCGCGACGTCCGGCGGAGGCTTCGACCTGATGAGCGAGACGGTTTCCCTCAACGGCATCATCGAGAATCCCTCCGTCTTCGTCCTCGCGCAGCGGCCCGGTCCCGCCACGGGACTCCCCACGTGGACCGCGCAGGGTGACCTGCTCCTGGCGCTCCATTCCGCGCACGGCGAATTCACGCGCTGCATTCTCTCTGTCAGCGATGCGCAGGACTGCTTCGACCTGATGCCCATTGCCTTCAATATCGCCGAGGAATATCAAATCAGCGTCATCGTCCTCACCGACAAGCAGATCGCCGAAGCGCTGTACACACAGGAGCCGTACGATCAAACGAAGGCCGAGATCCGGCGGGGCATCGTCACCGACCCGGCGCGCCTCAAAACTCTCAAGGGCGCCGACCGCTACGACACCCGCGCCAAAGACGGCATCAGTCCGCGCTGGCTCCCGGGCACCGAGGCGGCCACCTGGAACGCTCAGGGCGACGAGCACAGCGGGGACGGGTCCATCGACGAGTCGGCGGAGAACGGTCGGCTTCAGATGGAGAAGCGCATGAAGAAGCTGCAGGCGCTCAAAGCGGCCATCCCGGCTCCGGAACTCTTCACCGCTACGAACGGCATCCGCGAACCCGTCACCGGCGAGCCGTCGCTCGACCTGTTGCTGGTGGGGTGGGGGAGCACGAAAGGGGCCGCGCTCGATATCCTCGAGAGCTCGGAATTCAAGGGCAAGAATATCGGGTACCTGCACTACACCTACATGTGGCCCATGCGCGGCGAGCGGTTTGAACGGCTCCAGAAGAAGGCGAAGAAGACGGTGCTCGTGGAGCAGAACCATACCGGGCAACTCGGGATCGTCCTCCGGATGGAAACCGGCATCGGCATCGATACCCGCATCCTCAAGTACGACGGCCGGCCGTTCTTCTACGACGAATTGCTCTCACAGATTTCACAACTCACCGCCTGATCCATGCCAATCAAGCTCGACACCTCCGGCGGTCCCCAGATGAAAGATTACGCGTGCGCCAACAAATGCACGTGGTGCGACGGGTGCGGCGATTACGGCATCTGGACGGCCATCAAGCGTGCGTTGGTGGAGCTCAAGATTGCGCCCTGGCAGACACTCCTCTGTTACGACGTGGGTTGCCACGGCAACGGGTCCGATAAGCTCGCGGGCTACCGCTTCCACGGCCTGCACGGCCGCGTGATCCCGTTCGCCGCGGGCGCGAAGCTCGCCAACATGAAGATTCCGGTGATCGCCTTCGGCGGCGATGGTGCGAGTTTCAGCGAAGGTATCGGGCACCTCGTGCACGGCATCCGCAGCAATTACCCCATCACGTTCGTGCTGCACAACAATGCCAACTACGGCCTCACAACCGGCCAGGCGAGCTCGCTCACGTGGCAGGGCCAGCCGATGACGGCGAGCCCCAACGGTATCCCCGAGCACACGCTCAACAGCATGGACTTCATCTTCTCGTTGGAGCCCACGTTCGTCGCCCGCGGCTTCAGCGGAAACATTCCCCAGCTGATCCAGATCTTCAAGGCTGCGATCGAGCACCAGAAGCACGGCTTCGCCTTCGTGGACGTCCTGCAGGCGTGCCCCACGTACAACAAGTTCGCCACCCATGAGTACCTGCTGGAACGCTGCTACGACGCGAACGAGGAAGGCCATGACCCGACGGATTTCAAGAAAGCCCGCAAGCTCGCGATCGACACCAAGAAGCGCATCGCCACCGGCATCCTGTACCACCATGAAGACGTGCCGAACTTCTACGCGCGTCTGAAGCCGCGTGAGGGGAGGGAAACCACGCCGGTCGAGGAGGTTGCGAAGGTGGATGTGGCGGAGCTGATGAAGGAGTTTATCTAAAAAGTCCCTCTGGGAGTCTTTCTTTTTAGGGTGTTTTCCGCTACCGTCCGCGACCCGTTCTTTGGAAACCCTTTCTTCCCATGCACCTTCGCTTGCGAAGGCAGGAGAGGCCCGATGTCCGGGCTTCACTGTTTCACATTCATTGGTACCAACGTTCGCAGGGGAGTGCGAGCGCAGGTGCTGTGGGAGGTCCCATGTCGACGATCGTGTATGAACATAGTATGTCCATTTTTTCGGCGACACTGAACGCCGACGAGCCCGTCCGGGTCGCATGCGAACATGCGAGCTGGACTATTGCGTTCTGGCCCACCCCGGGTCCGATGCGCAATATCGCGCTTTCCAAGCTCGGCGCGATCCGGATCTACGGATCCGTCGAGCTGCACGTCATTGGCGAAGGAGCGTCAGTGCTCGAAAACTTCGAAGGCTTCATCGTCTATGACGAGAAGCAAAATGCGGTGCAATACGAACGCTGGTCAGAGATGACCACCGTACACGCGCCGAATCCGCAGCCTCATGCTCCCGCCCTTGCGGGCGAACAGCCTCTCTCCTGATCTTCCAAAGAGATCAGGCCCAAACCGCCACACGCTCCCTCGCGTGGCGGTTTTTTTATTGTCAGCAACGCAGGCAGTCCTTCGACCCTTCATCAGGCTCAGGGCAGGCTAGGCTCAGGATGACATGCCTGCTCATCGAAAATGTCGGTATCATGTGTCTATGAAGATCGATGTCCTCACCCTCTTCCCGGCCATGTTCCAGGGACCCCTCACCGAGTCCATCCTGCAGCGTGCGCAGGAGAAGGGTCTGCTGCAGCTCGAGTTTCATGACATCAGGAAATGGGGTCTTGGGAACTATCACCAGACGGACGACAGCCCGTACGGAGGCGGTGCCGGCATGGTGATGCGGCCCGATGTGATTGTTCCTGCGATTGAGGCAATCACAACCCCCACCCCCGGTCCCTCCCCCAGCGCCAAAGGCGCAGGGAGAGGGGAGAAGCCGCACCGGATCTACTTCACGCCACGAGGTAAACGCCTCACGCAGTCACGCGTCGAACAACTCGCGAAGAAAGAACATCTGCTCCTGCTCTGCGGCCGCTACGAAGGCGTGGACCAGCGCGTCATCGACGGCTGGATCGATGAAGAACTTTCGATCGGCGATTACGTTTTGACCGGCGGCGAGCTGCCCGCGATGGTGCTGGTGGATGCCGTGGCGCGGCAGATCCCGGGCGTGCTCGGCAAAGATGAATCGGCGGCGGAGGAGAGCTTTTCGAAGAGTCTGAAGCGGAAAAAAGAGTATCCCCACTACACGCGTCCCGAAGATTTCCGCGGCATGAAAGTCCCCGATGTGCTCATCGGCGGGCATCATGCGAAGATCAAAGAGTGGAGGGATGGGCAGCTTCGCTGAATGACCAATGATGCAATGAACAATGATCAATGGAATATCGAAGGCAATAAGTCGGAACTCAGAATGAACGGAGAGACGACGCTCGCGCTGCGCGTGCGCCCCGGCGCGCACCACACGAAGGTCACGGGCGTGATGGACGATGGCGTCATAAAAATAGATATCGCTGCCATCGCCGAAGACGGCAAGGCAAACGAGGAGCTGGTCAGATTCATCGCGAAAGAATTCGGGGTGCCGCGCGCAAGCGTCCAGATCATCGGCGGCATCGCGACACGCCGAAAGATAGTCAGAGTCACTCTGTAGATGTCATGGTGAGCGTAGTCGAACCATCACCGCGTCAGCCCCGACTCAATCCATCCCCGCAGGTCCGCGTATGCCGGCAGTCCGGTTTTGAGTTCCCCGTTCATCCTGAATGCGGGCACGAGCGTGACGCCGCCCGCCGCCGAGAGCGCCTGGTCGGCCGCCACGGCGTCTCTGGTCAACTGGTCATCGAGGCACGCGCGCATGTCGGGTGCCGTGATGCCGTAGTCCTTCCCCGCCGCCACGACCGCGTCGCGCGTGCGGGTCTTCAGGTCCAGGAGCGTCAGGTGCATCGGCAGGCCCTTGCCCCGCTTGGACGCGCAATAGAGGCCGGCCGCTTCCACGGATGAATTCGGGTACTTCTGGAACGGAACGACGTGCATGGAGATCCTCAGGAGCCCCTTCTGCACGAAGTCCTGCTGCAGGCGCGGCAGGTACTCGCGCGTGAACTCGTTGCAGTACGCGCAGGCGTGGTTCGTGTAGAGAGCCAGTTCCATCGCGCCCGGGGAGCCGATCTCGAGCACGCCCCCCGCGTTGATACGTTCCTGCGTGAGCGCTCCCGATCCGGCCGCCGGTTCGCCCTCGAGCGGCGCGGGCACATCACCGGGTTCCAGGACCTCGTCGCCGGAACCGGTATCCATAGGGAGCGAGGCGGGGGCGGGTGCCTCGGGCGGTGTCAAAACCCACATTTCGTCGCACGAAACGAGGAGCAAACAGGGGAGAAGGCCGAGGACAACCAAACCACGCTTCATTGGCGCCAGTATGCAGTAGAATGTCGTCCTCGGGAATGATCAATCCCATGAAAACACGCATCACCCTTCTTGGCATTCCCATCGACGCCGTCACCCGGCAGCAGGCGCTCTCTGTGATCAAGGCCATGCTCGGGGGCAGCAAGCAGCACCAGGTGAATACTCCCAATAACGAGATGCTCGTGGAGGCACGGCGACACCCTCGCTTCACAGACGTCCTCCGGGCAGGAAGCCTGAACCTGCCCGACAGCACGGGTCTTCTGCTCGCCGCGCGCCTCACCGGCCAGCACCTGCCCGAACGTGTGACCGGTGCCGACATGACCCAGGCGCTCTGCGGCGTGCTCGATGAACGGTGTCCCGTGTTCCTGCTGGGTGCGGCACCTGGGGTCGCGGAGAAGGCGGGGGAGGTTCTCAAGACGCTTCATCCTCAGCTGATGGTCGCGGGCACGCACTCGGGATCGCCGCGGGCGCAGGATGCCGGGGAGATCATCGCCGCCATCAACAGGGCGAAGCCGAAGCTCCTGCTGGTCGCATTCGGCGCGCCGGCGCAGGAACTGTGGATCGCGGACCACCTTGCGGAGATGCCGTCCGTCATGGTGGCGATGGGCGTGGGAGGAACGTTTGATTTCCTCGCGGGAGCGAAGAAGCGTGCGCCGGTCTGGATGCGGAAGACAGGACTCGAGTGGCTCTGGAGGTTTGCGCAGGAACCCTCACGATGGAGGAGAATGTGGAAGGCAGTAGTCGTTTTTCCGTGGTTGGTGATGACGCGCAAAAAGATTGAAGATTGAAGAACAAAGATCGAAAGCCTTTTCAATCTTCAATCTTCTATCTTCGATCTTCATGCAATGGCACTATCTGCTGCACGTACCACTGCTCCACGCCTCTCTTCAGTTTCACGAGCTTGGGTCCTTCATCGGTCTGCACCAGGTAATCGCGGCCGTCATCGGTTGTGCGCAGCATTTCGGAATCGTAGATGTGTTCGTTGGGGAGCAGGAGCAGCACGGCGATATCGGGTTTGCGCGTGAGTGCGCCGGCCACGTTCAAGGTCGCGCGGGCGAGGGTCGCGGCAACAGCCACGATCAGGCAACTTACGAGCAGCGCGAAGCTGTACGTATGCGTGAACCGGAGTTTCGTGAGGAGGTGGATGTGCATTTGATGACATTATAGCTGAAAACCATTGCTTTGGCCATTCCCTCGTTTTCGGGTAGGAACAGAGGGGGCCAGCCCACGCTCTGCGGAGCTACGGCAGGCAGGCAGAAAGGACCCTTCGATACGACTCAGGGCAGGCGCCCGGGACAGAGGTGTTTTACATATCAGCTCTTGCGATGAATCGGGCTCATCCTTAGAGTCGGCGCATGGGTACGCTCATCCTCATCCGCCACGGCCAGTCGCAATGGAACCTTGAAAACCGGTTTACGGGCTGGACAGACGTCGATATTACGGCCGCCGGGCGCACCGATGCGGGCCTCACGGGCAAGAGCCTGAAGGAGTTCACGTTCGACATCGCATTTCTCTCGCGCCTCAAGCGCACGCAGCAGACCTTCGATGCCATCATCGAGGCGCACGGCCAGAAGACGCTGACGCAGGTGCACGATTCTGCATTGAATGAACGCCACTATGGCGATCTGCAGGGCCTCAATAAGGCCGATACCATCAAGAAGTTCGGCGAGGACCAGGTGAAGCTCTGGCGCCGCAGTTACGACGTGCGTCCTCCGAACGGCGAAAGCATCGACGATTGCGTGCGCCGCACGCTCCCGTTCTTCAAGCAGTACATCATGCCGCATGTTGCGGCTGGGAAGACGGTCCTCGTGGTGGCGCACGGCAACAGTCTGCGGCCAATCATGATGTACTTAGACAAGCTCACTCCTGAACAGACGGCATCGCTCGAAATCCCGCTCGTGGTTCCCACGGTGTATTACTTTGATGGCGAGACCGTGAAAGAAAAGAAGCCCTGGACCGTGCCCGGCATGGAGGTCAAAAGCACGGCGGTGATCAAGTGACCCGGCTTCGCCGCCAATAGAAGCTCGCGTTTGTGGAATGTGCGCCAAAAACGGGGTTTAGCTTCGCCGCGGTCGTCATGTATTCTATTCCGGTGAAAGAGATCACATTCCGTTCAAAGGCTTTTTTCGACGACCTGGCTAGTCATAAAGACAAGCACGTTCATTTGATCCTGATCGCCACGAAGCCCGACATCATCAAGCAGGTGCCGCTCTATAAGGAACTGAAGAAGCGCGGGCACCTGGCCGTCCTCGGCCACACCGGGCAGCACTACGACGAGAACCTGAGTGGCGGCATGCTGAAGGAATTCGGCGTGCAGCCCGATTTCAACCTGAACGTGCGCGGACCCATGTACGAGGTCGTGAGCCAGATCATCGGCCGTCTCGGGTGGGTGATGGAGGAGATAAAAAAGAAAGAGAAGATCGTCATTCCGTACGTACACGGCGACACGACCACGGCGATGGCGGCCAGCAACGCCGGTTTCTGTCATGGGTTCGCGTCCGTGCACGTGGAGGCGGGGATCCGCACGCTTACGCCGGTCTACAAGAATTTCGAGTGGCAGAGCGTCAACACGCGGGCCGAGATGGAGGAGTGGCGCAGCTACCTGATGAAGGCCAAGAACTGGGACCGCGGATCGATGGAGCCGTACCCCGAGCAGTTCAACACACGCTGCAGCGAGGCCGGCACGGGCATCCACCTGGCCCCGGTCGAGCTCGACCGCGAGTTCATGCTGGCGGAAGGGTTCTCGAAGGACCGCATCTTCGTCGTGGGCAACTCCGTTGTCGATGCTACGGAAGAGGCGATGGCGAATGCGAAGAATTCGAACGTCTTCGAGCGGCACCCCGAACTGAAAGACGGGGACTTCGTGCGCTTCTGCATCCACCGCCGCGAGAACTGCATCAGCGAGCGCCGCTTCCGTGTCATCTACGACGCGATGAAGGCGCTCATCCTCGACGGCCGCACAGTACTTCTCATCAACATGATCCAGACGAAGCTCGCGTTCGAGCGCTTCGGGCTCACGAAAGAAGTGGAAGCTATGGCGAAGAAGCACAAGAATTTCATCTACTCCGACGTGTGGGCCGAGTACACCGACGTGATCGCCGCCATGAGTCGCGCCGCCGTTTGCGCCACGGATTCGGGCTCCATGCAGGAGGAAATGAACGCAATGGGCATCCCGTGCGTCACTCTCAGATTCGGATCTGATAGGAGCGAATCCATCATGTGCGGCGGCAACATCATCGCCCCGCCCACCGACGCCGGCTTCATCAAACGGTGCATCGAGTTTGCGTGGGGGAACGAGCAGATGCAGACCGCGCCGAAGATCTACGGCAACAACGTGAGCGCGCAGTGCATCGACGCGGTGGAGCAGGTCTTGGCGAAAGGGGAAGTGTTCAGGACGGAGGAAGAACGGCT
>CAYTEH010000008.1:11115-46664 GCA_964436765.1 uncultured Candidatus Peribacteria bacterium
CGGTGGAGCAGGTCTTGGCGAAAGGGGAAGTGTTCAGGACGGAGGAAGAACGGCTACACTTGTAGAAATGCTCCAACGCCTCCGCGAATCTCTTACGTTGGCCCTCCTCGCCCTGCTCCCGCTCCACGCGCTGCTTGTGACCGTGGGAACCAGATTGATCGAGGGTCCGGGGCATGCGCCGATGGGGCTCTTGGCCATATGGAAGGAGTCGTTACTTGGGTTGATTGTATGCGTGGCGATCGTCGAATGTCTGATGAGTGAAAAGAGAAAAGTGAAAAGAGAAAAATGGTTTGATGTGATCGATATTCTGATATTCCTGCTTCTTTGCCTGACGGCATTCATAACGGCGTCCTTGTCTCTTTTCTCTTTTCACTTTTCTCTCCCCGCGACCGTTCTCGGCTTCAAATACGACTTCGTCCCTCTGATTGCATTCGTCATCCTCCGCCGCGTCCCGTGGTCAGAAGAATTCATGAAGCGTGCGGTGACGGTTCTCCTGGGCGTCGGCGCGCTGGTCGCCGCCTACGGCATTCTCACGTTCTGGCTCCCGCAGTCGTTCTTCACATGGCTCGGCTACTCGGACCTGCACTCGCTCTACGTCGCCGATGGGCCGTTGGCAGCGTTCCAGTACATCGGCGGCTCATCGGTCAGGCGCATCCAGGGCACCATGAGCGGACCCAATCAATTCGGGCTCTGGCTGCTCATTCCCTGGGGCATCGGAATAGCGGCGCTTTTCCGGCGCACGGCCCGGCACGTCTGGTTCACGGTCTGCTGCCTCGCGCTCATCGACTTCGCGTTCCTCTTCACGTTCTCGCGGTCGGCGTGGATCGGTGCGACCGTCATAGCGGTGCTCGGGGCCGGCTCGCTGCTGTCCCGTGTCAACTTCTGGCGCGTCACCGCCGCGCTGGGCGTTGTCGCCGTCATCGCGGGCGTCATAGCGTCGCTCCTGATGCCGTCGGTGTTCCTCCGGGTCGCCTCGTCACGCGATCACTTCCTGAAGCCCATGGAGGCGGTGCGGTCCATCATCGCGCACCCGCTCGGGCAGGGCCTCGGCACGGCCGGCCCGGCGAGTAACAGGGTGAGCGATACCTGCGTCACGCTTGACGCCGGCTCCGACGCATCCTGGGCCAAAGACAGGCCGGATCTGTGCGTGTTCGTGGGTGATACGAAAGTCCAGCCGCTTGATCGCGAATGCACATGCCCCTTCATCCCCGAGAACTGGTACCTGCAGATCGGCGTCGAATTGGGAGTCCTTGGCTTGCTTCTGTATCTGAGTTTGATTGTCGCAGTTCTGAGCTGCCTTGCAGTGAAAAGAGAAAAGAGAAAAGAGAAAAGTGATGCTGTAATTTTTCACTTTTCACTTTTCACTTTTCTCTTCTTCCTCGCCATCAGTATCGCCGCACTGTTCCTGCACGCATGGGAAGACGCCGCGGTGGCGTATACGGGGTGGATGCTTATTGCCGCAACGGATGGGCTTCGCGTGCGTAATCGCGGCAACAGGCCTCAATGACGGCCGGGTCTCTCAGGGATGTTTCGTCCTGCTGTATCGCAAGGATGGTGCGCGCGCTTTCGCGCATCGCGATCAGGATCTTCATGGCGACGCCGGCGTCGCAAGGCAATGCACACCCCGGCATGACCAACTCTCCGTAGTCCGCCGTTTCGGCAGGCATGGGCGGAGGCTCCAGCAACTTCCGCAAAACTACCATTTGTTTCTCGATCTCCAGTCCGACAGAGAAGAGAAGCGACAGCTCATGTGCTATCTGTCGCGGATCCGGAGAGGCAAAAATTTCCTGCACCTGCCCAGGCTCCGTCGCATCCAGGAATTCCGTGCAAACGGCTGCATTCTCGGCGAGCGTATGAGACATGAGGCATATATACCGGAATTGAAGGCGCAATACATACTTTTCCCGCTGGCAAGTGCCGTTTGCTTGTTCGCAGCGCGGCTCAGTACAATCCACCCATGGGAGCCCCCGTTCATCCAGGTTCGATCGTCATTCTCGATTTCGGGGGCCAGTATGCCCACCTGATCTGCAACCGCGTCCGTCGTTTGGGCGCGTTTTCGGAAATCAGGGTTGCGGAGACGCCTGCGGAAGAACTGAAAGGCGCCGCGGGCATCATCCTCAGCGGCGGACCGCAGAGCGTGTACGAGGAGGGGAGTCCGCAGGCCGACAAAGCCATCTTCGACCTCGGTATCCCCGTGATGGGCCTCTGCTACGGGCACCAGTGGATCGCGCATGCGCTCGGCGGCAAGGTGGAACCCGGTAAAACGAAGGAGTACGGCTCCACGCCCCTCCAGGTCACGCACGCGGGGAAGCTCTACAAGGGTCTCCCCAAGCAGTTCACGGTGTGGATGTCGCACGGGGACGAGGTCACGAAGCTTCCGGACGGGTTTGTGCAGACGGCGCGTACCGACGTTGGCGAGTTTGCGGCTTTCGAGCACGCGGGGCGCCGTATCTTCGGCGCGCAGTTCCACCTGGAAGTGACGCACACCGAGCACGGGATGGATATCCTCAAGCACTTCGTCGACCTGTGTGAGCCGACCCCGTGGTCGGTGGGGAGTTTCGAGGAACACATCGGCGACCAGGTGAAAAAAGAAGTGGGCGACCGGAAGGTGTTCATGCTCGTCTCGGGTGGGGTCGATTCCACCGTCGCGTTCACGCTGCTCAATAAAGTCCTCGGCTCCGACCGCGTCGTCGGTCTGCTCGTGGACACGGGCCTGATGCGCAAGAACGAAGTCGCAATGATCCAATCCGCCTTCAAAGAACTCGGCATCAAGAACCTGCACGTGGAAGACGCGTCCGATGAGTTCTTCCAAAACCTCAAAGACGTGTACGAGCCCGAACAGAAGCGCAAAATCATCGGCGACACGTTCCTGGCCGTGCAAAAGAGGGTGAGCGAGAAGATGGGCCTGACGATGGGCCCTTCGGCAAGCTCAGGGCAACCTTCGCTGCGCGAAGGTTGGATGTTAGGTCAAGGTACGATCTACCCGGATACCATCGAAACCGGCGGCACCAAGCACGCCGACCACATCAAGACGCATCACAACAGGGTCGACGCCATCCAAAAAATGATCGATCAGGGGCTGGTGATCGAGCCGCTGAAGGAGCTCTACAAAGATGAAGTCCGGCAGCTCGGCGAGGACCTCGGTCTTCCGCACGAGCTCGTGGAGCGCCATCCGTTCCCGGGGCCGGGCCTGGGGGTCCGCATCCTCTGCGCGCAGGAGCCCGACGACGCGCACCATGCCGATATCCAGTTGCAGACCCCGCACGTGGTCCTCCCGGTCCGGTCCGTCGGCGTGCAGGGTGACGGCCGCACGTACCGCCACGCTCTCGCGCTCTTCTCCGATCGCCCGTGTCACATCGCCGACGAGTACCTCTACCAGGCCACGATCATCCCCAACACCAATCCTTCGTTTAACCGCGTCCTCCTCTGCACCTCGCGGCCCGATGTCCCCACGCTCACCTTTACGCCCGGGTCCGTGACCCGTGACCGCGCAGAGCTGCTCAGGGAGGCCGATTCCATCGTGCACGAGGAAATGCTTAAGGCGGGCCTGTACCAGAAGATCTGGCAGTTCCCGGTGGTGCTCCTGCCGTTCGGGACGAAGCGCGGCGGGCAATCGATCGTGCTGCGGCCTATCGTGTCCACCGACGCGATGACGGCGAATGCCATGCCCATCGCCGAGCGTGTCCTGCACGAGATGACGGAACGCATCTGCGCCCTCGATGGTATCGACCTGGTGTTCATCGATCTCACGAATAAACCTCCCGCGACTATTGAATGGGAATAGTTGAGCGATAGTCGGGGCTTATGACCGGGAGCCCTGAGCTTAGCCTGCCCTGAGTTTGCCGAAGGGTCGAAGGGCCCTGCCACCATTGAGTGGGAGTGACATGCACAAATTTGACATAAATATAAAAAACATTATAGTATCAAATGTGCACTATTTTCACCCTGAGAAACAGTTCAACGCTGAAATGCAGGACGAAGGGTGTGTTCCTTCGAAATCTGTAGCCAATCAAGTGCGGCGTTCGAAGGAGGATATAGAAGCACTGCTCGTGCATCCTGATGAGGAACAGCGGCGGTGGGGCATTATTCATGCATGGGATCCTTCTCATATGGACCTGGTCCCGCTTCTGCATGCCATCACCAGGAATGATCCCGTGGAAGAAGTGCGCAGCTGCGCCGCCAGTACCTTGTCGATGTTATCGGATGATATACGTCATCACAGCCTGTATGCGCGGGAAGACGACGTGTTTTTTGATCCTTCCCGAAACATTGTGCGAAAAAAATTTGTGAAGAAAGGATATGAATCTGAAACGGTGTTGCTGGGGGGCACTCTTACCGGGAAGGCCATTGTTCGCGTGATTGATGCATCGTGTTTTCGGGCATGGAAAATGGCGTTTGAAGCCAGGGCCGAGTGGGAGGCGGCGGGATTCGATTATGTGCCGATTGAACCGATTGCATCTGATCGACACGGCGAATTACGCGCGACACCGGATCGCCAGGGTCGGTATCGTGTCGTCTGCGGTGTGCTGGGAAAAAGCGCATCGCATTTCATGGCCGCGCATCCGGAATCCCGGACGGAGATTGAGAGGCAGCGGTCGAGGATACTCGCCGTGCTATTCCGCTTGGGCGTTGACCATGGTGATACAGAGAATTTCAGCAATTTCTGCGTGCAGGAAGAGAGCGGCTGCATTCGTCTCTTTCTTATCGATTTCGACAAGGCGCGGAGCGCTGGTGATGTGCCAGAATCATACGATGTCCGACGGGGGCGGTGACGGAGACAGAGGTTCATCTGCAGGATGATCCGGAGACCGATCGTTACCAATCCGCGGTTCATCCGTTATACTGCATGCTCCATGCCTACCGAACCGATGGATGAGGCGGAACTGCAGGCGCTTGTCCTGCAGGCCCAGGAAGGCGACGAACGGGCGTTCGAACGCATCTACGACCAGTTCTTCCTGCCGCTCTACCGCTATACGGCGTTTCGAACGTCATCCCATCTCGTGGAGGATGTGGTCGCCGATATCTTCATCAAGGCGTGGGAAAAATTGCACCAGTATAAGGCGAGGAAGGGCGTTCCGTTCGGCGCATGGCTCTTTCGCATCGCGCGGCATGCCATCATCGACAGTTATCGCCGTGAGCGCGAGACGGAAGAGGTCTCGGAAGATTGGGCCGATCCCGACGTGTTCAATCGGGCCGATACCCGTGTTAAACATGCGGATCGCCTCCGGATTGTCCGCGATGCCATCGGACAGCTGCCCCGCCGCTATCGGGAAGTCCTCCTGCTCTCCTACGTTGCCGAGCTCCCCACGAGCGAAGTCGCCAGGGTGCTCCGGATGACGGAAGGGGGCGTCCGGATCCTTAAACTGAGGGCATTACGCAAGCTGGAGGGTTTTTTGCCACCTGATATCGGTCACTGATCATGCGTTTCGCGTCTCCATGCACTTTTGGCCCTCATCCGGCGCTTTGCGCCACCTTTTCCTGCGCATGTGAGAAGGATCAGGAAATTTTCTTTTCTACGTAACAGAAGCCATTTTCGTCCGTTTTATATCCGTCATGGTCCCACAGTCGTCCAATCCGGCCCATCCGCTCAGACCGGAGTCAGAGCACGCGTCCCTCGAGCATCTCCTGCGCGAGATGCGGTCGGGCATGGAGCCCGGCAGAGGCGTGCAGGCCAGAGTCAAAGCCAACGTGCAGGCGCGCATGGCGGCTCCGGCCATCCTTGCCGATGTCCGCGAGTCCATCCGGCCCGCCGCGCATGTACGCCAGTCGATCTGGGCACGAGTCTCGGCCTCGGTCGGCGCAGCGCAGGCCGATCTATGGGACACCGTGCGCGGATCATTGGCTCCGGCGCAGGGTCTGCGCGTGAGTATCTGGCAGCGTATTCTGGGCCGGTTGCAGCCGGTGGAGGAAGCCCCGTTCTACTGGAAACCGCTCAAGCTTGCCGCAGCCTTCGCGTTGCTGCTCATCACGGTTCGCATCAGCCCGGTTTTGTTCCTGGCATCGCCCACCGTGGCCGAGGCCAGCGTGAGCGTTATTCCGCACGGCCAGGTGGGCATCCTCTCCGGTGGTTTGTGGCAGCCGCTGCACGGTGAGGTGGTGCTGCAGAAAACAGCCACTATCCAGACCAACGAAGGCGAAGCGACCCTTGCGCTCTACGACGACGCCGTCATCCGCCTGGGTGCGCACACGACCGTCACGATCAACGATTTTTCGGACCGTCCCACCGCGCCTGCCGTCACGCCGACGGTGTCGCTGCAGGAAGGGGAGTTGTGGGTGATGGGTCTGGTGCCGCGCGATATGGACGGTATCACGGTGGGCACGGCAGAAGGCCGTGTGGTGGTGCACGAAGGCAGCGTCGCGCTGTTCCAAAACCCTTCGACAAGCTCAGGGCAGGCTCCCCAGGAAACGGACAAGACGTCGATAGCTGTCTGGCACCGCAGCGCGCAGATCGAGCGCCGGGGGCAGACGATGAACCTGCTTGCGGGCGAGCGGGTGGACCTGTTCCGCGGCCAGGCGGCGGAGGTCACGAAGAGCGATATAGACGCCTACGATCGTCCCTGGGTGAGCCGCAACCTCGCGCGTGATGCAGTGCACCAGCGCGAAATCGCCCAGCTCCAGCAGGAGCGCAGGGCCGCGTCCGCCGGCATCCTGCCCAACACCGCCCTCTACCCCGCGAAGCGGCTCGCCGAAGCGGTGGACGTGCTCCTCACGTTCAATTCCGACGCCAAGGCCCGCAAGATCATCTCGCAGGCGAACACGCGCCTGAACGAAGCTGCTGCCCTGCTGAGCATCGGCAGCGGATCGGAGGCACTGGAGCCGCTGCGCGAATACCGCGAAACCATGGTGGCCGTCGCCACGGGCTCGGGAGCAAGCAGCGAGGTCTCGTCGCTCATCGCGCAGGAGGTGACCGAAGCGACAGCCGACGTCTCCGCGGCGCTGCCCGATGACACCTCGTATGCGCTGAAGCAGGCTGTGCGCCAGACCATTGCCGCCTTGCCTGAAGGCCTTCCCAAGCCCGATACGGCGTCTGCCGAGCTTCTCGACGAACTCTCCTCCGTGAAGCGCAAGATCGAAGAGGGCAACGTGCAGGAAGCCAGGTTGGCGCTGGAAGAGCTGAAGCATCATTTGCCTGCCGACGATTCCAGCTCGTCGCTCACGCCTGAACAGGAGGAAGTCGAAGCCACGCTCAGCACTGTCGCGGCCGTCATCGATGCCAGCGACCCGGCCTTGGTGGAGGCGCCCGACTCGCCCACGCTGCTTGAGCGCCGCGCCATGCAGCTGGAGCGCGCAAGGCAGGCCTCTTCTTCGTCCGACCAGCCGCCCCGTACGCCCGAGGAGATCGCGAAGGAGGCGCAGGAGATCTACAACCGCATCATCCACACCTACCAGACCGACCGTGGACGCAATATCCAGCTGCACTTGGAACTGGAACGCCTCAACGGCGACCGGGACCGCGGGCAGATCATGCGCCAGCTCCATAGGATGCTGTCGGCGGACGGGCTCGGGGACCAGGTGAGGGACGAGTTGAAGGAATTGGGGAGCGAAAACAATGGCCAGTGACCAACAGGAATGGTGAATATGTAATGAATAATCAAAAGAAACTCCTTTCTTGGTCATTGCGTCATTGTTGTCATTGGTCATTTGCCCACGCCTTGACTAGCGCTAATCTCTCTCTCAAACTTAATCCCTATGTATACCATCACCGATCTCAAGCCCGGCCGCGCCATCTCCATCGACGGAGACCCCTACCTCGTCATGAGTTCCCAGTTCGGCCGCAAAAGCCAGAGCAAGGCGAACATGCAGTGTAAATTGAAGAACCTGAAGACGGGGGCGATCCTCGCCCGCAACTTCCAGGGCAGCGAGAAGATCGAGCAGGCCGATGTTGGATACAAGCACGTGCAGTACCTGTACGGCGACGATACCACCTCCACATTCATGGACCTGCAGACGTACGACCAGTTCGCGCTGCAGAATGACTCGCTCGATGAAATGGTGGGTTACCTTACGGACGGTCTCGAGTGCGACGCGCTCATGTATGGCGAGAACCCCATCGGCATCAAGCTGCCCTCTACCGTCATCATGACCGTCAAGGAAACGATCCCGGGCGTGAAAGGCGATACCGCCACCGGCGGCAACAAGCCGGCCACCATGACCACCGGCCTCACTGTGAACGTCCCCTTGTTCGTCAACGAAGGCGATAAGGTCAAGGTGAACACCGAGACGGGGATGTATATGGAACGGGCGTAAGCGGGTGTTCCATGTGCTGATAGAACGTATTTTATGGCTTCTGAAAGCCATGAATTGATTGTGATTGCCAAAACGCGTATCAAAAGAGCGGGCATTCGGCCCGCGGGACATGAAGAATGGGTCCATGGGCCACCAACGCCGTATTATCGAAAATGAGGAAATGATGCTTGTGACGATCGTCACACGGCATAGAAAATCCATCTTCCACGACTCCGTTTGCGCTCGAGAAGCAGTTGAGACGCTTTACCGTGTGCAGGAACTGCATCCATTCTTCCTGCATGCATTTGTGATCATGCCTGATCACTGTCATTTCTTGGTGCGCGTCCCGGCTCCCGAATCGATTTCCAGAATAATGCGGGTATATAAATATGGATTGAGTGTACATATCGGTCAGGGGCCCATCTGGCAGCCGCGCTTTCACGTACGTATTCCCTCGAATTCACATGAAGCGAAGAGATATGTGGATTTGAATCCGGTAAAAGCCGGAATCGTTGAAATAGGCGAGGAATATCCATGGTCATCCGCATCGGGCAGATGGGACGTGTTACCGTTGGAATGGTATGGGGCGGAATGAGTCTCCGTGGACCAAAGGCCTTTCTGTTCCGCGGGCCGAACGCCCGCTCTGCTGGATTTAGATCAGCTTCATCAGGATGTCGTTCACCATCTTCGGGTTCGCCTGGCCCTTCGATTCCTTCATTACCGCTCCCACGATAGCGCCCAATGCCTGCTGCTTGCCCGCCTTGTACGATTCGATGGCCTTTGGGTTCTTCGCGATTGCCTGCTTCACCAGTTCCTCGATGGCGCCGGTATCGGAAATCTGGCCCATGTCCTTCTCCTTGATGATGGCGTCCGGAGACTTGCCGGTCAGGACCATGTCTTCTAAGACCGTCTTCCCCGCGTTGCCCGAGATCGTGCCGTTATCGATCGCCGTCACGAGCTTCAGCATGTGATCCAGTGACGGGGCTTCGGCAGGGGTCTTGCCGTGGGCGTTCAGGAAGCCCATCAGCTGCGTCAGCACCAGGCTCGAGGCGCGCTTCGGCTCTGCTTTGGCGGCCACGCCGTCGAAGAGCGCGCGGATCGTCGGCTGGTCAATGAGCATCGCGGCTTCGGCGTCGCTCAGGCCCATACCGATGTACGCCTGGCGCTGCTCACGGGGCGAGAGGGGGAGCGTCTTTTTGATTGCATCGACCATCTTCTTGTCGATCTTGAGCGGTGGAATGTCGGGTTCGGGGAAGTAGCGGTAGTCGCCCGCGGATTCCTTCTCGCGGAGCATGCGCGTCTTTTCCTCGTCATCCACCCAGCCCACCGTGATGTTATCGGGCAGCGGACCCTTGGTTTCCTCCCAGAGCTTCCGGAGGCGCTTCTCCTCGTACTGCAGCGCCTTCTCGAGCGATTTGAACGAGTTCAGGTTCTTGATTTCGCTGCGGGGGTTGAGCTTCTGGGTTCCTTTTTCACGCAGGGAGATCGACGCGTCGAAGCGCATCATGCCCTTGAACATATCCGCCTCGGATGCGTTGACGGCGATGAGCATCCGGCGGAGCTCCTGCGCGAAGGCGACCGCTTCGTCGGCGCTGCGCAAATCCGGCTCGGTGACGATTTCCATGAGGGGCGTCCCGGCGCGGTTGTAATCGCAGAGCGTCACCGATCCGCGGTGGGAGAGCTTCCCCGCATCATTCTCCATGTGCAGGCGGGTGATCCTGCATTTCATCTCTTTCTTGCCCCCTCCTGGCGCTGCGGCGCCACCCTCCCCCGCTGCGGCGGGAGAGGGAGTGAAGTCGTACGTGACCACTCCGTTTGATGCGAGCGGGAAGTCGTACTGCGAGATTTGGAATCCCGAGGGCAGGTCGGGGTAGAAGTAGTGCTTGCGGTCGAAGTGGTTGTTCTCGTTTACCGTGCACTGGAGGGTGAGTGATGCGGCAATGGCCTTCATCACCGCCTCGCCGTTCACGACCGGCAGCGAACCGGGATGGCCCATGCACACTTCGCACACGGTCGTATTGGGTTCTTTCCCGAACGCGTCGTTGTCGCACCCGCAGAACATCTTCGTTTTCGTGTTCATCTGGGCGTGGACCTCGAGCCCTATGATCGCTTCAAGTTCGACAGGCATGGATTCAATGGGAGGATGAAGGCCGACTTGCCCCGCGTAGCCCTGCAGGGCGGAGAGGGGTGATTGCTTTCAGTTTCGGCATGGAGTAATCGTATATTTCCCAGCCAGTTGAGGCAAATGCCAAGTTTGAAGATACAGCGCTTCAGCCTGCGGCGCCCCCCTTTCTTTGTCGCGACAAAGAAAGGGGCAAAGAAAACGCTTTGCGCGCCAAAGCTCCTCCGCCCGGCTCCGGATCTCCGTCGCAGGGCCTCCAAGGCTTCGGCCCTGCTCCATCGATCATGCGCCAAAGGCGCGGAGCCTTCCCCCTCACCCCCCGTGGCGCGCAAGCCACCCATGTTTGTCGTTATCGAATCAGGCTGGAATTCGTATTACATTTGAACAGCCGGCGCTTTCGCGTCCGGTTTGGTGTGGTAATCCACAATCAGCTTCCCCTCCAGGTGGTCCACCTCGTGCTGGACGACCCTGGCATCGAAGTCTTTGAGCTTCCGTTCCTGTCTCTGGCCTTTTTCATCCAGGTAGGTGAGATGGATCTCCACCGAACGGGGGACCGGGAGCCAGATATTGGGCAGGCTCAGACATCCTTCTTCATCGATGGCCGTCTCTTTGCTCTTCCACGTGATATCGGGATTGATGAGCGGGATGGGTTTGCCGTTCACCTGGCCGATGCAGACGCGGAGCGAGACGCCCACCTGCGGCGCGGCGAGGCCGACGCCATTGGCGGCCTTCATGCTCATATTCATATCCTTGATGAGCTTCAGCACTTTCTTCGTGACCTTCTCCACGCGCTCGGTCTTTTTCCGAAGCACGGGGTTATCGGCGCCAGTGACGATGGGGAGGGCGGGCATGCGAGGGTTAGGGCTGGGGCTGGGGTCAGGATGCAGGAATAGAATACTAGAAAACGGGGATAATCATCAAAGGTCACTTTAGATTTTTATCTAACCCTAGCCCTAACCCTAATCCTAATCCTAGCCCTACCTCGCCAACTGCTTGATCGACGCCCGCGCCCTGAGCTGCTCGATCGACTGGATCCGTCCCTGTTCCATCATCTTCATGAGCGCGTCGGCGGCGAGGATCACGTCCGCCAGCGCCCGGTGACGGTCCACGGGCATCGTGAGGCCGAATTTTTTGGAAACGACGTCCAGTGAATGGCGGAACTCGGTGGGGTACAGGCTCTGGCTCAGGCGCATGGTGCACAGGCACTCGGGCAGGTCGACGTAGCCCCAGCAGTACTGCTTTTCGGTATCGAGGAATCCGTAGTCGAAGCTCGCGTTATGCGCCACGAGCACAGACCCCTTCGCGAACTCCAGAAACTGCGGCAGCACCTGGTCGATCGTGGGGGCCTTGGCTACCTCCTCTGGCGTGATTTTGTTCACCTGCCGTGCTTCCCAGGGGATATCGCGCTCGGGGTTCACGAGCGAGACGAAGGCGGTGTCCTTCTGCAGCACGCCGTTCTCCAGCCGCATGCCCGCGATTTCGATGATCCGGTGCCCTTTGCGGGGGTCGAGGCCCGTCGTTTCGAGGTCGAAGATGGTGAGCGGAGGCAGTGCCATGGGGGAGGGACTATATCTGTGACGATACAGAGGGAGAATTGTACTATCATTAAATTGTGATGAAAAAAGTCCCGGTCCCCGTCATCCTCGGCAAGCTCGGGAAACTCCACGACCCTCCCCGCACATTCCTCAATTTCGATACGCCGTTTCACCTGCTGATGGTCACGATCTTGAGCGCGCAGTGCACCGACGCGCGGGTCAACATGATCAGTCCCGGGCTCTTCAAAAAATACCCGACCCCACAGTCGCTTTTGGATACGCCTGAAGCCGAGCTCAAGCGCGACATCTTCTCGTGCGGGCACTACAACAACAAGGCGAAGCACCTGCGCGGCGCGGCGAAGCTGATCCTCGACAAGTTCCACGGCGAGGTGCCGCAGACGATGGAGGAATTGCTGGAGCTTCCGGGAGTGGGCCGGAAGACCGCTACGGTGGTCCTCTACGCCGCGTTCGGACAGGAGCAGGGGATCGCGGTGGATACGCACGTGTGGCGGGTGAGCAAGCGTCTGGGGCTCACGAAGGCGAAGACCCAGGACACGATCGAACTGGATTTGATGCGGCAGACGCGGCGCGGGAAGTGGGGCTACCTGCACACGTTGCTCATCATGCACGGTCGTACTATCTGCATTGCCCGGAACCGGAAGTGCGATGTGTGCCCGTTCAAGCAAGAATGTCCGTCCTCGTGGGTGATGGAGCGGGAAGATCTGGCGAAGAAATGACGTTTGTACTGATCTGTGCGAAGCGATACAGTAGCGTCCTTTTATGGAAACCGAAACGCAGGAACAGCCACCGGAACCGGCATCGCCCATGTTGCAAATCCGCAACAAACTGGAGAAGCCGTTGAATGCGGCGTTGCAGGCGATCGGGAATGTCGTCCATCCCAACCACATCACCGCCAGTCGCGTTCCCCTGACCGTGGCGGCTATCGGACTTGATCAGGTGTCGCACATCGCGGGCGCCACAGTGTATGCCATCACCACACTTATCGACTGGCTCGATGGCGCCGTGGCGCGCAGCAGCAAAGGCAAAGAGACCAAGGAAGGCACGCTGCTCGATCCGTTCATCGACAAGGTGGCGAATTTTACGGCACTGTCATATCAGATCGGGTTGCATGCGGATGACATCGCCTTCACTGCAGCCGCGATCGCGAGCATGTCGCTCAATGCGGTGTCGCAGGTGCAGCGCGGGGATCTTGCCGGCCAGGCGGCTGATATCCACAAGGGGATTCTGGCGCCCGATTCCTGCGAACCCGTGAAGGAAGACGGGGCGGTCAAAGGCATCAAAGCCAACACGCTCGGCAAAATAAAGCAGATGTTCGAATGCGCGGCCATCACGGGCATGTTCGCGGCTGGGGAGCACGATGAAATGCGGATCGCGGCGGCCGCTGCTCTCATTGCATCATCTCTCTTCAGTCTTGCGGGAACCCTCCGGCGGTATACGACGCAGTGATGCAGGTTCCCCCGTCACAGCACGTCTCGCACAGCTGGCCGCATCGCACACAGAACCGCTTGAGCTTCTTGTCGATGAGTGGGCCTCCGCAGATGGAGCAGCGGTCATCTACGGACGGTGCCTGATCAGTCATGACATCATGATACTCGATAGCCCTCACCCGTCCCGCACCCTTGCTTCGCAAGGTGCGGGACACCTTTTCCCTCGCGGGGGAGAAGGAGCGAGGAAATTTGTTCCCTGCGAAAAAGGCGGTCCCCGGACCGCCTTCTCAGTTACATCATGGCTTACCGACGCGCCATAGCCGGCGCGGGGGAGGGGGTGGCGAAGTCGATCTCGGGCTCCACGAATTCCGAGAGGTCATCTTTATCCACGTATCCTGCGTACCCATGGTCGTGCCCGTCCAGCCCCTCGATTTCGGCAATGGGTGAGACCCTCAGGCCGAGTGTCATCTTCACGATCGTCCAGATGATGAATGATCCGGTGACGGTGTAGGCGCCCACTGCGGCCACGCCGATCAGCTGGATGAGAAGCGGCGTGAATCCGCCTCCGTAGAGCAGGCCCGTGACGGGTCCCACGGATCCCGCCGCCGTGCCGAAGACGCCCACCGCGAGCGTACCCCAGATGCCGTTCACCAGGTGCACCGACAACGCGCCGACGGGGTCATCCAGGTACTTTTCGATCACGAACCCGGCGTAATAGGTCAGCACGCCGCCGATGGCTCCGATGGCGACCGCGCCGGCCATGGAGACGGTCGCGCAGGGCGCGGTGATGGCCACGAGCCCGGCGAGCGTGCCGTTGACGACCAGGTTGAAATCGATTTTGCGTGAGTACGCCCATGCAAGTGTCAGTACCGCAAAGGTCCCGGCGGCGCCTGCCATGTTCGTGGTCATGAAGACGTGTGCGATGGCCTTGGGATCGGCTGCCAGGGTGCTGCCCGGATTGAAGCCGAACCAGCCCAGCCACAGGATGAAGCCGCCCAGCGCCACCAGCGGGACGTTGTGGGCACGGACGGCACGCGGCTTCCCGTCTTTGTCGTATTTGCCGATGCGCGCCCCCAGCAACAGGGCGCCCGTGAGGCCCACCCATCCACCCACCGAGTGCACCACCGTCGAACCTGCAAAATCATGAAAACCCATGTCTGCGAGCCATCCGCCACCCCAGGCCCAATGCCCTGTGACGGGGTAGAGGAGGATGCCCATCATGAATGCGAACAGGATGTATGCCGAGAATTTCATGCGTTCGGCGACCACGCCCGAGAGGATGGTGCCGGCGGTGTCGGCAAACACCATCTGGAAGAAGAACAGCGCCGCGACCGGCGGCGTGACGGCTTCGAGAACGGTAAAGGACGTTTTATCGAGCAGGTTCGGGAAGAAGCCGGTCATGCCGATGTAGTCGTTGCCGTTACCGAACATGACCCCGAAGCCGAACGTCCAGAAGGCGAACGAGGTGACCGCGATGATGATGTAGTTCATGGCCATCACGTGGACCAGGTTCTTGGCACGGCACATACCGGCCTCCAGGCACGCGAAGCCGGGATTCATGAAGAACACCAGGCAGCCGGCGATCATAACCCAGACGGTATCGAGGGCGACTTTGACATCGGGGAGTGCAAGTTCCATGGGAAGGGGAGCGAAAAGGGGACAAAACGGGACAAGGGGGCGACGGCGCGCGTGCGGCGCTGGGCCTGTATCAATCAGGCATCGAAATACCGGAAGTACTCGCTCGCGCTCGGGCGCATGCGCTCGTCGCTGACCTCGGTGCGTTTCTGGGCAATGAAGGAGGAGATGAATTCAGAGGAGAAAACTTTGCTCTTGGTGAGGAACGCATGGTCGGACTCGAGCGCGTCCAGCGCCTCGCCCAGGTCCGCAGGGGCGTGCTTGATCTTGGCCAGCTTCTCGGGCGACATCGCGTACAGGTTCTCGTCGGTGTGTTCGCCCGGCAGGAGTCCGCGCTCGATGCCGTCGAGGCCCGCGAGCATCAATGCCGAGAAGGCGAGGTAGGGGTTGCAGACGGGGTCCGGCATGCGGAACTCGACGCGCTTGGCCTTGGGGTTATTGCTGTACATCGGGATACGGATGGCCGCCGAGCGGTTGCGTGCCGAGTAGATCAGGTTCACCGGCGCCTCGAAGCCGGGCACGAGTCTCTTGTAGCTGTTGGTGGTGGGGTTGCAGAGGGCGCACAGGGCTTTGGCGTGCGCGAGCAGGCCCGCGATGTAGTGGAGCGCCATCTTGCTGAGCCCCGCGTACTCGCCGCCTGCGAAGAGCGGCTGGCCGTTCTTCCACAGGCTCTGGTGCACGTGCATGCCGCTGCCGTTGTCGCCGAACAGCGGCTTGGGCATGAAAGTGGCAGTCTTCCCGTACCGCTTGGCGACGTTCCGGACGATGTACTTGTAGCGCATCAGTTTATCGGCCATGGGGAGCAGTTCGTCGCGCTCCATGTCGATTTCGGCCTGGCCGGCGGTGGCCACCTCGTGGTGGAAGGTCTCGATCTTGATGCCGGCGCGCTCCATTTCGCGCACCATCGTGGCGCGGATGTCCTGCTGCGTATCGAACGGCGAGACGGGGAAGTAGCCTTCCTTGTTGCGGATCTTGTAGCCCAGGTTCCCGCCCTCTTCCATTTTCCCCGTATTCCAGATGCCTTCGTTCGAGTCGACTTCGAAGAACGCGCCGTTCTGCTTGCTGTCGTAGCGGACGTTGTCGAAGATGAAGAATTCCGCCTCGGGGCCGAAGTACGCGCAGTCGGCGACGTTGCTGTCCTTCAGGTACTGGACCGCGCGCTTGGCGATGGTGCGGGGGGACGAATCATACATCTCGCCCGTGAGCGGCTCGGTGACATCGCAGAGGAGCGAGAGGGTCTGCTCGCTCTGGAACACGTCGAGGACCGCGGTGGTGGGGTCGGGTTTCAGAAGCATGTCCGATTCGTGGATCTGCTTGAAGCCGCGGATGGAGCTGCCGTCGAAGCCTGCGCCTCCCTTGAGGACATCCTCGAGCTCGTGCACCGGCTTGCTCGTGTGCTGGATGGTGCCGGGGACGTCGACGAACGTGAGGTCCATGACGGTAACCTCGTGCTTCTTTGCGAACTCGATCACGTCCTGTGCGGTCTGCATCTTGGGCGTGAAGCTGAGGTCGTCGCCCGCGTAGGCTCGCGGGATGCGGAGCAGCTGCTGCTCCAGGTTCATGGACGCACTGACGGGGTTCATATGCGTGTGGGGGAAGGGGAGTAGATGCCGTCTTTCTACGCGTGCGACGGATCGTCGCAAAAAGTTTCCTGAACACGTCATTTGAACTGTAGAAAAAATGAACAACAGAACATCATTTCTGTTTTTTCGCACCATGAAGCGCTTCTGTGGAGTCAGTGGTCCGGGATATAGTCGCCGCGGCGTCCGATCGCATTACAGGTTGCGCACTTCCTCATCCATGGCCCTCCTACGCTTTCGAGCGACCGCGGGCAGGCAAAAGACCCTCCTGCACTATGGCAAAAGACTTAGTACATATCATCGAATCCATCGGGCTCAACGGGAAGCAGGCACAGCTGTACCTGGCTGGGCTCCGGCTCGGTTCGGCCCCCGCGTCCGACTACGCAAAGGCGGCCGATCTCAACCGCGTCACCGCGTATAACATCCTGGAAGAGATGGTCCGAAACGGCCACTGCACGTCGGTTCAAAAACCGCGAGCCACCTGGTACGCCCCCGTGCCGCCCGAGCGCCTGGCGGTGGAGGCGCGCAAGAACGCCTATGCGCTGGAGCGTAGCCTCCCGGAGCTTCGGTCACTCCAGGGCTCCAAATTCCGTCAGCCGCACGTGCGGTTTTTCGAAGGCTGGGACGGCGTGCGTCACGTGTACGAGGACACGCTCACAGCGAAGAGCGAGATCCTCAACTTCGCCAACTCCGCCGTGGTGCGACAGTACTGGCCCGCGTACGACGAGGAGTACGTGACGGAGCGCGTGAAGCGCGGCATCCACCTGCGTGGCATCGCTCCCGACGATGACGCGGGGCGACGGGTGCACGGCGAAGACAAAAAGAAGAAGCGCGAAATCCGGCTGGTCCCGGCGAAGGAATTCGACTTCACCAACGAGATCAACATTTATGACTCAAAAGTGGCGATCTGCTCCTTCGCCAGCTCCCCGCAGATGTTCGGCGTCATCATCGAGAGCAGGGAAGTGGCCGAAACGCAGCGGCAGATCTTCGAAATGGCCTGGAGGTACGCGGGGAGGAAGTGGTTCTAAGGTACTCAGGCTCTTCCGATAAGACTCATGGAACCAAATGCGTATGTTGCTCCAGTCGGGTCACCCGGATTTTGATGCTTTCGATATCGACATGATTGGCACCCAGAAGATCATGACGGATGTTTTCTACGGCCGTTTCAAAGTGGAATTGTACCTCTTTGACGATTTCATGTGTCCAGCGCTCATTTGCGGAATACAGCTTTGCAATTTCATTCATCAAAAATTGGCCCTGCGATAGCACCTCTTTTTTCAGATCTTCAAGTTTTCCATCCATTGCTGACTCCAAGACTTGAGGTCCTGTCGTGTGATCGGCGGGGAAGGCATGGGTGCCATGGGAAGTGACGGTACTTGTCTGACAGTCCCGGGTGCAACGGACGAAAGAGTGATTTGTTGGCATGCATGTATTTTTAGTCTTTCGCAAGCCATGAAAGACGTTCTATTCATGGATGGAACGCCCCATCTTCTCGGGTACAATCCGGGTACATGAAGCAGTATCTCGATTTGCTCCGGCATGTCTTAGATAACGGCGCCAAAAAGAGCGACCGTACCGGTACGGGCACCCTGAGCGTCTTCGGGTATCAGATGCGGTTCAACCTGCAGGAGGGCTTCCCGCTTCTCACCACGAAGAAGCTCCACACGCGGTCGATCTTCCAGGAACTGCTCTGGTTCCTGAAGGGCGATACCGACGTGAAGTCGTTGCAGGAAGTGAAGGTCACGATCTGGGACGAGTGGGCGACCGCGGAGCAGACGGCGAAGTTCGGCCGGAAAGCCGGGGATCTGGGCCCGGTCTATGGGCATCAGTGGAGGAACTTCGGTGCCACGCTGAATCCCGATGGGACGTATAAGAACGACGGCGTGGACCAGATTACGAACCTGATCAACGGCATCAAAAAGAACCCCGACGGACGCAGGCATATCGTCACGGGATGGAATCCGAAAGAGGCCGACAAGGTCGCGCTGCCGCCGTGCCACACACTGTTCCAGTTCTATGTCGTGAATGGGACGCTCAGCTGCCAGCTCTACCAGCGCAGCGCCGATATTTTCCTCGGTGTTCCGTTCAATATCGCATCGTACGCGCTCCTCACGCACATGATCGCGCAGGTGTGCGACCTCAAGGCCGGGGACTTCGTGCACACGCTCGGCGACGCGCACCTGTATTCGAATCATCTGGACCAGGCGCGGGAGCAGCTCGCACGCGAACCGAGGAGCCTCCCCACGCTCAAGCTGAATCCGGCGGTGAAGGATATTTTTGCCTTCAAGTATGAGGATATTGAGGTGCTCAAGTACGATCCTCATCCCAGTATCAAAGCTCCAATTGCTGTGTGAGCCTGATTGTCACCCTGAGCGTAGCCGAGGGGCGCATCCATCGATCAAAGCACCTATTGCTATAGAGGGATAGGAATGGAAGGTGGAATATTGGAGTATTGGAATAATAGAATAATGGGAGCAAAGCCTGGTGTGAGTTTTTATGTCATTCCCAATACTCCATTACTCCAATATTCTAATACTCCAAATCCTATGACCCTTATTTCGATCATAGTCGCCGCGTCCGACAACAACGTCATCGGCCACAAGAACAACCTGCCATGGAAGCTACCCGATGATTTCAAGCGCATGAAGGAAGTCACTATGGGCAAGCCGCTCATCATGGGGCGGAAGACGCACGAGTCCATCGGGCGCATTCTCCCGGGCCGGCGCAACATCGTCATCACGCGCCATCCGGAGAAGGTGATGCAGGGCGCCGATGCCGTCAGTTCACTGGAAGAGGCGATCGGGCTCGCGAAGAAGGACGGCGTGCCGGAGGCCATCATTTTTGGGGGAGGGGACGTGTACGGGCAGGCATTGCCGATGACCGATCGCATCTACATGACGCGGGTCCATGCGCAGATCGAAGGCGATACGCTCTTCCCGCAACTCTCCGCAGCGGACTGGGCTGTCACGTGGGAGGAGCGGCACGAAAAAGACGAGAATCATGCGGTTCCGTTCACGTTCCAGACCATCGAGCGAACCACCCAGAAACAGGCGTAAAACGGGCTTTTGTGGCTATCTGAAGCATCGACTTTACCGCTAACCAAAGCTGTCGATACACAATGGCGACTTTTCGGTGGATTTCGTGGTATTCAGGTCTAGAGTGTGGTTGGATACTACTGTCGTTTTATCTCCCATTTACCCCACATTTATGTCCCCCAATGTTGAAGACATGAACACGATCGAAGCCGATGAGGCTCTTGCGCCGGCTGTTGAGGCCACGGAAGAGAACGCCGAGCAGGCTGTCGCCCAGGCCGATGTCGCTGCGATCGAGACCGAGATCAAAGAGACGATCGCCAAGATCGAGCAGGAGGCTGACAAGGCCGACGCTCCGGTCATGGAAGGCATGGCTGCTTAAGCTTCTGTCTCTCAAACCGCCCCTTGAAACATGCTCCGGGGCGGTTTTTTTGTGCCAGGCATGTATTTGATTAAATATCATAAATATGTTATTATATACATACTAACCTCTACCCACATACATATGGTCAACGCTCTTGAAAAGACACCTGAAGGTCCAAAGGACAAGCAGGAGACGCTTGATGCACTCAAGAATGAGATGGTGGCAGAGGGCCTTGGCGAGGACACAGAAAGTGATCTGAAGAAGAAACTTTTGGACGGGGAAAAAGGGAAGGAAGTCACGAAGGCCATCATGAACGGCACGGGCGGAAAGCTGCGTTTGATGCAGGGTGTGGTTGAAAAACTTGTGAAGGGAAAGGATGGCAAGGAAACACAGGGCCTGGTTGCCGAAGGTCATGCGCAGGAGGAAGTCACGAAGCGTCCCGTTACGGCCGATACGGTCGCGACTACGGTGGAATCCGGCCCAGTCGAGAGCCAGGCTGGTAGAGAGAGCGGCGAGAAGTCGCAGAACCAACTGTGGATCACGATCCGCAAGTGGCTCATGGAATCATTCGGCATCAAGGAACCGGCGGCCGAGAAAGACGGCGGCAAGAAGCGCGAGGCTGCACCTGCGGTCACTGAATCCGCAGAGTCCATAATCGGACGTGTCGTGAATACCGTCCGTCCCCGTAGCACCGTCGCAGACGTGCCTGCCGACGCCGCAGGCGCGCCCATCGAAATCATCAGCAAGCCCACGCCTCCGAAGGAGAGGCCGGGCAAAACCGGGAAGCCCGACGGCATGGTCGCGGAGGCGGCTGCTGCTCCCGGGGATGCAGTGGATGGGGACAGCAAGCCCGAGAAAAAGCCGGAGGACAAAAAGAAGCCCGAGGCTGCGGTGACCGAACCGGTTCCCGTGCCCGAAGAGATCCCGCTCCAAAACCCCATTACGATTCGTCCCAGGGGTAGCGCCAGCACCGAGTCGCCCGAGCAGCAGAGGAACATAGCTGCATAATTCAGCCAAACGAACGTCGCCCTGCGGATAGTGTCCCGGGGCGATTTTCTCATTGCCTGCATTCTTTTTTGGTCCAACCTGAGCCATAAATAGGCTGCAATGGTCCTTCGGGCGCACATCTAATGTCGCTGCAACAGAGGCGGATGAATACTGTGCACAGTCTTATTTTCTACCCCCCTTTATCCCATGATGAACGAGCGCCCATCGGCACACGAATTGGCCCTCATCATCGACAGTATGGAAGCGCGTGAGCAGCCCGAAGAGGTTACGAGGGCTATCAAGCGCACCCAACAGGAAGTGGGACACCTGACGGGTGAACTGATGGAGGACGTACGGTCGATTATGGCCAGGGAGCGCGAAAGGATGGAACGCGGACGCCCCGCGCCGGAGACGCCGGCGCCAGCACCCGCCGAGGCCGCCCCCATGGCGGCCTGATCCGGCGATCAACGGAAGGGAAAACCGCCCCCCGGGAGTGGGGCGGTTTTTATTCGTGGAAGGGCCACCTGGCGGCTCCCAGCGACAAGCTCTTGAGTGTCAGCGAAAGGCTTGGCGCGCAGTCCCTGTGGGATGTCCCTCTCACGGACTCACCCTTCCCTACAAAGTGTCCTCAGGAGCGGGGCCCACGAGACCCGCTCCTTCGGAACTCGTTTTATCTATTTGAGTGGGCAGAGCCCGACTTCGGCATGATTGTTTTATTTGTACATCGAAGTGATGCAAATTTGCTCAAAACAGAGCCAAAATTACGATGTTATGCACTTTGGGTCGTTATAGATCATGCGGGGGTTTGAAGATGCGTCACACTCTGGGCACATGGCACTTCTCGAAACAGCATCGGCACAGCGGGACCAGGTGGTCAGCCAGGAGGTGCAGCGGCGTATGGAAGAGGCCGCAGACGTCTCGGATACGCTCGGCGACCTGCGCAATAACGTCCGCGAGCGCATTAATCAAGTTCCAGATATGGTCCATGGAAAAGAGATTGTGACGATTACCGCGGAGCAGCGCGCCGAGGTGCAGAGGGTGATGGATGAGAAGGCGAAGGAGGTTGAGGATGCGACGGACGGATACGAGCACGTGGCCCTCACGGACGAGTTGCCGGACGGCGTGCTGGGGCAGACCCAGCTCGAAAATCCCGGTGTCGCTGTGGTGAGCGAGGATCTGGTGCACGCGCCCGAGGAGCTCAAGCGCACGGCGATGCACGAGAGCGACGAGGACGTGGGTCACGCAAGTCAGGTCCGCCCCGACGTGCCCAATTACGGCGCGGCATTGATCGTGGACGGTGAGGAATTCGATGCCACTACTGTGATCGAGGGCGATGTGGAGAGAGGGGTGGCGCAAGAAATGGACGGCAGCACCGATATCCACCGCGCCGACCAGCCGGACGAGACGTATCGTCGCGGTCAGGAGATGGGGAACGACGTCGCAGGCCGGGTGGGGGAGGGTGTCTGGAAGACCGCTCTCAAGGAGACGGGTGACTATGGGCAGATCCAGGAGAAGCTGTGGGAGGTGCAGCTCAAGACCTCGAGCGATATCCACGATGTGCTGCGCATCGCCGGGGAGGCCCAAACAACCGGGTATTACGACGAAGCCTCCCGGGTGCTCGCGCCCGCCATGCAAAGGATCATGACGGAGCAGGCTGTAGAAGCCCCGGCGACGATGGCGGCGTAAGCGTCACTTCCGGATCAACTCCAAGAACTCCTGCCGCGTGCGCGCGTCTTCCTTGAAGAGGCCCTTCACGGCGCTTGTCATCGCCAGGCTGTGCTGTTTCTCGACCCCGCGCATCATCATGCACAGATGGCTGCACTCCATCACCACCGCGATGCCCTTGGGCTTCAGGACGTCATCCAGGGTGTCGCAGATCTGCTGGGTGAGCCGTTCCTGCACCTGGAGGCGGCGGGCGAACATATCCACGATGCGGGGGATCTTGCTGAGCCCGATGACGTGCTTCTTGGGGATATACCCCACATGCACCTTGCCGTAGAAGGGGAGCAGGTGGTGCTCGCACAGGCTGTAACACTCGATATCCTTTACGATCACCATGCCGTTCGTCTCGGTTGGCATCAGCGCGCCGTTCACGATGTCATCGACGTCCTCCCCGTATCCCGAGGTGAGAAACTCCCACTGCTCCGCCGCCCGCTTGGGGGTCTTTTTGAGCCCCGGACGTGCCGGGTCTTCGCCGATGGCTTTCAGGAGCTGTGTGAAGAGGTGTTCCATGGGTTTATTGGGCGGCAGGGGCAAGCATGGCGTCGATGGCCTTCCGGAAGTCGTCGAGGGGCACGGCTCCGTTGATCTGCACCTGCGTTTGGTTGAGTGTGTCGATCAGAAAGCTCGAGGGGGTGCCCGTGATGCCTGCTTTCGTGCCGCCGTCGATATCCTGCTTGATGTGTGCCCGCCGCGTGTCGCGCCACATGCAGGTGGCGAAGTCGGATTGGTTCAAATCGAGTTCCGCGGCGATGGCCACGTAATCTGTACGGGCCGAGCCGTACAGGGCGTCTGCGAACTGCCAGAACGCGGTATGGCCCTTCATTTCGGCGGCGCACTCCATGGCCACGGCCATGGTATCTGCGTTTTTATGGAACGAGAGCGGATAGTGCCGATACACGAGATTGAGGGTCTTGGGGTATTCCTTTAGGAGCGTCTGGAGCTCGGGGTAGAGCGTGCGCGTGAACGGATCATCAGCATCGCTGTAGGTCACAAGCGAGAGCTGCGCGTTGGGCTCGCCGCGCACATGGTCCCACGACCGGTCCACCTTGGGTGCCGGTTTGGCGACCACGGGCGCGGGCGGGTAGTACGTACTGGGCTGCGCCGGCGCGGATGCGGGCGGCGCGGGCTTCACCATGCCGCTGAGTATCGGGTCGATGACGGCTGTGAGGGTCGAAAGTGGCACGGCGCCCGAGATCGTTTCGTATCCGCCCGTCCGGTTATTGAGGACGAAATTCGCGGGCGTCCCCTGCACGCCGGCTGCGGTGCCGGACTCGATGAGCGCCTGGACGCGCTTCGCCTGCTCGCCGTTGCGGACGCATTCGTCAAACCTCTGTTGGCTCAGGCCCACGTTCTTGGCCAGAGAGGCCAGCTTCTCCACCGGGAAGAGGCTCTGGCCGTCGGCGCCGCTCCGTTTGAAGATCTGGTCGTGAAACCGCCAGAAGGCGTTGTTGCCTTTGAGGCTGGCCACGCACTCGGCAGCTACGGCTTTGGCCTCTGCACCGGCGTGGAAGGGGAGCGGGAACGGCCGCGTGACCCAGTTCACGCTGCCTCGGTATTTCCTGAGCAGCTGCGACATGGTTTTCTGATGCCGGATGCAGAAGGGGCATTCAAAATCGGTGTACTCGATCACCGTCACTGGTGCGTTGGCCTTGCCGCGGATGTGGTCCGTCTTCGGGTCGACGGGCGGCAGCGGGCCGTCGGGTTCGGCACCGGGCACGCTCACCGCGGGGGGCGGCGTGGCGGGGACGGGCAGGGGGACGGCAACTGCAGAGGGCGTCCAGGCCTCGTAGAGCATCGCGTTGATCACGTCGGTGTACTCGCTCAGAGCCCCCGCGCCCGCGATCATCTGCCATTTGCCGTTGCTCCCGAGCACCAGGAACGTGACAGGCGCGGCCGTGATGCCCCCCTGCCTGGCCTGCTCGGCCTGGCCTTTCACGAATGAGGCGTACCTGCCGCTGCTGAGGCATTTCTCGAATTCCAGCTTGCTTAAGTCCAGTTCGCCTGCGAGCGTCGTCAGTTTGCTCAGCGGCAGGCCCCTGCCGCCCGAGGCGGTGGCATCGAACACTTCCTGGATGAAGGTCCACATGGTGCGCGTGTCACCCAGCTCGTTGATGCATTCCGCCGCTTCGGCCTCCTTCTGCGCATTCTGGTGCTCAGCCGACGGCAGGTGGCGGATCACCCAGTTGACCTTGTTCTTGTAGCGTTCCGACAGCGCCTTCACAGTCGCGTGGTGCTGCTTCGATGTCTCGTCTTCCAGGTCGATGTATTCCACGATCATCACCTTGGGGGCGGGGTTGCCCAGGATGTGATCCACCGCCGGGTTCACCGGCGCGAAGCTCACGGCATGAGCGGTGGCTGTGATCCCCAGAGCGAAGACAGGCGAGAGGGAAGCGAGAAACAGGCGGGTGCGCATAGGCGCGGAGTATAGCATGTGCTTAGAGCTCCAGAGCCGTTTTCACGCATTTCTGATCAAGAGTTTTGCCAAGCGCATCCCTCCATTTTTTTTCATGAATGAGGTCACACAGCGGCTCCAGGACGAACCGGCGTTCGTGCATTCTCGGATGCGGCACTGTCAGCTCGGGGGTCTCGATCACCTGGTTGCCGTACAGGAGCAGGTCCAGGTCGATAGTCCGCGGGCCAAACTTGAAGGGCGGGGCCTTCTTGAGGGTGCGTTCGATGCCCCGCAGATGATGGGCGATTGCTTCGGGCGGCTCATCCGTGTCGAGCATCGCGACGGCGTTTAAGAAGTCGTCCTGATCGGTCACTTCGCGCGCGGTGGTGCGATAGACGGGGGAGAAGCGGATGGCGGGCCAGCGGGCCCGCAGGAGCTCCGCGGCGGCCCTGAGGTTTTGCTCAGGGTTGATGTTGCTGCCGAGGGCGAGGAAGACGGGGGTCATGGAGAAGAGAATGATGCCTTGGGTACGGTCAGTGTGCCATCCCTCGTACGCCCGTCGCTCTGCGACGGGCTACTCGGGATGACAGGTGCTTTTTCATGCACGGCGCATCGGTACGTTCCGTTGGCCTAGGCCAACGGAACTACCCGGCTTTGCCGGGTAACCCCGCTCCGCGGGGTTGGTACCGATGCGCTCTAGACGTCAGGGCTGTGTCATTCCGAGTTGTTCCCGGCGGAGCCGGGAACGTACGAGGAATCACGGCCTTGTAATTCTCACCTCCACCCGCTCCGTTCCGATCGGCGGAAACTTGGTCACGGTCACGGTCACTGAGGAGGGTGTGTACTTCTTGAGGATCAGTTCGGTGGCATCCTCCGCCAGCCGCTCGATCGTCTTCCGTTCCGTGCCCTCCAACGTCTTCATATCAGTTGCGACAGCTGCGTAGTCAATCGACCGGCTGACGTCGTCGGAGGCGGCTGCGGCACGGGTGTCTGTCGTCAGTTCGATATCCACAAGAATGCGCTGGGGCACGGAGCGCTCATGCGCTGCCACGCCGATACGAGTCCGCAGCTCGAGCCCGCGGAGCGTGATGGTATCGGCCATTGGTCAGGCGGACGGGGAATCGTGATGCCCCGGTTTGATGCCGTACAGTGCGGGGTTCTGGGCCCAGGATTGCTCAATGACGCGGCGCAGGATCCAGCGGGTGACCGTGATGGCGGTGAAGAGCGAGAGGATCACGCCCATACCGAGGGTCACCGCGAAGCCGCGCACGATGGACGTGCCCACCGCGAACAGGATGACGCAGGTGATGATCGTAGAAACGTTGCCGTCGCGGATGGCGGGCCAGGCGTGCTTGAAGCCCGATTCCACCGCCGACTTGAGGGTGCGGCCGCGCCGCAGCTCTTCCTTCATGCGTTCGAACACCAGCACGTTCGCGTCCACGGCCATGCCGATGCTCAGGATGATGCCCGCCATGCCTGCGAGCGTCAGGACGATGTAATTGTTGGTGAACAAGAGCAGCGGGAGCTTGAGGATCGCGAAGAGCAGGAAGGCATAGACGACGAGCGCCATGTTGGCGACCACGCCAAGCAGGCGGTACAGGAACATCATGTAGAGCATGACGATGCCGATGCCGATGAGGCCTGCGAGCATCGAGGTCTGCAGGGCAGCATCACCCAGCGTGGCCTCGATGGTATATTGGCCGGTCAAATGGATGGGGGCGGGGATAGCGCCTGTATTCAGGTCCTGGGCAAGTTCCTGGGCTTCCTGCACATTCATGTTTCCCGAAATCACCGCGGTGCCGCCTGTGATTTCCTCGTTGACGCGCGGGGCGGTCACCTGGTTGCCGCCGACGTAGATGGCGATGCGCTTCCCAACGTTCTTTTTGGTCAGTTCTGCGAAGAGCCGCGCGCCCTCGGTGTCGAAGGCGATCTGTACCACGGGGATATTGGTGACGGGGTCCATGGTGACAGTGGCGTGGCGGAAGTGCTTGCCGTCGAGAGCGGTGTCCTTCCAGCCGCTCGGGACCAGCCAGAAGAAGAGCCAGCGCAGGTTCATGGCGGGTTCAAGCGAGGTCACCTTGCCGTCCTGGAGTCTTTTGACGATCGCCTCGGCGCGTGCAAGGTCTCCCGTCACGGACAGGATTTCGGCATCCACGGTTGCGGGGGAGGTGGCGGGGGTCGTGTCGGCGCGGATGATATGGAAGCCGTACTGCGTCTCGACCGGGTCGCTGATCTGCCCTGCCTTCATGCCGAACGCCGAGTTCTCGAAGGGGCCCGCAAGCGCGCCGCCGCGGCTGATAACGCCCAGGCGGCCTGCCGATGCTTTCGAGGGCCCGTCGGACTCCTGGCGCGCGAGGGTGTCGAAGTTGCCTCCCGCGTTCAGTTTCTCCTTCAGAGCGTTGGCCCGAACCATCGCTTCGTCGCGGGTGCGCGTCACCTCGGGGCCGGCTTCGGCGGCACCCTTATACGAGACGAGGATGTGGCTCACGCTTACCTGCTCGCCTCCCGGCCGGAGCTGGCTGAGGAAAAGCACCTTAGGACCATCTGCGGCCTGCACGGCCTTCAGTTCGCCGTTTTTCATGGTGCGGAGGGCGGCTGCGACGGCGGCATCCACTTTGTCGTCCAGCGCCATGTTCTCGCGCTGTGTGTACACCGCGCCGGTCTCGGTTTTGGCAAGTTGGGCGAAGGCCTTGGGCGCTTCGTTCAGCACGCGTCCCGTCTGGGTGAGCGGCGAAAGCGTCTGTGCCAGGAAGATGCCCGGGACCGTTTTATCCTCCAGCAGCTGACCCTGGTCGCTCAAGCAGTTCTGCTGCACGAAAGCGATGGGGAGGAGCGCGGCGTTGGCGCAGCTGAGAGATCCTTCGCGCTGCACCGGGGCGCCAGGCTGCGTGTTCCAGAGGCTCTCCAGGCCCTTGGGCAGGAGGTCGCGGAACAGTGTTTGGGTGTCCATGTAGCTGACGCCAAGCTGCGAACTCTGGTCCTGACCCACTTTCTGGAGCGTGGCGCCGCTTCTGGTGATCTGCGCCATGGCGGCTGAGGCTTTCACTTTCACGTCGTTGCGGAAGGTGTCGTCGGCGACAGTGAACTCCTCCTTAAATTCAAGCTGAATGGTCTTGCCGACCACTTTGATGCATTCCTGCACGTCCACCACGCCCGGGCATTCCACCAGGAGGTGTTTTTCGTTGCCCAGATACGACGGGGTGATGACGGCCTCGCTCACGCCGAGCGCGTTGATGCGGCGCTCCAGCACCGTGCGGATCGCCTCCACGAGGTTCGTGCTCTGGGTCTCGATCGTGAATTTCTCATTGCGCAACTGCGTGAGCTCTTCAGCCGGGGTGCCGTTCGCCTCTCCCTCCGCGATCTTCTTGTCGATCTCCGCGAGTTGGTCGGCGATCTCCTGTTCGGAAATGCGGAAATCCAGCTGCGTGCCCCCTGCGAGGTCCAGCCCCAGATGCAGGGCGGGGGAACGCAGGAAGGAGGGGAAGCCCACTTTCCAGCTTTGCGGCAGTGCGATCGTCACGACGAGTATGGCGATCCCGATGGAAACGATGGGCCAGAAGAGGGGGCGGCGCTGGGACATGTGAAAGGCGAAAGAAAGAATAGCAGGGGGGATAGAGTGCAGGAAGAGGGCCCAAAAGGGAAGGGGACCCATTCGCTCGTAGGCATTCGTAGGGGCGTAGCACGCTACGCCCCTACGAATAGGAATTTAGGGTCGTTTACCGCACTTCTTCAAATTTCACATGCAGCCCCACATTCACGTCATCGGCGAAGACCTGGGCGATCTCGAGGTTCGGAATGCCGTCCACGAGGATGGAATCGCGCGCTTCGCCGGGATTCACCATCATTTTCGACATCAGGATGCCCCGAAGGAATACGCCGAGGGCCTTGCCGCTGTTGTCCTTGAAGACCGTTTCGAGCTGGCGCTTGCCCGCATCCGTGAAGAGGAGCGTCGCTTTCGCCTTGGGCCGCGGGTCGGAGGATGAGGCGAGCACCCAATCGAATTCCTTCTCGGTGATGCCTGTTTCCTTCCACGCGCCCATCGTGTCGTGGACGAGATCGGCGATACTGGCGTCCACTTCGCGCATCACCCGCATGGTGAATTCGCCCTGGAGCTGCGCACGGAGCGCCTCGGCAGTCTCCGTGTCTTTGGGTTTCACCGTCACTGTCTCGCCGCTCACGCTCACGTCACCGGGCATCACCTCCTGTTTCATGCCCAGGAGCCGCCGTTCGATCACCCGCGCGCTCGCCGAGATCAGTTCCGTGCGGCGCTGGGCGTCGGGGGAATCGATGGTCAGTTTGTAGCTGATGGCGCCCTTGCCCTTTCCGCACGACGCGAGAAGAAGCAGGGACAGGGTCAAGGTCAGGACGAGGGGGAGTCTTTTCATAGAATGCGATTATGAAGCTTGAAGGTCGAAGATCAAAGATCAAAATTTCGATCTTCTTTTTTCGATCTTGCTATTTCACTTCCAGCCGCGTTCCCGCACGGAGCATCTGGTTCTGCAGGTCGACCCCTTTCAGGATGCATCCGTCATCGATCACGCAATTCCTGATAGTGCAGTTCTCGATCACGCAATCGCTGAAGACCATGACGTCGGTCAGCTCGCTTTTGATCACTTTGCTCCTCGGGCCGATCACGACGCTGCCGTTTGACACCGACTGATCGAACACCGCCGTCGCATCGGGCAGAAGCCGCCCGCCGGTCAGCAGCATGTGGGCTTCCATATACGATTTGAACGATCCAATGTCCATCCAGGGTTCGCGGAAGGTGAAGCATTCCACCGGAATACCCCGCCGGAGCAGTTCCTCGAAAATGCCGCCCAGGTTATCGGGTTTGATCTTCGCGAATTCGAGGAGGACGGGGAGCGTCGCCTTGGGGAGGATCACACAGCCGGTGCTCACGAGCGTGGTCTTCGGTTCTTTGGGTTTCTCCTCGAAGCCCGTCACGCGTTCCGGATGTGTCTGGTCGACGATTACCGTGCCGAACGCTGACGCGCGCGCCAAGTCCCCGATGTCATGAGCCGCCAGGAGCGGCTGGCCATGGAAGTGCGCAAGGAACTCCTCGATCGAAAAGCCGAGGTAGTTATCGCCCGTCAGGATCAACAGATCATCATCGATCTTGTGGTTTGTGACCCACTCGGCGATGGCCCCGAGCGCGCCCAGCTTGTGGTCGTCGGCACGCGTGTCTTCGATCACGAGTTCGACGCTGCGCCCGAGCGTCGTCGCCCAGTCCCTGAATGCTTTTTCAAACGCCGCGTTCGTGCTCACGGTCACCGGCACATCGGCGGGAATGTTCTCCGTGAGCCACGTGATCATCGGTTTGCCTTCCAGCGGCAGGAGCGGCTTGGGACGCTTCTCCGTCAGCGGCCAGAGCCTGGTCGCGAACCCGCCGGCGAGGATAAAGGCATGCATTGATGCTATTGTAGTCGGAACTCATATTTCTCACTACGGACAGGTTATTGGTTTCTCGTTTGCTCGTTTCTCGTTATGCAGATGAATCAGAAACCAAAAACGAGTAAACCAGTAACTTTTTATCGAAAAAACCTCTGCAACCACCCGCCCTGTGGCCGCACCATCGTCACCGACCGGCCCTCCAACGACTCGATGCGTTCGTCATGTTCCACGATTCCCATCACGGATGGGAGCAGCATGTAGGTGATGCCGCGTTGCCGGCAGGCGCTGAGCAGGTTGATCGATTGCTCCAGGTCGCTGCACTGGATCAGGTGATTGATCTTGTATGTCGTCAGGACTTCCTCGAGCTTGTTCAGTTTCCCCAGCACCGGCACGCCGCAGATGTCTTTCTCCTTCGCGCCCGCGCCGTCCAAAATTGCGACCGGCTTGAGCGGATTCTTCCTGCGTTCGAGGAGTTCGATCAGCTGCCTCGATTCGCGCGTCACTCCCACAATGAGCGTCGGGAACGTGGCGGGAGAGCGTCGGAGCGCGCCGCGGAAGATCCCTTCGTACATCCAGTGCCACAGCATGATCAGGATCGAACTGTAGATGGTGCCGAGCAGCAGGATCATGCGGCTGAAGACCTGCGCATAGACGAAGTAGTAGGCCAGCGCGACGAGCGCCGCGCCCACGGCGCAGCCGTACACGATGTAGGCGGCGTTCCGCAGCGTCTTCTGGTTCCGCGTGAGCGCGAACGTGCGGGTGGTCGCAAGTGCGACGATCCACAGCGGCGACACGGCGAGCACCACGAGCATGAAGTTCCCGAAGGGCAGGTCACTCGAGAGGATCCACCCCACGCGCATGAAGTACGCCACCGCGTACGCGAACAGGAAGAGAGCGATGTCGGAGATAAGCCAGAGGAGGAGCAGGAGGGAACGTCTCAAGTGAACGGGGGAGGGCTAGGGCTAGGGTCAGGGCTAGGATACTGGAATAGTGGGGGGCGTTCTATATGCAGATAGAACGTACTTTGATATTTCCTGCAGCCAAAAAGTCGATCACATCCGATTTATCCGTTTCGAAAGGCATTCTCAGGAGTTGAGTGACAAGGAAGAGTGGTGGCATGAAATCCTTCGTTGATTTGAAGGCATGGAAGATCGGCTTGCAGCTTGTATGCGAGATATTCGAGCTTTCCAAAAAATTCCCGGCTACCGAAATCTATGGACTCACGTCGCAAGTCCGTAAATCTTCAAACAGCATTATTGCCAACACGGCCGAAGGATTCGGACGCTATTCTTTTGCGGATAAGGCGAATAAATACACCATTGCCAGAGGTGAATGCGCTGAAACAGAGTCGCATCTCTATGTCGCCATTGCATTGAAGTTCGTGACCAGCGCGGAAGCAGAAAAAGCCATACAACTTTGCCAAGAAGTAGGCCGCCTGCTCTCAGGTCTTATCTCCACCTACCGTACCTCTTCGTCCTAGCCCTAGCCCTAATCCTAGCCCTTCGCATCAGTTCTTTTTTTATTCACCAAGCCAAGTGTAAGGAACCTTCGACGCATCCCATGCCACGCTTCCTGTCCACTGCGCTCCCTTCGACATTTTCTGCTGCACGGGGAAGTTTTCCTTGAGCCATGCGTACTTCTGCGCCATCGCGATATTGCGCGCGGCGCGCGACTGGAACGCTTCGGGCTGCAGGATGTAATACGTCACGGCCTCGGCGAGGTCCTCGAACGGGTCGCTCGAGAACGCGTACCCCGAGGCGAAGTCCGTTTTTTTGGCGGTGGGCTTGCGCTCGGTTTCGTTGATCCAGGAGATGGCATAGAAGGAGGCACTCGGGTCGTCGTTGTAGACGGGGGTGCCGCCGTCCTTGAAATTGCTCTGGCCGCTCTGTGCGATGCCGCTCGTGCATGTCAGGTCCCAGAAGTGCCCGAGGCCCTCGTGCAGAAGCTGGCCGATGAAGCCCCGGTCGTCGAGTGAGCCGTTCAGAATGATCGTGCCCCGCCCGGCGAGACCGCGGTGGGCGGGATCGTTATAGACAACGTAGAAGTTCTCGAGCTTCTGCTGGCACTCCGCGGGGAGGCGCGAGAGGATCCTGCGGGCGATATCCTTATGGTGTGCCCGGATATCGGGCTGCTCGATGGCCGCGAGGGGATCGATGGCGGGAACGGGCGCCTGGGCGATGCGTACCGGGGGCGTTTTTCCGGCGAGAGAGGAGCCTACAGGGGCTTTCCTGAGGCTTTTAGGACGTTTGACCAGGGCCGTGCCTCCATGGAAAGAGAGCACCTCTTTTGCAGGAATACTTGCAGCTTCTGCGGCTTCTGGTACCATCTGTATCAATTGCAGGCCCAGTGTGCTTGTAGACAGGATAAGGCCGACGATGAGCGGTAGGAGCGTTTTCATCGAGCGGAAGCTGAAACCTGGGGGAAACGAAAGTAGCAATTTATACTATATTTATTCACTAATGTCAATAGTCTCAGAAGGGCTCAAAATGGGCTCTCAGCACACAATTACGGTCGAGAAACTTACCTTTGGCGGTTCGGGCTTTACCCGCATCGATGGCCTGCCGGTGTTCATTCCCGACTCCATCCCCGGCCAGCAGCTGCAGATCGAGATCGTCAAAAAGAAGGACAATTTCGCCGAGGGGCGAGTCATCAAGGTGGTGCGCAAGGCGAAGGATGAGATCCCGGCTCGTTGCCCGCACTTCCACGATTGCGGCGGGTGTGTATGGCAGAATCTGCCGTACGACAAGCAGATCGCCTTTAAGGAAGAGATCGTGCGCGAGACGCTCAGTCACCTCACTCCAGTTGATGAGGCAGTGCGTCAGGCGCTTCCGGGCCGCGTGCTGAAGATCATTCCGAGCCCTCAGGTGTTCAACTACCGCAACAAGCTTGAACTGAGCTTCGGGTACCAGAACATGCGCAGCGAAGAAAAGAACGGCAAGCGCATTTACTTCGATGAAAATCCCACCATCGGGTTCCACCAGCCGGGACAGTGGTCCACTGTCCTCCCCGTGAGCGAATGCCATTTGTACGATGAACAGCTGAGCATGCTCCTCAGCGATGTCCGCCGTTTCATGGAGCAGACGCGCCTGCCGGTCTATAACCCGAAAACCCAGAAGGGGATGCTTCGGAATCTCCTTCTCAGGAGGGGCGTTCACACGGGTGAGCAGATGATTTGCTTCCTCGTCCATGCCCGCAAAAAGGAACTGGAGCCGCTCTTCCAGGTGTTCCTGCGCGCCTTCAGCGGCCGCCCGCATCTGGCGTCGCTTCTCGTCATCGAGCACATGGGCCTCCACGACAAGCCGGAGTTTCCCAAGGTCCACGCGCTTCTGGGCAAGACCACCATCACCGAGCGGCTGTTCGATTTGAACTTCGAGATCTCGCCGTTCTCGTTCTTCCAGACCAACACGCTGGCGGCCGAGAAGCTCTACCGCGCCATCGCCGACTGCGCCGATCTCTCGCTCAAAGATACGGTGCTCGATGCCTACTGCGGCATGGGCACCATCGGGCAGTACCTTGCGCGCTTCTGCAATAAAGTCGTGGGCGTCGAGAGCCACCCCTCGGCGATCGAGGATGCGCTCAAGAGCGCAGGCCGCAACCGTGTCGGCAACATCAGCTTCTATAAGGGCAGGGCGGAGCAGGTGCTCCTGCAGCAGCTCAAGGCCGGCGGCAAGTACCACTTCGACGTCGTCATCGTGGACCCGCCCCGCCCGGGCCTGCACCCCAAGGCCACCGAGGCGGTTATCGCCCACGGACCGAAGAAAATCGTCTACGTCTCGTGCAACACGGCTACGTTCGCGCGCGACCTGGGGGCGTTCCTCAAGAATGGCTACGACCTCCGCACCGTGCAGCCGGTCGATTTGTTCCCGCACACGGCGCATATCGAGACAGTCGCTTTACTGCAGAAAAAATGAGCCGCAGCAAGCCTGACGATTGGACGCTCCTGACGCCGCAAACGGGACCGCTCACGTTTTCGCAGGCAAGCTTGAAGAACCGCAGGAATCGCGCCGCGGTGCTGGCACTGGAATCCGGATGTTGGGGAACCGATGCGCAGTTGCAGCGTGAGCTTTCTGTCATGTCCTATGCCATTGCCGCGCAGGTGCAGGAGACCCTCGTGCGGGCTGACGGGGCCACGAAACAGCAGGCACGGATCGTGGGTGCCATGTGGGGGGACACGATGATGCTGGGGGAGAGACGATTGAATGATGTGCTCGAGATCGAGGCGATCTATGCGGACGCGCACTACAGGCAGGCCGTGGAGGAATGGATGCTCGATCACGCGCGCGGTCAGTTGCACAGTAAGCTCTGGCAACACCTGGTGCTACGTACTCCGGCGAAGAGGCCCAACCATTTCGGGGTCGCGCTGGCTAGGAGACATGGCTTCCGCCTGGCGGACGTCAAAAACGGATATTACATCTGGGAATGGAATCCGGATCGGGACGACGAAGCGTAGTAGACTGTACTCATGCATCATGTGACCCTCCTTGCCGTCGGCCGCCTCAAATCCTCGTGGGCTCTGGACGGCTGCGAGGAGTACATCGGGCGCCTTCGTCATCATCTGAAACTGGAGCTGATCGAACTGCCCGCCAGCCGCCAGAAAGACTCCGCGAAGCAACGTGCGGAGGAGAGCGAGCAGATCATCCATTCGCTTCAGCGCCTCAAGGGCGAACTGTGGCTGCTGGATGAATATGGAAAAGACGTCTCGTCGCCGCAATTTGCGGAGTTCCTGGGCAAAGCGCGCGACCGGGGTACGCCTCTCACGTTCATCGTCGGCGGCGCGTACGGGGTCACCGATGCGGTCCGCGGCGCCGTCAAAGGGTCCATCAGGCTCAGCGACATGACGCTCCCGCATGAGCTCTGTCGGCTGGTATTTTTGGAGCAGCTCTATCGGGCGTGTGAGATCGCAAAGGGGAGTGGGTATCACCACTGAAAGGTCTTCCTACAGCGTCACGTACAGCACTGCTGCGATCACCCAGAGCACCGCAAGCGTGTAGCCCGCATCGAGCAGGAAGAGCGTCATGGGCCTGCGTGCCCACACGTAGTTATTCAGGAATGTGAGGCAGGTGAACGGGAGCCAGAGGATGGTGGCGATAATGAAGGCGTAGGCGACGTTCGGGA
>CAYTEH010000009.1:0-37011 GCA_964436765.1 uncultured Candidatus Peribacteria bacterium
TCTCCGAACCCGACCCGAATACTCCCGTCAGCAGTCCGTTGACCGTCACCGGCGAGGCGCGCGGCACCTGGTACTTCGAGGCCAGCTTCCCCGTCAAATTGCTCGATGCCAATAACAATATCATCGCGCAGGGTCCGGCCCAGGCGCAGGGCGACTGGATGACCACTGATTTCGTGCCGTTCAGCATCACGCTCACCTTCCCGCCGCAGACGCCGCAGCAGGGAACGCTCGTCCTCTCGAAGGACAACCCGTCCGGCGAGCCGCAGAACGACGCGAGCATCTCGATTCCGGTGCAGCTCTGAAGGCTGGCGAATCGTCACGTGCACTGCGTTGAAAGCGGCGCGGGTACAAAAAAGAGGGAATCCGCAGTGCCGGGCAGTGCGGTCCCCCCTACGTTTCCATCGTCTGTTACTGGGCCTGCTCCTGCGTATCCATCAGCAGCTGTCTGCGGGTGACTTTGGGGGCCCGGCGGCTGCGCGCAGCCGTATCGGCGTCGATCCATTCGACGGGTTCGTAGGTCACCTGGGGCGCCGGGGTGCGGAAGAAGCGGCTGGTATCGCTCTCGCTCGATGTCATGGTGGGCTCGGGGACTGCGTTCGTCTCCGATGTGACGGTATCCGTCTCGGTCTCAGACAGGACGGCGGCGGGTGCCGTTGTCGTGCGCTGGGCGGGAACCGCATGCGTGTACCTGCTCTCGGCCGGGAAGCGCTGCTGGTTGCGGAGCGCGTAGAGCATCTTCGCGACCTGGCCGCGCGTCATCATGGCGGCGGGGTCGACCTTCGAGGGGAGTGCGCCCTGCTGGCGGAGCACCCACATGGGGGTCTCGTACCACTTGAGGGTCACGGGCTTGAGCGTGGGATACACGAGACCGTATGCCCGTGCCATCACCACCGAGGCTTCAGCGTTCGTGATGCCCTTGAGGGGCTTGAAGCTGCCATCGGCGTTGCCGTTCAGCAGACCCGTGAACATACCCATGCACACATGCTTCGCGTACCAGGCCGAGGTCGGCACATCGGAGAACAGGAGCGTGAAATGCGGGGGCAGCTCCGGGGCAATGTTCATGTAGCACGAATCAAGCGAATCATGCGCGTAGAACCTGTCGATCATCATCACGATGAAGTCGGATTTCGACATGGGCTGTTCCGCATGGAACTTGCCATCCTGCAGATCCTGCATGATCTTCTCGGACCGGACGTAGGCGATAGCCGGATCGGTAGAACCGGTGCCGGCGAGGGCGATGTCGGCAGCAAAGACTCCCGGCACAAACGCCGCGAGCAGGAAGGGGGCCGTGATGGCCGAAACGATTTTCTTCATAGGGAGTGAAGAGAAAATGGCGGTGAGTATAGCAAGACCATGAAAGCATGTAAATTGCAATTTACATGCTCAAAAAGGCGATATGTATCAAATCGTAAGAAGGAATTGCAAAAACACCTCCTGGTCCCTCTGGACGCCTATCCCCTGAGCATGATGGCATCGAGCAGCTGCGCGACCGCCGAGCGCTCCTGTGCGAAGGTCATTTTCCCCTTCTGCTTGCGATCGGCAATAATCAGCGCCAGATGATAGAAAAAGTACTCGTGCGGGTACTGAAAGGCGTGCACTTCCTCCCATCGTAAATTGGGGAACAGCCTGACGAGCTCTCCCCGCATCACCGACATATTTGTGACACTGACTTTGTAACCATTCTTCAGCAGAAAATAGAGCAAGAGGGTCACTCCCAGGCGCTTGTTGCCATTACTAAAATGGTGCCCTCCAATAACGGAGCAAAACAGATAACTAGCTTTCTCCAGGGCTCCGTCGTATTCATCTCGCTGCATCAGGGCAAAAATTCCCTCCAGTCCTCGATGCCCCGAGCCTTCGATTTCATAGGAAGGAGCCGGTTCGTTTTCCACCAGCCTCGAGCGGATGTAGGGGAACAGGAGCTGCCTGCAATCGTCAATTGTCGGATATATCATAGGGATTCGCGAGAGTTCTTCGATCATCAACGCGGAACGTCGTCATCGCTTGCTCAGTTCACGAAGCACCTGGCCGATCAGCCGGTCCAGCTCGGGAATTGTCCCAGATTCGACTGGGGCAGGGTTCGATTCAGGATACAAAATGTGATCGGATTTATTCTCTGTAAAAAGGGCTGATTGTTTTTTAAGTGCTTCAAGCATACCCGTCTGTAACAGCAGTCGTCCCAGCTCGGGGTGCAAGACGAATGCCACGTCTTTCCCATGACGTTGGATCACGGCATAGTCGCGGATCGCTTCCAGCTTTTCTTTCCCAGACCGCTGGAGTTCCGACATTGAAATAACCGGCAAGATAGGTGTCATATGGCTCTAGTATAAAGTATATATTATTATATGTCAAATTATATGTAAACTTCAGGTCTCTGATTCCTACACTTCATGGAACAGTTCTTTCGTCGGCGCATGCCTGAAGAACGCCACGAAGATGACCCACGCCAGGAGCGTGAGCAGGCATGCCGCAAAGATAGGAAGCGTGAAGTGAACGCTGGCCAGTACGCCGCCCAGGATGGGGGGCAGAGCCATCGCCATCGCCTGTACCGACTGGTTGATGCCCATCATTTCGCCCTGCGAATCGCGTGCGCTCAGGTCCGAAATGATCGTGTTTGCGGGAGGCTGGCTGAGGCCCTGGAATATGGCCAGAATCGGGATGATCATATAGAGCTGCACGGTACTGGTAGGAAGCAGCAGGAGCGGGAAGCTGAGGCCCAGCAGAAGGGACGTCCAGAGGAAAATAGGTTTGGCATTGAACCTGCGCGCGATGAGCGGGGTAAGAATGCCCTGCGTGATGGCGATCCAGAGGCCTGCATACGCGAAGAGTTCGCCGATATCCACCTGCGTGAACTGGAACCGTTCGATCAGGAACAGCTGGAAGAACTGCGTGAAGAAATTGAACCCGAGCGCCATCAGAAAAACCACAATGAACATGGTGCGTACGTGGGAGAGCGTGAAGGCCTTGGCGAGGTTTTGCAGCCCCGTGAGCGGACTGATGGAGGAATGGATGCGTTTTTGAATGGTTTCGCGGAAGACAAGGAGGCAGAGCAGCATATTGATTGCTGCGAGGGCCGCTGCCGCGAGGAACGGCGTCGAAAACGTGAACCACGGCAGTACCGCGGGGTCGGAGAGCTTGCCGCCGATGAAAGGCCCCAAAATGAAGCCCAGGCCGAACGCCATGCCGATGAGCCCGAAGTTGCGGGTTTTGATGCGCGGGTTTTTGCTGATGTCCGCGACCGAGGAAAGGACGATGCTCAGGCTGCCTCCCGCAAAGCCGTCGAGAATCCGCGAGAGGAACAGGAGCGGCAGATCATGCGTCTGGAGCCCGATGGCGAAGAGGACGTAGCCGATACTGGTGCCAAGCAGCGGTACGAGCAGCGTGGGTTTGCGTCCGTAGCGGTCGGACAGGGCGCCGAGAATGGGGGCGCCAAAGAACTGCGCGAGCGGGTAGCTGCCCACGAGGAAGCCGTACAAAAGGCTGCGGGTGGCGAGCGGCGTCCCGGCGGGGAGAATGGAGAGGTTTGTATCGAAAAACACAACCGCCAGCACCGGAATGGCGATACCGAGGCCCAGCAGGTCGATGAACGCCGTCAGAAACAGCGGAATCATCGGCCTCTCGCGTGGAGAGACGAGGGAAGACATCGGAACAGATTGTTCCACAGGCAACCGTGAATGTCATGGCTCAAAATCTTTTGCGAAATCCCAAAAACGAAGATCAAAAGATTTTGACCTTCGATCTTGAGATTTCGTTTTTACGTCCGGAGGACGAGTTTCATCACCCAGTTCGTGAATCCCAGAACAATCGCCAGCACCACCCATCCGCCGATGCCGCCCTGCACCTTCATCGTGACGACTGCAGGGTTGAATCTGTCGGCGACGGCGGTGACGATGAGGAGGAAGACGCCGTTGCACAGCACGACGGCAAGCAGCGTTGCGAACAGGCGAACGGGGATCGAGAGAATCTTCAGGACGGGCCTGATGAACAGGTTCATGAGGGTCAGGAGCGATCCCACGACGATGTATCCGACCACGCCCCCCGTAATAATGATGTACTCGCCCAGGAATGTGTTGAGAGCCCAGACCAGGATCACGGTCAGGATCACGCGCAGGAGCAGACGCATGGGATATGCCGTGTACATGGAGCGGTCGCTCATGCGCGGGCGGGGAACGTGATCGTCACGCTGAGGGTCTCGCTGATGTCCACCTGGTGCTGTGTTCCCTGCACCGCGCCGAACGTCACGCACGCGGCTTTCTGCACAGTCTCGCCGTGGTCCTGCAGGATTGTGTCCGCGCCATCGATTGCGATGACCACCTGCTCGCCCATGGCATAGCCTTCCTCCTTCCGCAACCGCTGCACGGCGCGGATGAGCTCACGCGCGAGGCCTTCGCCTTCCAGCTCCTTCGTCACGCGCGTGTCCAGCGCCACCACCACGCCTTTGTCTGCAGCGACGTCCTCTCCTTCTTTGCCGCGGTAGACGATGCTCACCTCGTCGCCGCTCAGTCGCTCGTCCAAAATCAGGACCGAGCCGTCGTCCTGCACGGTGAAGTCGCCGCGTTTACCGGCCTGGATCAGTTCCTGCACGCGCGCGCCCAGGCGGGGGCCCACTTTGCGCGCGTCGACCATCGCGATGCGCTCGGCGAGCGAGCCGGGGTCATCCACAAACTCGATCAGCTTCACGTTGATTTCTTCCTGCAGCAGATGCATCTCGGCGGGCGTGATCGTGTCGCCCATCAGGTCTGTGGGCACGGCCACCGTGGCTTTGGCGAGAGGCTGGCGCACGCGGATTTTCTTTTCGGAGCGGGCCTTCAGGCCCAGCGATACGATCAGTCGCAGGAGCCGCGTTTTCTGGAGCAGTTTCCGGTCCTTCGCCGTCAGCTTCTTTGTCTCCGGCCAATCGGTGAAATGCACAGAGCCGTGCTCTTCCGTGACGAGGTTCAGGTACATCGCATCCGCCACGAAGGGGCAGAACGGCGCCATGAGCTGCGAAAGGGTCAGCAGGACGTCATAGAGCGTGCTCAGCGCGTCCAGCCTGCCCTGCTCGTTCATTTCCTCCAGCGCCTCCTCGCCCGCGTGCAGGCCCGCCTTGCCGGCGAAGCGGCGGCGCGAGAGACGGACGTACCAGTTGGTGAGCGCGTCAATCGTGTCGTGCAGCTCGGCGCAGGTCGCCGAGAGGTCGTAGCGGTCCAGCTGCTCCGTCATGCGGTTCACCAGGTCCTGCACCTCGGCGCGGATCCACACGTCGAGCGGATGGTTCGAGGTGCGGCGGCTCGCGCTGGGAGCCCATGCGGCAGCGTTCGCGTACGTGACGAAGAACGAGTACGTGTTCCACAGCGGCAGCAGGACGTTCCGGAGCTGCTCCTCCACGAGTTTCTCGGAGAAGCGCAGGTCTTCGCCGCGGACGGCGGGGGAGCTCATGAGCGCGAAGCGCACGGCGTCGGCACCGTGCTTCTCCACCACCACCAGTGGTTCGGGGTAGTTCTTGAGGCGCTTGCTCATCTTCTTGCCGTCTTCCGCCAGCACCGTACCGTTGACGATGCAGTTCATGAATGCGGGCTTGTTGTACAGGGCGCTGCTCAAGACCGTGAGCGTGTAGAACCAGCCGCGGGTCTGGTCGATGCCTTCGGCGATGAAGTCCGCAGGAAAACCAGGTGGAAGATCAAAATCTTTTTTGACCTTCGTTCTTCGATCTTGATTTTTCTGCTTCGAATCGAATGGGAAGTGATTCTGTGCATACGGCATCGACCCGCTCTCGAACCAGCAGTCGAGCACGTCGGGGATGCGGCGGTAGACGGGATGAATGGTGAATACGTACGCGTTCGCGTTCTCGGCTTTGAGAGTCGCGGATGCCGCGTACGAGAGGTTCTCGAGGTAGATGCGCATGGAGCGGATGAGTCCGCCATGGGTGATGACGAGCACTTTTTTGCCCGGGAAGCGTTGCTGCAACATGCGGCAGCAGAGCTCTCCCCGGTTCAGGAACTGACTGAGGCTCTCGCCGTCCTTGGGTGTTTTGTGATGCAGGGCGACCTTCGTTTCGTCCGGGAAGACGGCCGGGTGTTCCTTCATGATTCCTTTCAGGTCGCGGCCCGCCCACTCCCCCAGGCTCCGCTCGCGGAGCTCGGGCCAGTGTTCCGAGACGGGGATGCCCAGTTCGGTCGCGATGGCCTCGGCGGTCTGGCGCGTGCGAGCGAGAGGGGAAGAGATGATCACATCAAAATGCTGCCCCTTCAGTTTCTTCGCCGCTTCCATCGCCTGCCTCTGCCCCGTTTCATTCAGGTCGCCATCCACTTCGCAGCCCTGGCAGATGCCCTTCTTGTTCTCGCCGGTTTCCCCGTGACGGACGAAGGACACCTCCACCGAAGACTCGTGCGCCGAAGCAGGCCAGTACACGTCATCCACAGATTCCTTGTGCAGGTCCATCGCTCCCTGGCGGTCGTGATCCCAATAGAATTCGTGCGGTTCGGCAAAGCGGGGGTACGGTTGTTCCACGAGTTTTCGAGGATCCTCCTTCGTGAAGAAGTGCTTGATGCCGATGACCGGGTCCGCATGCGTGACCACGACGACGTGCTCGCCGCGGTGGCGGCCGAGGATCTCCGTGAGGCAGGAGGCGATGCGCGCCTGCACCTGGCTCCAGGTCTCCATGCCGGGGAAGTGGTAGATGCTCTCGATCTGGTTCTGCTCCAGCTTGTGGGCCCGGCGCGCCTTCACGAACGTGAGATCGCTGAAGTCGATGCTCTTGCCCTCGTACTCGCCGAACTCCACCTCGCGCAGTCGCTCGTCCACCACCACTTCCGCGCCGGTCTTCTTCGCGATCTCCTCCGCGGTCTGCCGCGTGCGTGCAAGGGGAGAGCAGTAGATGCGCGCGATGCGCTCGTTGCTCAGCATGTCGCCCGTTGCCGCCGCCTGTGCGCGACCCCTCGTCGTGAGGTCCGTACCGGGAAGCTGTCCCTGGTATACGGGGATGAGATTCCCCTCGCTCTCGCCGTGGCGCACGGCCGTGAGGCGCGTGAAGCGGAGCGGTTTCTTGTTCATGAGATCTTCGCGGCTGCCGATCACCTCGATCTCGCCCGTCTCCGTGCAGCGCCAGATCGGCAACGGCGTGCCCCAGTAGCGGTTGCGGGAAATCGCCCAGTCGCGCGCGCCTTCAAGCCACCGGCCGAAGCGCCCGTCGCGCAGGTGCCCCGGCACCCATTCCGTCTCTGCGTTGGCTTTGAGCATGTTTTCCTTGATGCGCTCGACCGCCACGAACCACGACGAGGTCGCGTAGTTGAGCAGCGGCGAATCGCACCGCCAGCAGTGCGGGTAGCTGTGCTTGTAGCTCTCGGTCTTGAAGAGCTTTTCCTTCGTCTTCAGCCACTCGGCGATCTTCTTATCGGCCTTGGTGTGGTCGTCCTTCGGCTTCACGTCCTGGCCCGCGAAGTCCGTCACGTCTTTGATGAATCTGCCGTCCATGCCCACATGTTGGAGCAGCGGCACGCCCTCTTGCTTGCCGACGCTGAAGTCGTCTTCACCGAAACCCGGCGCGATGTGCACGATGCCCGTGCCGTCCTCGGCCGTCACGAAATCCCCGCCGACGATCCGGAAGGACGTCGCTCCGTACTTGTCTGCAAAATAGGGGAAGAGCGGCTCGTATGTTTTGCCGACGAGTGACTTTCCCTTGAACGGCTTCCCCTCAACCGTGAACTCTTTTCCCTTGAAGACCTTGTCGGCGAGATCCTTCGCGACGATGAACGTCTTCCCCTCGCAGGCAACGCGTACGTAGTTCATCGAGGGGTGCACGGCGAGGAACAGGTTCCCCGGCAGCGTCCAGGGAGTGGTGGTCCATGCGAGTATGAACTCGTCTGTACCATCTGTGCCCTTTGTTCCCTTGAGCCGAAACATCGCAGTCACGCTGAAATCAGTAATGTCCTTGTACCCCTGCGTCACCTCGAAGTTGCTGAGCGGCGTCGCGCAGCGCGGGCAGATATGCATGGGCTTATGGCCCTCATAAATCAGTGTCTTGTCCCACAAACTCCGGAACACCCACCAGATGCTTTCCATGTATTCGGGATCCATGGTGCGGTAGTCCCAGTCCATGTCGACCCAGCGGCCCATGCGTTCCACCACCGTCCTCCACTCTTTCGTATAGCGCTGCACCGCTCCCCGGCAGAGATCGTTGAAGGCCTTCACGCCCATGTCTTCGATCTGCTTCTTGTCCTTGATGCCGTGCTCCTTCTCGATGATGTTTTCGATGGGCAGGCCGTGGCAGTCCCAGCCGAAGCGGCGTTCGACCCGCTTCCCCTTCATGGTCTGGTACCGGGGAATCACGTCTTTGATGGTGCCCGCGAGCAGATGGCCGTAGTGGGGGAGGCCCGTGGCGAACGGCGGGCCGTCGTAGAAGCTGAACGATTCTTCGCTGTCGCCGGCGGGGCCGTTCAAGAGATCGCCCTCCTGCACCGAGCGCATTCGGACGGAACGCTTGAAGGCATCCTGTTCCTGCCAGTATTTGAGGATCCCGCGCTCCAATGCCGGGAAATTCTGTTTGGGATCTACAGGGTCGAACATGTAGGAGTGGAGAATTGCATTTGAATTCGGGAGTGCAAGGATCCTACCGCGTCTCGCCACGGAGAAACAGGCCGCACTTCCTGGGATGCCCCTTCGCGGTACTCATCCGGCATGCGAAACATCCCCTGTACTTTGCCAAAAAAGGAACGAGGCCATCCGATTTGTTGACTTCGCCCTTGCGGCAAGCAGAATAGGGCAACTTTTTGTTTCTCCATGAATAACGTAGAGCCTAGGCGGTACGATACTGAATTGCCAGTCAGCGGCAATGTATCGCTGCAAACGCAGCAGACGTTTATGAGAGTCATTGAGGCGAATCATCCCGAGGCGACTGCGGCTGAGAAGCAGGAATACGTCTCAGCCATGCTATTGCAATACCATAATCAGTTTATTCTGTCGAATTTCCTCTAGGATTCCGCATTTGAACTATCGCGATTTTTTCCTCTTCCTATCTTGACAAGACCGCTACAGGTAGGCAAAAATAAGGCATCTTATGAATTTCGTTGAATCACAAGAATCGGGTGCGAGGTCTGATGACCTTGAAGATGATATGGGCGTGAGTAAAGACCGGGGCGATGACATTATTGTCGATGGTACAGTTGAATACATCGAAGGACGGCTCGAAGAGAAGGGGTCTTTGCCTCCGGAGGTTAAAAGAGAGATTCGAGAGTCGCTTTCGAGTATCATTCGCAAGGCACTCGCTGCCTGCTTGTACTGAGGCAAAGCTGGAGTACTCGATGCCGTTGTGTTTCCCAAAAACCCTCAAAAGTGCCTTTTTGGAATAAAATTCAATTGCGGAAATGCCGGTGAACTGGTTGAATAGCCCACTCTTTCCTCACGCGTCGGAACCTCCCTCTTTTCATGTCCGAAGAAGCACCTACACAGGCTGCAGATGGCCAAGAAAAGCCCAATGCAGATAGGAAACAGATAGTCCGGCTGGAACTGTCGGATGCCGAGTTTTTAGAGTGCCTGAATGAGGCCCGCAGGGATGTTATGGGCAAGTTGGCGGAGGGGGGTTGGAGCGATGTCGACATCATGCACAGGAGCAGTCAGAAAACAGGGGAGGTGGAAGTGCCGCTTTCCGTGACAGTCGTGATGCTCTTAGCCATCACCGCGCGGAAAGTGATGAAAGTATGCGAGGCAAAGCTATTGCCCAGGGACGCGGAACGCCGAAGGCGTTTTCTTTTGCCATTCACCCGCTTCGGCGACCTTTTTGCCGATGCGCAGGCGCTGAAGACTCTTGATGAAAAGCAGCGCACGCTTGCAAATGCAAAAAGTCTCAGGCCTTACGTGCAAGGTGCGAAGATCATCGCAGATGACATGTCGGAGGACGAATTCATCACACGCGTCGTCGATTTGAACGTGGTGGGCGGGGATCTGGGCAGTCTAGCGAAGGATGTAGGTGTACTTGAGATTGAATTGCCATCCAAGATTAGTTCGGAGGTCGCGCGCAAGTTCGTTGATTTGATGAGTGCAATGCGCAGGCAGACGGAAAAGAGCATGGCGAACTGGGAGCAGTGGGAACACCGCATCGAGCCCGCATCGGAGAAAGACATCGATGATATCGTCAAAGTCTATGACAATGTCACGATCTCCCGCGACGTCCTTGCAAAGCTCGATCCGCGGCCAGGCGTCAACAATCCGGAAGACACGCGCCTCGAAATCGAGCGGCTGGAGCAGACGTTCGGTTTCCTGCGGCCATCGAACCGCGACGAGATCGAGGAAGGCCTGCACAAGGGGACGATTGTCGTGGTGCGCAACGAGATGGGAGGGGTCGGGGCATTTTACAATGTCATCAACGAAGAGGAAGCCGTGCGAGAACACATGCGGAAAGATCTCTATTTCGACCCTCATTTTGAGTACGAACTAGCTGTGGATCTCAAGACATTCGAGCATCGTCCCCACCCGGAAACCGGGGCCGATCGGAGTCTGGAGTGGATCAATCAGGAGCTTGCGCACAAAGCATTTGTCGCAGCGAAGGAGGGTGAACTGGTCTGGTCCGTGGACATGGCCGTGGCCCGGGCTGAGGAGGCTGGCCAGACCGTGCGGCGCAACGCGCAGGTCTCCACTGCATGTAAGCTCGAAAACTATTATCGTTCGGAGCAGCAAGGCAAGAAATACGTCATCATGCAGATTGCTGAGATCGTGGGCGTGGGAGACGAGCGCAAGCAGCCCATTAAATCGGATCGGAGCATCATGCTGCCGTATCCAGTGCGGAACATCCGCAGTTTTCACATGAACGAGACCATCGGCGCCGCACGCGTCGCAAAAGTGCGTGAAGTGATGAAGCGCGACGGACTGAGGCTGATAGTCGACTGGTACTACCTGGTGAACCCGATCGAGCGGGCGGCGCAATATCGCGAGCGGACGAGGAGGCAAAAATCCTGACCCTCAGCCGTTTCTGCTCCATTGCTGCGACGCGAGCAGGCTTCCGGCCGTGAGCAGCAGCATGGAGGGGATGATGGCGATGTCGTTGATGCCCATGAGCAGCCACTGCGCCGCGAAGGTGACGACGAGCGAGGCGTGGAAGTACGGTGCGAGCGAGACGTAATCGACCACCCGGCTGAGGATATAGAACAGGATGTAGGGCACGCATACGAAGACGAGCGTGAATCCGACGGCGAGCAGCAGGAGCTGCTGCGACGGGATGGTGACGGGGCTCCAGAGCGGCAGGCAGAGCGACGCGAAGGCTGAAATGGCGCTGATGACGAAGAAGAATTGCGGGTAGCGCGTGTCGACATGGGCCGTGCGCTGGAAGTAGGCGCTGGAGAACGTGTACGCCGCGAACACGCCCGCCGTGGCGACCGCCAGGAGCAGGCTGAACGAGTCGACCGGCTTGTAGAGCAGCACGAAGGCAAGCAGGGCGAGGAGCATGGCTCCCGTCAGCTTGAGGTATTTGCGTGCCGCCAGGAGGAGGGGAATGCCCAGGAGCAACGAGCTCCCGCGCAGAGCCGTTTTGTACAGGAACGGGGAGTCGTAATTGAGTGCGAGGTGGGTGAAGAGGTTCAGGGCGAAGAAGCTGAGACCCGATGCCCACAACGAATACCGCCTCAGCGGCAGCGGCGAGAGCGATTTCCAGCTCTTGTGCATCACCAGCATCATCAGGCCCGCGAAGGCGAATCCCGACCACGAACGCACGAAGGTGAGGCTGGGGGCATCGAACCCCGCCTGCAGGAGCATTTTCGCAAACACCGAATCGAGGCCCCAGAGCAGCAGCAGCACGGTGATGCCGAGCGAGTAGTGCCACATGCCCGATGCCGATCGCACATTCCGTGCGCCGGTGGCCAGGAGCTGCTGCATCAGCGCGGAAATTTCTGTGCCGGATGCGACTGTCTTCAGGATCACGTCGTGACTGGTTGGGCCGTGGCGGACGTAACGTACTTCCTGGAATTGTCCGGCGTACTGTCTATGCACTTCCTCCAGCTTTTTCATCAGAAGCGTGTTGCTGAGATCTGCGGAGTACTTGATGACGCGTGGCCGGGCCTTGTCCGTCAGTTTTTTGCTAGTGAAGAGCATCTCGAACGCCGCGGTGGCATTGAGACGACCCTCGGCGATGGCGATGAAGACTTTTTCAAGCGAGCCGTACCCGAACTGCTTCACCCGCTCGCGCATCATCCGCTCATCGAACTCCTCCAGAAATCCCTTGCGTTGCTCCCGCAACACCCGTTGGAGCAGGTCCTTCCCCAGCGCCGCTTTCTCGTCGTCCGTCTTGCCGCTTGCAAGCGCCGATCGAATGCTGGCCACGGCGAAACCGGTGTGCGCCTTGTCCAGCCATGATCGTTCCACGCCCGTCTCCGGGCCCAGCACCGCATTCAACGACACGGCGTGGTCCAGCGGCGTATCGAGCGGCACGGTCCCCCCGCCAATGCTCACCGAGACGAGCCTGAGCGCATCGTCTCCAAACAGGAAGAAGGCGCCGTCGAGCGCGGTGGATCCTTTGGGGATCAGCACCGTCTGGTCCGCTGGGCCATGAATGGTGATGGAATCTCCCAGGATGTCGCTCTGGAGTGACTCCCAGAAGTCCTTGCTGCGTCCGGGCACGTCGCGTGAGAGCGGGGAGATGCGCTGCGTCCAGGGCAGCGAATCGTGCGTGCCGCGCATGTCTTCACGGAAGCAGACGCTCATGACGCCCGTGTGCGCGTACTCGTGCATGTCCGGCGTTCGCATCTTGCACCGTATCCGCGTCCCGTCCTCCAGAATGATGGTGGTATGGAGCCCGCGGTAGCCATTGATGGCCGGTGCATTGATGTAATCTTGGAAACTCATGAGCTCGCGCTGCCACATCTGATGCAGTATTCCCATCACCTGGTAGCACAGGCCAACCGTATTGCACACGAAGGAAATGGTGATGCCCGAGACGCCGGTCACCGCCGAGCCTTCGGCCATCAGTTGCTCCCGAAGGTTTTCCCACGATTTGTGCTCGTACTCGGTGCGCACGTCGTCCGCGTGTTCCGGAAAGTGTGCTTCCAGCCTCTGTCGTATCTCTTTCAGCGTGCGATGCCCCTGTTGCTCGTTTTGTTTGCGCAATTCCGAGAGGCGCGCAAACAGCTGCGGGTCCAGCACGTGAATGCAGAGCGATTCGAGTTCGTCGCGCAGGTCCTGCATGCACAGGCGGTCGGCGATCTTCACGTACACCTCCATGGTTTCGCGCGCCAGCGTCTGTTGCTTCTCCGGGGGCAGGAATTCCACTGTCTGCATATTGTGGAGCCTGTCCACGATCTTGATGACCATGATTCTTGTGTCGTTCTCCATCAGCGTGAAGATCTTACGGAGCGTTTCGATTTGCTCATCCAAGTTTGGCTGCTCGCCGATATCGGCCCGCGAGAGTTTCGTCACTCCTTCTACGAGTCTCGCGACATTGGCACCGAACAGTGTTTCTATTTCCTGCAGCGTGAGTGGCGTATCTTCGACTGTATCGTGCAACAGGGCCGCTATGACCGTGTCGGAATCCGCTCCCATATCGGCCAACATGTGCGCCACTGCGATGGGATGATTGTAGTACGGCTCGCCCGATTTCCGTTTCTGCCCCTCGTGCATTTTCCTGCCCAATTCAAAGGCGTCGTGCACGCGTCCTTGTTCGCGCGCCGAGAGATGCCGGATATTCGTCTTGAATTCGTTCCACGGCATAGGACGGTCCATATTACACCGTATCTATGCAGGCACGGAAGCGTTTTGGTCAGTTGTGTATATTGTGACGCAGTCAAGCATAGAGGCACTTTTATGCCAGCTGACGCAGAATGTACGATTGCACGTTCGCGAAGATCTCCGTGGCCGTGTCCAGCTGTTCGATCTCGCCCCGCGAGAACCACCGCAGGTCGTCGCCTTCTTCTTGTGCGAGCGCTGTCGCCTGCGTTTCGTCGAGCGGCCGGGCGATGTAGAGAAAATCCATGTGCTGATGCGCTGGTTCGTTCCTCTCCTTGCTCTCCGGGATATTCTCCAGGAGCATTGCGATGGGTTTTTTGAGCATGCGGCCCTCGTGCGGATTGCCGGCGAAGAGGTCTTCGTATGGATCACCCACGATCTCGACATCGAGCCCCGTTTCTTCCCGGCACTCCCGCTTGGCCGCGTCTTCGGGCGTCTCGTTTCTATCCACGTGGCCGCCCGGAGGCATCCAGCGGCCGAGGCGCCTGTGACGGAGCAGCAGGACCCTGCGTTTGGAGTCGATGACGAAGGCGGTGGCTGTAAAGTGACGGTGCATGGAGTAGTAGAATATTGGAGTAGTAGAGTATTGGGAAATTCCTATTATTCCATTATTCCAATACTCTAGTATTCCATTTATGGTCCTTATTAACTCCAACTCGAAGGTCCTTGCCATCGGCGACCCCATCCCGCACTTCGCGCTGCCGGCGACGGACGGTCTCATCATCGATTCGCGTGAGATCAAGGATCCCGTGCTCGTCATCATCTTCACGTGTAACCACTGCCCCTATGCCGTCGCGTACGAGGACCGGCTGATCGGGCTGGCGACGCACTTCGATGGGGAGGGAGTCCAGTTCATCCAGATCAACAGCAATGACGCCACCGATTACCCCGATGATTCGTTCGAGGCGATGAAGGTCCGCTACCAGGAGAAGGGGTTCCCGTATCCGTATTGCCACGATGCATCGCAGGACGTTGCGACGTCCTTTGGCGCGCTGTGCACGCCGCATTGTTTCGTGTTCAGCCGCGACCGCGAGCTCGTCTTCAAAGGGTGCGTCGACGACAACTGGAAGGAGCCCCAGAATGTCATCCATCATTACCTGCGCGACGCCATCGCGGCGGCGGTGAAGGGGGAAGCGCCGGAGGTCAAAGAGGCGAACGCAATCGGTTGTTCCATAAAATGGAAGTAGAGGCACCTGCCCGCCGTAGCCCGATGGCGAAGGCGGGAATGCGATAGGGTGCAGTATCAAGTGGAAGTAAACGTCTGTCATGGTTCGAGACGCTCGCCTGCGGGCGAGCTCCTCACCATGACAAGCGGCCCTGAATACAAGTCTCGAGGCACTGCGGTGCGCCTCGCCCAGTTCACCAATGCAGAGGCGAGGTGCCCGGCAGTCGCAACCGGGCCTCGAGCCAATGTGTGCAATACGCCTGTCATGGTGAGGAGCGGCGTGCCCGCAGGCCGCCGCGTCTCGAACCATGACTCAATCCGGCGTCGTCTCCAAAATCATCACCTCCGGCCACGCGAACAATCTCGATCGCACTCCCGATTCGCCGATGCCGCGCGTGATGGCGAGCGTCGTGTCTTCATCCACCGTGAAGATTCCCTGATCGAACGCCTGGCCGAGACGCGTGGGGATGGCGCCAAGCGGGCCGATAAAGGGCAGGCGGATCTGGCCTCCGTGCGTGTGTCCTGCAACGATGAGCTGGGCCCTGCGCGAGCGGCCGTCCAAAATGACATCGGGACTGTGTGCGGCCAAAATTACGGGAACATCGGGCGCGAGGCCGTTGAGGGCCCGGCCGGCATCGGAGTTGCCGAAGGTCACATCGTCCACGCCCGCCACCGCCACGTCGCCGCGGGACGTCTTGAGCATCCTGAGCTCGTTCTGGAGCAGTGTGATGTTCATGGTCCCGAATACGCGTTCCAGGTCTGCAACCCGGCTCTGCTGGGGGCGGCCCTGTTGGCTGAGCCCGCGGGAACGGCCTGTATCGTGGTTGCCGAGGATCGCGAACACGCCCAGCGGCGCGTGCAGATTCTTGAGCGGCGAGAGCGCCTCTGCCGGTGCGTACGAGGTGAAGAAATAATCGCCCGTGAGCAGCACGATATCGGGTCGGGCAGCGTTGCTTGCGGCCACGGCACGTTCCAGGAAACGGCTGTCCTTGTAGGGGCCCAGGTGCGCGTCAGACATCACCGCGATCGTCAGCGAATCCGACATCGGGAACGGGACGGTGTACGTGGTCGTGAAGAGGAGGTGCGGCTCGACGAACGAACCGTAGAGTGTCAGCAGGAAGCCAAGCGCGCCCGCGAGGCCGATAAGCGCCACGAGGAACCGGTGTACGATATTTCTTCTGGTCGCTTTCTTCAGCCATATCTTCGCCGCCACGGCCATGCCAAGACCGAAGGCCAGCAGCACCAGGATGGCGAGGTCCCACAGGAAAATGTCTCGGTTGAGGAGGAACATCGGGGGAAGTGTAAGGCCTTTCGGGAAAATGACCAATGACCGCAATGACACAATGACCAGCGATGGAAATTTCCTTCAATATTTCTGACATTGATCTTTCCGCTGGTCACTGCGTCATTGGTCGTTAGCGACGCTTCTCCAACATCTTTTTCAGATACTCCCCCGTGTAGCTTCCCTTCACCTTCGCCACTTCCTCGGGCGTGCCTTTGGCGATGAGCATGCCGCCGCCGCTGCCGCCGTCGGGACCCATGTCGATCACGTGGTCCACTGACTTGAGCACGTCGAGGTTGTGTTCGATTACGAGGACGGTGTTACCCTTGTCGACGAGGCGCTGGAGCACTTCGAGAAGCTTCTGGATGTCGTCGAAGTGCAGGCCCGTCGTGGGTTCGTCGAGGATGTAAAAGGTGCGGCCCGTCGCGCGCTTCGTCAGTTCGGTCGCGAGCTTCACACGTTGCGCCTCGCCGCCCGAGAGGGTGGTGGCGCTCTGGCCGAGGCCGATGTACCCCAAGCCGACGTCCTCGAGCGTCTGCAGCTTGTTCTTGATGGAGGGCACGGCGGAGAAGAAGTTCAGCGATTCGCTGATCGTCATGGCCAGCGCTTCGGCGATGTTCTTGCCCTTGTAGGTGATTTCGAGCGTCTCCCGGTTGTAGCGCTTGCCGTGGCACACCTCGCAGGTGACGAACACGTCCGGGAGGAAGTGCATTTCGATACGCTTGAGGCCGTCTCCTTCGCACTCCTCGCAGCGGCCGCCTTTCACGTTGAAGCTGAAGCGACCCGGCTTGTATCCGCGAAGTTTCGCCTCCGGCAACGCCGAGTAGATGTCGCGCACGTCGGTGAACACTCCGGTATAGGTGGCGGGGTTACTGCGCGGCGTGCGGCCGATGGGGGACTGGTCGATGACGATGGCTTTGTCCAGATGCTCCAAGCCCTCGATGCTTCCCACGTTCTGGGGCTTCGAATGGGCTTTGTTCAACACGCGCTGGAGTTCGGGCCCGAGGATGCCGTGAATGAGGCTCGATTTGCCGGAGCCCGATACGCCGGAGACACCGATGAACGTCCCCAGCGGGAACTCGACGTCGACATGCCGGAGGTTATGGTGGTGGGCATCCTTCACTCTGATGAACTGGCCGTTGCCCGGGCGCCGCTTCTTGGGCGTCACGATCTGTTTTTTGCCGCTCAGATACTGGCCCGTCACCGAATCGCTCTGTGCGATCAGCTCCGCGGGCGATCCCTGCGCGATGACCTGTCCGCCGAACTTGCCCGCGCCGGGGCCGATTTCCAGGAGGTAATCCGCCGCCTCGATCGTCTCTTCGTCGTGCTCCACGACGATGACGGTGTTCCCGAGGTCACGGAGCTGCGTGAGCGTCGTGATGAGGCGCGCGTTGTCGCGCTGGTGCAGACCGATGCTCGGTTCATCGAGCACGTAGAGCACTCCCTGCAGCGCCGAGCCGATCTGGGTTGCCAGACGGATGCGCTGCGCCTCGCCGCCGGAGAGAGTCGCTGCCGAACGGGAGAGCGTCAGGTACTTGAGGCCCACGTTCTCGAGGAAGGTAAGGCGGGCGACGATTTCGGTGAGGACCTTTTTGACGATGGTGAATTCATACGTCGTCATCGCGATGTCGCTTTTCGCCGGGCCCGGCACGAGCGATTCGAAAAACGTTTTTGCTTCATCGATCGCCATGTCCGTTCCCTCCACGATGTTTTTCTTCCCCACCGTCACACCCAGAATTTCCTTCTTCAGCCTCCGTCCGCCGCAGTCGGTGCACGGGAGTTCCTGCATGTATTCCTCGATCTGCTGGCGCATGTAGCTGCTGTCGGTTTCGCGGTGGCGGCGTTCCAGGTTGGGGACGACGCCTTCGTAGTCGGTCTGGTACGTGCCGCCGAACTTCATCGAGTTGATGCTCACGGTCACGGGCGTGTGGTACCCGTACAAAATTATGCGGCGGTGCTCGTCGCTCAGATCTTTCCAGGCAAGATCCATGCTGAAGCCCACTTTCTTGGAGAGCGCCTCGAGCAGCTGCGACATGAAGCCGGTGCGGCTCGCGGAGGTTGCCCACGGGTGGATGGCGCCTTCGGCGAGCGAGAGGCGGGGGTTGGGGATGATCGCGTTCTCGTCGACCTGCAGGATGGAACCGATGCCGTGGCAGTTGTCGCAGGCGCCGTGCGGCGAGTTGAACGAAAAACTGCGCGGTTCGATGTCGGGAATGTTGGCCTCGGGGTGGTCGGGGCACACGAAGGATTCCGCGAAGCGCGTCTCCTCGCCCGAGTCTGCGTCGGCTACCATCAGCGACCCTTCGCCCTTACGGAGCGCGAGCTCCACCGAGTCGGCGAGGCGCGTGCGGTTGGGGTTCACGCCGCCCTCTTTGGGGGCCAGGTCCCGCACGATCATGCGGTCCACCACGATATCGATCGAGTGCGCCTTCTTCGGGTCCAGTTTGACGTCTTCATCCACCGTCACGATCTGGCCGTCGATGCGCATGCGTACGAAGCCCTCGCGCCGGATCGCCTCGATCACCTTGATGTGCTCGCCCTTGCGTCCCTGCACGATGGGCGCGAGCAGGTAGATTTTCTTCCCCTCGGGCATGCCCGCGATGGTCTCCACGATCTGCGTCGGTGTCTGCTTTCCGAGCATCCGTCCGCAGTGGCTGCAATGCACTTTGCCGACTTTCGCCCAGAGCAGGCGCATGTAGTCGTAAATTTCCGTCACCGTGCCCACCGTCGAACGGGGGTTCCTTGGCGCAGTTTTTTGATCAATGGAAATGGCCGGGCTAAGCCCTTCGATGCTGTCTACCTCCGGTTTTTCCATCTGCGCGATGAACTGGCGGGCGTACGCGCTCAGGCTTTCCACGTACCGGCGCTGGCCTTCGGCGAAGATGGTATCGAACGCGAGCGAGGACTTTCCCGAGCCCGAGAGGCCCGTGATCACCGTCAGTTTGTTCCGCGGGATCGTCACATCGATGTTCTTGAGGTTGTGCATCCGCGCACCCCGTACAATGATCGCATCATGCGCATCCGGTCGGCCTCTGTTTGAGGGGGGGGCCGAGGGCGGGGGAGTCGTCTTCTTCGGGGGTGTCTTTGTCATGGGGACGATTGATGGGGATAAGGATGCAACAAGGAAAACGCCCTCGCGCGCGGCGACGGCTGGGAAGCCTGAGCTTATCATGAATTTTTGGTTGTGTCTAGGGTTAGAGGGGGAAAAAGAGTACTCTTTGGACGATGTTTACCGGGATTATCGAAGCCACCGGCACGGTTCTTCAAAAGACAGCCGATTCGCTTACAATCGAGCGCCCTGCGTCCTTCGATGATTTGAAAAAAGGCTGCAGCGTCGCCGTCTCGGGCGCCTGTCTGACGGTGGTCGCGTTCGACAAGAAATCAATGACGTTCAATGTGATCCCAGAAACGTGGAAGAAGACGAAGCTCGGGTCACTCAAGAAAGGCGACCAGGTCAATCTCGAGCGGGCGATGAAGGTCGGCGATCGATTTGATGGGCACATTGTGCAGGGGCATATAGAGGGAGTCGGGGAAGTGAAACGTGTAAAGAGAAAAGAGAAAAGTTACGAAATTACCTTTCACGCCTCGTTGCTTGATCAGTACATCATCTCCAAAGGTTCCATCACCCTCGATGGCGTCGCGCTGACAGTCGCATCCATCGAGAAGAATCAGATCACGGTCGCGCTGATCCCCGAAACATTGCAGGTGACGACGCTCGGGTCATTGAAGAAAGGGGATCAGGTGAACATCGAGACGGACATCGTGGGCAAATACATCCATGCTTTCCTCGCCAGGACGCGCAAATCCACCGGAAAGAAGCATAAGAGGGCATTGCATATTTTGTAGAACTATGGCAAAACACGCGACCTTCTCAGGTCACTGAACGTGAGAGGGAAAATCGGTTTTTGGAAGCATTGGTACGTCTTTAAAGGAGGAACCGCGTTGCTGGCATGCCATGCGTGCCCGGACCGCGGTTCCTCTAAAAATTAACCCTGTTTCTCTTTTTTTGAAGGAGGTGGCCAATGAGCCACGACAATCATGAGCACGGAGGCCTTGGTGGCCTCATCGTGCGGTTGGATAATCGCATGCCGTTCATTTTGATCGGCGTGCTGATCGGCTGCCTGGGGTTCACCCAGGGCGAGCACTTCCACATCGAGTGGGTCCACCTCGCGCACCATCCTACGGTGCACGTGGTGGTCAACGATTACCTGATGTGGCTCTTCTTCCTGTATCTGGGAGTCGAGCTGACAGTGGGTGCAGTCGTCAACGCAGGCAAGTTTGCCGGCCTGGCGACCCTCGGCGGTATGGTCGTGCCCCCTGCACTCACCTACCTGCTCACCAACAACATGTATCTTGCCATTGGGGCTGCGGCCACTGATGTGGCTTTCAGCCTCGGAGCCAGCAAGCTGTACACTCGCGGTGAGAGAACGATTCTCTCGCTGCTTGTCACTGCGCTCCTCATCCTCGCCGTCGGCGATGATCTGGGTGGCATCATCATCATGGGGGCAATGTACGCGGAGAACGTGAAAGGCGAATGGCTAGCTGTTGAGGCGATCCTTCTGGTTTTTACGTATTTCTGCGGAGAACGCGGCGTCGTGGACTTCAAGGTCCAGGAAAAAGAAAAGCCCGAGACCTTACGCCACCTGCAGTGGGTGGTGGAGATAAAGGCGCCGTCGTTCTGGTTGATCCTTGCACTCCTCAACACCTTCGTGCTCGCCCTGGCGGGTGTGCACTGGGTGCTCGGTGGGTGTCTGGCGCTCATCATGGCGCCCCCATCGGTCAACACCGCGTTTGCGCGCGTGCTCAAGCCCCTCATTCCACTGGTATTGCTGGTCTTCGGCGCCGTCAATGGCGCCATCGATCTGCTCGCGCCGGGGTCCTGGGGACCGCTGACGTGGGGATGTTTCGTCGGCGGGATGTTGGGGAAGCAGATCGGCGTCTTCAGTGGAGGAATGTTGGGGCGCTGGTGGAGTCGACAGTCCGACAATCCCGACGCGTATGCACGCATGCCGCTTGGGCAAGTGTACGGGCTTGCCGTCTTCGCCTCCGTCAATGGAACTGTTGCCATCTTCTTCGTTGCGACGGCCCTGAGTAAGGGCTACGTGACCCCGGAGCAGGCGGCTCAGGCGACGCTTGGATATTTCATGACGGTGCCGGCAGTCTATCTGCTGGCGCTTCTCTTGAAGCCCTTGGGCATTATCAAGGATGATCTCGCCTTCCAGCCCGAGCTCGAGGATGTGCAGGAATCTCTCCAGCATGATGTAAATGGAGGCACGGGAATCAAGGACGTACCTGTGCAGAATTATTAACCGATACGGGCTCTTCCATCATGGAAGAGCCCATTTCGACGTGTCCGGGAATCTTGCTACAATGCCGGGCCATGCGTACGGATGTATCTCGTCGGCTCAAGACCATTGATCCCCGTTGGCGTATCGCCATCGTCGCGTCCTCCTTCTATAAGGAGGAGATGGATACGCTCACGGCCGGGGCGGTTGCGGCGCTGACTGATGCGGGGATCAAGCCGGGCAATATCACGGTCTACCCGGCAGCCGGATCGTTCGAGGTGCCGCTCATCGGCGCTGCGCTTGCCAAATCGAAGAAAGTGGACGCGCTCATCGGGCTTGGCATCATCGTCGAGGGCGAGACGCACCATGCCAGGCTTCTCGCCGACACTGCGGCAAAGGGCATCATGGACGTGCAGCTCGCGTATGGTCTTCCGTTCGCTTTCGAGATCCTCTACGTCGATTCATTAACACTTGCGCAGTCGAGACTCGATAAAGGAGAGGAGGCCGCGTATGCCGTGCTACATTCACTGGCCGAACTCAAGCAGATCCGGAAGCGTGGGGGTTGAACAACCAAATTGTTCACATTAGCATGCATGCGTTGCCCCACTTTTCTCTATGCGTCTTTCGCGTTTGTCGGCGATCGTCATGATCGCGCTCATCGCGCCGCTCTTTGCAGCGGCCGCGTCTTTCCCCGACGTCACGTCGTCGTACCCGCACCGGGACGCGGTGCTGAAGCTGGCCGACATGGGCGTGATCGGCGGGCACCCGGACGGCACCTTTAAGCCGTACGATCCGGTGGACCGTGCGTCGATGCTCAAGATGCTCTACAAGGCCGCGGGCAAGACGGCCGATTCCTCCAAGACCAGATGTTTCCCCGATGTTGCTCCCGGCAGCTGGTACGAGACGATCGTGTGTGACGCCGTCGCGAAGGGGTACGTGCAGGGCTACGACAACCCTTCGGCAGGCTCAGGGCAGGCTGGAAAATCGTTCAAGCCCGGGCGCGCCGTGTCGCGTGCGGAGGCACTCAAGCTGTCGATGGTCGTGCTAGGCACCCTCTCCGATGGATCGGGCCCCTCGGCTCTTCCTTATACCGATGTGGCCCGCGAGGATTGGTACACGCCCTATGTGCGAACAGCGGTGTCGCTGAAAATACTGCCGATGTCGGGCATGGACGGTCCGTTGTTCAAGCCGAATCAGCCCCTCGAGCGCGGGCAGGCAGCCCAGTACATCTGGAATGCGCTCCATCCCGACACATCCACGGTCGTCTCGTCGCCGGCTTCATCGGCGCGCGCGTCGTCGGCCTCTTCCGCATCAAGGCCCGCGGTCACGGGACGCGATAAAGAGCTTGCCGAGCAGCGCGCGAGTGAGGAGAAGAGCCTTGCGCAGGACATGGCCAACATGTATCGCCAGGCATTCCCCTTCGTTGCAAACAAAACGTTCAGCGGCAAGCACCCGATTTCTTTCCGCTTCGCGCTGTCCTCGGCGACAACGGTGGATATTGCCGCGGTGCTCGAGGCGAAGGGCGCCGTGAGCTGCCGTCTGTATCGCATGCTGAACGACGTGATCTCGATCGAATACTATCTCGGGTACCAGGAGAACGAATCGTGCTTCCTGCGCGCGGCGATCCAGCCGGGGGAGTATCAGCTTGATGTGCAGGGCACGGTGGCCGACGCAAAGTTCAGCGTGACCGCCGCGTCTGTCAAAGGCGACGGGAATGACGGCTTCTCCGAGGCGAAGAGCATCGACATGGGCAAACTGCGTCTCGATGCGCTCGACGGAAACGACCTCAGCGACTGGTTCTCGTTCAAGATCACAGGCAGCACATCGCAGACGGGGGAGCCCGGCCAGAATCGCACCGTGACTCTCACGTCGGGCGACAAGCTGGGCTGCATCATTTACCCGCTCGAGGACGTCGATCTGTTCGGGTTCGATACGCCGCTCTGCAATGAGTCCTTCCTGTACCCCGTCGGTACCTATCTCGTGAACGTCCGCCACGCGCCTCCGCGTGCCGAGCGGCAGACGTACAGCATCGTGGTGAAGTGACCATGCTTTCCCCGGTGGCACGTCAGATTCTGACGTTGCCGGTGGAGGGACCGCTGCGCCGAACGGCTCCCCGGTCCCTTCATTCATGCGCGTCGCAGGGTCATGACACCGGCATGGCCCATGCCTGAACACGGACAGATTCCCCTCTTTTGGGGTATAATCGTTTTCCCATGAGTCAATTTGCATCTGTTTCAAAGGCACTCGATGCGCTCCGCGCGGGAAGGTTCGTGATCATCGTCGATGATGAGAATCGCGAGAACGAGGGCGACCTGGTGATGGCCGCCGAGCACGTCACGGAAAAACAGATGGCCCTGCTCATCCGCCACACGAGCGGCATCGTCTTTTTGGCGCTCAGTAACGGCATCGCCGACACGCTCGCATTGCCGCCCATGGTGCAGCGCAATACCAGCAAGCGCGGCACGCCCTTCACGGTGAGCATCGAAGCGGCAAAAGGTGTGGATACCGGTGTGTCGGCACGCGACCGGGTCACAACAGTGAGGGCCGCCATCAGTGAGAAAGCGGGGCCCGCGGACCTGAGCCGCCCCGGCCATATTTTCCCGCTCCGCGCTCACGACGGGGGCGTGCTGGTGCGCGCGGGTCATACGGAGGCATCGGTGGACTTGTGCCGTCTCGCGGGACTCCGGAGCGGCGCGGTGGGAGCCGAGCTCATGCATGACGATGGCACCATGATGCGCGTTCCTGCGCTTCTGGCGTTCGGGAAGAAGCACGGCATTCCGGTCGTGTCCATCGCGGACATCATCGCGTGGCGGCGACAGACCGAATGTCTCGTGCGTCTCGAGGCCGAAAGCACGCTCGAGACCGAGACCGGCGACTGGACCATTCGCGTCTACAGAGACACCATCACCTGCGCCGAGCACGTGGCGATGATCAAGGGGCGCGTGTCTTCGAAGAAGCCGGTTCTCGTGCGCGTCCATTCGGAATGCCTCACCGGCGACGCGCTCGGTTCGCGTCATTGCGACTGCGGCTGGCAACTGCGCACCGCCATGCGGCTGATGGAAGAAGAGGGAGCGGGCGTGCTCCTGTATTTGCGTCAGGAAGGGCGCGGCATCGGGCTTGCCAACAAGATCAGGGCGTACGCCCTGCAGCACATGGAAGGGCTGGATACCGTCCAGGCAAACGAAAAACTCGGGTACCCCGCCGATGTGCGGGAGTACGGCATCGGCGCGCAGATGCTCCGCGATATCGGCGTGAAATCCATGCGTCTGCTCACAAACAATCCCAAGAAGATCATCGGGCTCGAGGGTCACGGTCTGGTCATACTCGAGCAGTTGCCCATCGAGATCGGCACGACGACAACGAAGCAGAAGAAATACCTCAAGACGAAAAAAAAGAAATTGGGACACAGTTTGAAAATCAAATAATGCGCGATGAAAATTGAAGGACGAAGAATGAAGTTCGAAAATTTTCGAACTTCGAACTTCAAATTTGAAATTTCATTGCACAAATATTTGTATCAGCAGAAAACATTTCATGCTCGCACGCTCTTGAAAATTCTTTCATAGAAATTATTTCACGGTACACTCACGGGAGTTTACCTGTTTCCCCCAATCTTCTATGGCCACGAAAAAAAAGAAGAAGGCGACGAAGAAAAAGAAGAAGACCACCAAGAAGAAAAAGAGCAGGAGATAACCCCGCTCACGAAAACGGCGCCTTCCGAACGGATTGCGTCGTTTTTTTGTGCTGGAAGTATTGGCTTGGGTATGCGTAAAATGCAGGCATGATTCCGCGTGATTCTTTCCTCGCCGATCTCAGCACGCTCATTGCCTTCCGCACGGTGGCTCCCGATGCCGAAGCGAAGCGCGCGTGCCTGCACTGGGTGCGCGACAATTTTTTGACGCGCGGGGCACTGCCGGTGGAGGAAGGCATGGTCGCCGACGGTCCGTACCTGTACGTGCCGCACCCGGATCCGAAACTGTTGTGGTTCGCACATCTTGATGTGGTTCCCGGCAGGGACGATCAGTTCACCATGCGCATCGACGGCGACGAAGCGCTCGGTCGCGGCGTGAAAGACATGAAGGGCGCAGCGCTCGCTTTTCTCACCGCGTATCGCGAAGCATGTGCAACGGGAACGGTGCCGCCGGTGAGCATCCTCCTCACCACCGACGAAGAGATCGCGGGCCACACGCCTGAGGAACTCATCGCCACGGGCATGTTCGATCATGTTCCCGTCTGCTACACGCCGGACAACGGCGAGAAAAACGTTCTCGTGCACGAGTTCAAGGGCGTGCTCGCGGCACGGCTGTCCATCATGGGCAAGAGCGGCCACGGCTCCACGCCGTGGGATTGCGACAACCCGGTATGGCATCTCGCCGATGCGCTTGCGATCGTGCGTCAGCGCTTTCCGCAGGGCACGGACGACGACTGGCAGATGACGGTGACGCCGACGGAGCTGAAGGGAAGCGATGCGTTCAACCGCATTCCCGCGCGGGCCGACGCAACGCTCGATATCCGGTTCCCGGCTTCGGTCGCACGCACGCTCAAGGAAGCGCTTGCCATCGTGAAGAGGGAATTGCCCGCGCATTGCAGCCTCAAGGTCATCCACGGCGGCGGGCCGCTCCATACCGACCCGGCGCATCCGATGATCACGCTCTACCGCTCCATCGCGGAGGAAGTCACCGGCGGCGAGGTGCGCGTCGGGCGCGAGCACGGTTCCTCGGATGCGCGCTCGTTTTCGGAGCGCGGTATCGCTGCGTTCCTGCACGGTCCCCGCGGAGGCAACCTCCACGGGGAACGCGAGTGGGTTTCCGTCACGTCGTTGCGGGAACAGATTGAGATTGGTCGGCGGTGGCTGCGAGCGCTTTCTGCCTGAATTCTTCGGTTAACACTTCGGCGATCGCGAATCCGCGAAACCCTGCAAAATTCAGTTGGATCATTCTGTTGTCCGGACTCTTGAATTCTTCAAGAAGTGTCTGGATCAATTCCCGATCCTGCTTGATAAAGCCGACCAGGGCAGGCACATGTTTCGGGGAAATCTTGAATCCATGCATGCCGTCGACCTGGTTCACCAGAGTATCGATGTGGTTGCGGAGCTGGAAAATATTGGACATTGGATGAGTGGCGGAAGGAATAAAAAAAGAACCCTCTGTGCGGGAGGGCGAGTGTAGGAACGAGATCTCTTTTGCTTACCTACAAACCGCCCTCTGGCTGGAGGAGCAGGAGGAGGAAGGGGAGCAGAAGAGGACGTACGCTGTATTCACGCCGCGAGCATAGCAGTGCAACACCCGCTGTCCAGTTTCAGTGCGTCGTGATGACGATCTCGGCTTCCGATTGCGCCGCTTTCAGCGTCGCTGTGCCGCCGATGGGGAACGTGATCATCGGGTGCGTGTGCCCGAAGTCGGCGTTGGCGATTACGGGCAGCGTCCTGAGTTCGCGTTTTGAAGCGATGATCTCCGTCAGCAGTGTGCGTGTCATCCCCGTCGCTTTCTGGAAGCGCCCGATCACGAGGCCGCGGACGCCTTTGAATTCCGGGAGATGGATGAGCGACTGCAGATTGCGGTCGAATGCGCGCTGGTGCGATTCGTAGTCGTCCTCGAGGAAGAGGATGGAATCCTGCAGTGACGGCATGTACGGCGTACCCTGGAGCAAATTGAGCGTGCACAGGTTTCCGCCGATGATTGTCCCCTCAGCTGAGCCTTCCTGGAGCATCCAGTGGCCGTCATTGTGCTCGAACGGGAGATCAGGCTTCTCGGGAGTAAAACGCGCGTCGGTCCACTTGTCGGATGGGCTGATGGCCAGAGGGCTGTCCTTGAACAGGCATTTCTCAAAATACTCGAACGTGTAGTGCAGCTGCGTGCCGAAGCCGAACTGGTAGAAGCTCGGTCCCGAGTACGTCACGAGGCCGGTCTTCGCGTAGATGGCGTTGCCGAGCGCGGTGATATCGGAGAATCCCAGCAGGATCTTCGGGTTCTTTTTAATGAGGTCGTAATCGAGGTGCGGCAGGAGCTGATTGCAGTTGAACCCGCCGCGCGCGCAGTGGACCAGGTGCACGGACGGGTCCCGGAACGCATCGTGCAAGTCCTCGATCCTGGATTCGATCGTACTGCTCTCGAAATCATCCATCTCGCGGACATGTGTTCCGTACGTCACCGTCAGTCCCCATTCTTTCATCGTCTCCTCCGTCTTTCTCAGGTATGCGTCATCGATCCACCGCATCGATGACAAACTGCACGCGGGCGCGACCACGCGCACGCCGGAGCCGGGGTGGAGTTTGGAAGGAATCACTGACATGCGCCTATCTTACTCCAGCTCAGGCGGCCGGCTTCATTTCGATTTTCAGGGTAGCCGGGTCGTACTTGGCATCGTAGGTCGGTTGCGTCGTCACGAGATCCCGGGCCGTTCTGAGCATATGAGCGCGGCGGTAGTCGCGCATCAGCTGACGGTATCGGACGAGGTTCACATTGGGCAGACCGGAAATTTCCAATGCATTTTCAACCCATTCGTCCTCGGACAACTGTTCCATTTGCGGGTGGAGTACGTAAGCCGACGTTTGTACCCCATCACTACGCATGAAAGAGGGCTGAATCATGGGCACCAGCGTCCGCCGGTTGAACGGTGCGTCGGTGGAGACTCGGATTACGGATTGCTCCTGGTGCTTGCCATGCAGCCATGCATAGTCCATGTGCGGGTTATTATTGAACTTCTCATCAAAGAAGGACTCGATTGTCGCTTCCATGATTTCCTGCGTTATCCCGGGATAGTCATTTGGAAATTCCATCAGGCGGGCTTCATGGCCACATCCCATGTTTTTGGGATTTTTCAGCAATTCTATGAGTCGGGGACGGAGCCCTCCGGGGGCTTCTATGATCCGGTTTAATCGAGCTTCAGATACACCTTCCAGATCGTGCGCGAGATGTTCCATGGCATGGTCATCCGTGTGGTTGAAAAAATCCCTGTTCGGATTCCTGCGTATTGCACGCTGAAACATTCCCCGTATCTGAGGCTTGGTGAAACGCTGTCCTGATGCATCCTGCAGCGCTCCCACTTCCAAGACAAAGTCTCCGGTCGTGCCGCCGAAGGTCCCTACCATGCGCTGGTCCGTGCGCCCGTCGGGGCATCCTTCTTCCGGCACTTCCTCGGCGGGCAGCCAGGTTTTCCGGCTTTGATCCACGTGACTCTGGGCGTCTGCCAGCGAGTGCATTGCGACTCCTGAAGGACTAAAAACATGGTACAGTCGCCGCCCCGTTTCCAATACGGCTGCACCCGCAACGGCAGCTGCGCCATATTTTGCTGTTCGTAATCCGGTGTTTCTCAAAAATTCGCGCCGTGACTGCAGCTCGTCACCGGAGCCAGCAGGAGTCGATGATGGGTGTGAAGGCGCCATAAAAAAACCATGAAAATATTATTATGAAGCAAGAAACAACGTTGAGTGCTTTTTCCCTGCCCTGGAAGGGCATTATCATTAGTGCCCTCTGGAAATCAAGGGTCTAAGAGGCCACTTTTTCTCATGCACGGTGCTGTAACTTTACCTCTTCAAGAAGCCGATCTCGTTGAGTGCGGCCGTCGTGCTTTCGAAGATTTTTTTCTCTTTTTTCAAGGCACGGAACCACGGGGCTTTTTCAAGCATGTGTTCGTTATGCGGGCTGGCGGCGCTCAGGTAGACGTCCGTCCCGTGCTTTTTGCAGTCCTCGATGATGGCGTGGAGCGCCTCCAGGCCGTCGATGTCGATGTAGAAGAGATTCCGCAGGCTCAGGACGATCGTCCTGCTCTTGAGGTGCTTGATAGAACGCTCATGCGAATCGGCGTTGAAGTAGGTAAGCTCGCCTGTGAAGCGGTACACGCTCACGTCGCCGTGATCTTCGTGCGCGTGGATGCCGCGGTGCGTCGTGCGCGCAAGCACTTTCTTTGCGCGGTGCAGGGTGATGTCGCTGCGGCCGGTCTGCAGATGATGCACGAAGATCAAAAGCGCCACCGCCGCGCCCGCAAGCAGCCCCACGATGGGGTCGATCGCAACCGTCAGCGCGGCGACGGTCAGCCCGAGACCCCACATCACCTTGTCGTAATGGAAGAGTTTCTTGAAGTGATGCACCTCGATCATGCGGATGGCGACGAACACCAGGATACCGGCGACGACTGCCAAGGGCAGGTACTGGAAGACGGGGAAGAGGATCAGTGCGATCACGAGGATGCTGAGCGCGTTGATGGCGGCGGACATGTACGATGTCGCGCCCATTTTGATGTTCAGCGCAGTGCGTGCGAGAACGCCCGTGGCCGGCAGCCCTCCGGCGAGGCCCGATACGATGTTGGAGAGCCCGAGCCCGAACATTTCCTTCTTCTGATCAAACCGCGTTTTCGTCATCCCGTCCGCGATTTTTGCTGAAAGAAGGGTCTCCAGGACCGCGACAATGGAGATGGTGATCACCGCCTTGAAGAGCGTGGCGTTGAGGGGTGGCAGTGCGAAGGATGGAACCTGGATGAGTGTGGCCTTGAGCCCGCCGTATTTGGAGAAAAGCGTCATGATGCCGAGTGAAAGCACACCTGTGTCCGACAGGTATCCGATCCCAATGCCGAGGATGGCTGCAATAATGGGCCCGGGCACTTTGGGGATGAATTTGAGGATCAGAAAAAGGAGAAGGAGCGTCCCCAGGAACAGCCCGATTGTCGGCAGATGCGCCTCACCGGCGTGACGGAGTGATTCCATGATATTCATCACCAGCGATTCATGTGCAGGCAGGCCCTTCAGTCCAAGAGCAAAATTGATCTGGTTAAGACCAATGATCAGCGCCACGCCAAGCGTAAACCCGTGCATCACACTGGAGGGGATAAAGACAAGGTATTTGTCCCATCGCAGCGCCCAGAATACAAGGATCGCCACACCCGAGAGGATCGCGAGGATCGGGAGAATTTCCACGCCGAGCAGAAGGGCGTACGTCGTCAGAATTCCGGAGAGAGCGCCCGCAGGACCGACGACGTTGTATCGGCTTCCGCCAAATATTGCGGCGATGAAGCCAGCCCACACAGCCGTGATGATGCCCATCACCGGCGTGGCGTTGGACGCTATCGCGAGCGAGAGTGAGAGGGGCAGCGAGACGAGGGCGACAGTGAGGCCTGATTTCCAGTTCGTTGAGATCTCTCTTAAAAGAGCAGGCATGGGATGGTGCGGAAAACACGCGGAAAATGCTCCGCGCATATCGTTTTTACGCCGGTTTCTCAGTCAAAACAAGATTCACACTGTCAGCATTTCTTCGCACGGCGGGAGCCGGACGTTCTAATCATCTTCCCTTTTCGGGAATAGTTCGAAGAATTCTTTCTTTTGGTTTGACCTTGCAGACGGGCATTTTTAAAGTAAAACTGCCCGAAATGAACACTCCATCTACCTTTGCTACGGTCATTAACTGCATGGACGGCCGTATTCAAGAGACCGTTACAGAATGGGTGAAGGCACAGGCACGTGTGCAATTTGTGGATATCATCACCGGCACAGGCGTGGATGGGGTTCTCGCGAAAGGGGTCGACACACAGGTTCTTGAGTTAATCAGGAAAGGCGTCAATATTTCTGTGAATGTTCACAAAAGTTCATTCATTGTGGTCGGCGGTCACCACGACTGTGCCGGAAATCCGGTGAGTAAAGAGGATCATTGGAGCAACATCCGTGATGCGGTGAAGCTCGTTCTATCGTGGAATTTTCCCGTGAAGACGATTGTCGGGTTATGGGTGAACGACAAATGGGAGGTGGAGCAGGTGTGCTGAAATCCCAAAAGCATTTGTATGCTTTTTGGAGTATTCTTCCATTGTGCCCCTGTAGCTCAGTTGGATAGAGCGCCTGGCTTCGAACCAGGAGGTCGTGGGTTCAACTCCTGCCGGGGGCACCATTCTGCTACACTGCACAGTATGTCTTTTGACGATGATGAACTGCGGCGGAAGCGTGAAATGACGCACGATAAGGCGCTCACGACCCCCAATGAGAAATTGCAGAAGCAGGATCACGAGATGAATGCGAAGAAGAAGGAGCTCACCGAGCTCAAGGCCAAGGTCGAGCGGTCGCAGGTACTGCAGAAGACCGACAAGCAGCAGGGGACTGGCGGCATGAAGAAAGAAGAGGTCCTGACGGGCGACAGCAAGAGCGGCGGTCGCGATACGCAGAAGATGCAGCTGCGGCAGGAACGATTGAAGGCCGATATCGAGAAGCAGCAGGGAACGACGGAGCAAGGCAGGAAAACGCCATGACAGAAGATTGAAGATGCCAGATCGAAGATTGAACTTTCTTTGCATCTTTTCTCTTCAATCTTCATTCTTTTGCCCTTAATCTTGCCTTAACCTCCTTAATCTACAGTTCCCGCATGCACATCCTCCTGATCGAAGACCAACAGAAGCTTGCCGATAACATCCGCCAGTTTTTGGAACTGGAGCATTATGCGGTGACGGTGTGTAACGACGGCAAGGAGGGGTTCGAAAAAGCGATGACGCAGGACATCGACCTGCTGATTCTCGATATCAATTTGCCCGGCATGGACGGGTATGTGATCTGCTCGCTCCTGCGCCAGAACAAGAAGCACATGCCCATTCTCATGCTCACGGCCCGCACCAAGCAGCAGGAAGTGGTGCACGGGCTCAATATCGGCGCCGACGATTATCTGGGCAAACCTTTCGATCTGGAAGAATTGCTCGCGCGGGTGCGCGCCCTGCTCCGGCGGCATGCCACCGAGAAGCAGCCGCTCCTGGAAAGCGGCGGCATCGTGCTCGATACCAATACCCAGGAGGTCAACCGCAACGGCAAGAAGGTGACGCTCTCCCCCAAGGAGTATGCGCTCCTCGAATTCTTGCTCCGCAAACGGGGCATGGTGCAGAGCCGTCCCTCGATCATCGAGCACGTGTGGGGCGGGCGGGACGAGCTCATGTTCAGCCAGACGGTAGACGTGCACGTGGCGTACCTGCGGCGTAAGCTCGGCAAGAACGTCATCAAGACGGTTCCCGGCAAAGGGTATCTTGTCTCCGCGGACTGACGTCCTGGTTTCCCTCCCGCTTCATGTTCAAGCAGATCAGCACGCAGATCGCGCGGCAGTTCACGGCCTTCGTCTTCCTGTTGCTGTTACTGAACGGTTCGATCTTCCTCGCAGCCGATATCGGCAATGCGCGCAGGCAGGCCGGCATGCGTCTGCAGCGCCTGGCGCAGGACGTGATGCAGCGGACGCGCGTGGCCCCCAACGGCGCGATCGCCGTGACCCTCACTCCCATGATGCGCAGCAACGTCCGGGTGGTGGATAGCGCCGGAAACGCCGTCTATACCGGAGCGTTTTTTGAGGATATTCCGTTCGACCACCATGGGGGGTTTGCGGATGTCACCAAGGAAGGGGAGCAGTACAACATGTTCACCGGCGTCATCGAGCGGGATGGGAACGTGCTGGGTTATGTCCAGATAGGCCAGGTCGAGCGGCTGCAGCTGGGAGACCTGCCGTTCCGCGCGCTCATGTATCTGCTCGTGAGCGTGGGGATTTCGGCGCTCACGTTCGGCGTGGGGCGTTTCTTCGCGCGTACGAGTCTTGCGCCCGCCGAGCAGATGGTGGAACGGCTCGAGCAATTCACGCAGGACGCCAGCCACGAACTGCGTACGCCCATCGCGACGCTCAGTTCCTCCCTGGATCTTGCGATGCGGACGGGGAAATACAAGGAAGGCATCACGTCTGCGAAGGAAGATTTAAAGGAAGTCTCCGTCCTTGTGGAGCGCTTGCTGGAGCTCGCAAGACTGGACAAATTTATTATTCAACAGGAGCAGGTGGACCTCAGCTCCCTCGTAGAGACCGCCGCCGACAAATTCCGTCCGCTTGCTGCGGGGAAGGCTGTCTCCATCAACTGCTCGGTCGTTCCGGGCATTCTGGTTGAAGGGGATCCGGCGCTTCTGCGTCAGGTGGTCAATAACCTGCTGACGAACGCCATCAAGTTCAGCAAAGAGAGCGGCGGTACCGTCACCGTCACGCTCGCGAAAGACACGTTGACGGTGAAGGACACCGGCATCGGCATCTCCAAGGACGCGCTGCCGCACGTGTTCCAGCGCTTCTACCAGGCCGATACCTCGCGCACCAACGATGGCTTCGGTCTCGGGCTGGCTCTCGTGAAGCGCATCACGGAGCTTCACGGATGGTCTATCGCGGTTGAGAGCGTCGAGAACGAGGGCACCACGTTCACCGTGCGCTTCCGCACAATGTCTTCCCGCAAGCATGCATGAGGTCTGGTCACTCATCCATGTTCTTCCGCTCGCCCTGCATTCGATGACAGATGGCACACGCCTAGTTTGTTTTGCGGTTCATGCACTCGTACGCCTCTTCCAGTACGTGCTGCAGGTTGTGGTTCAACGTGTCGTGCCCCGTTCCGTGCAGAAGAGATTCAATCCTGCTTGCGGTCTCCAGCGCATTCTCCGAGTCCAGGATGAGGAGGCCATCGGCAATTTCGCGGATTTTCGTACGCAGTTTTATTGCGGATGCAACCCACAGGCGGTTCTTACTCTCCCGCAGGCCGAGAGCATCCTGATGCATGGCGATGGCTTCATCCATCCATCCTCGTATGTTGGTGAGCATAGTGATATTTTTACACTAAATAAAATAAAGTCAATTTCCTCCGCTATGTGCCGATCATTCCCGTATGGCGCACGCCGATCAAGCTCATTTGCACTGTCTGCTTCTTAGATACTGCTCTCTCGGCAACGGTTCTTTTCCGCGAAGACACGATAGACCCTGGCCCCCGCACGGGTCGATACACTCGTGTGCAGGCGCGTGCCGACATAATGCGCAGCCGCACCGTCATCAATCGCGATGCCCGGTGCGATCGTGCCGCTCTTCACCATTTTTTTGAACCACGGGCGTCGCTCTTTCTCGCTGCTGTAATGCGGGCAGCAGCTGCCGGGGAGGAAGCCGAGGCAGGGGAGCGTCCTGAGCTCCTTCGCCCACGAGTCGGTTGAGCCCTCCTCGAACCAGCAGATGGCGCCGGCGCTGACGCCCGCAAGCACGATGCCCTTCTCCCACGCCTCGCGGAGGATCGAGTCGACGCCCCACTCGCGCCACACCGCAAGCATGCTTTTGGTGTTCCCGCCTCCGACGAAGATCGCATCCTGGCCCAGGAGCGTTTTTCGGAGATCCGGCGTCCGTTCAAACAGGGGAACATGGGTCGGTTTGCAGTCGAGCCGCGAGAACGTGGCGTAGAAATTCGCGATGTACCGGGGGGTATCGCCCGTCGCGGTGGCAAGGAATGCGATTCTCGGACGTGCCTTGCCGGTCTGCTTCAGAATGTACTTCTCAAAGAGCGGCTCCTGGTCCGGTCCCGCGAACGCCGCGCCGCCGATAGCGATGATGTGCCGTTTCGTCGCAGCCATGCGCCGAGCGTACCTTAACCTCTTCTTAATATCATCCCGATACGATGATGCACGCACACACAGAGAAAGAGCAGATTAGAGAGAAAGAGGCTGCCGGGGGGCGGCCTTCTTTCTGAATGATCAGCCTTCGCTTTGCGAAGCTACGGCTGGCAAGCCAATGAAGCAGTGACCAATGACCAGTGAAATGATTAATAGATACATTGATGAATAAAAAACATTCACACTTTTTTTATTGTGCAACTGGCCATTCCCTTGATCATTGGTCATGTATGTGAATGTCCCCAGTGTCCTGCGCCTCCCCGCCCTCCCTGCAGAAAGTATGCAGCGAACCAGGTCGATACGGGGACGGCTACAAGCAGTGTTGCACTTCCGACGAGCGTGCGGATGATTTCTTCCGCGAGGAATTCGCCGTTCAGGGTCACCCACAGCGGCGTCTGATCATCGCGCAGGAGCAGGAGGAGCGGCAACGATGCGCCGACATACGCAAGTGCCAGGGTATTGATAAGCGAGGCGATGTGCTCGTTTCCAACCGATTGTCCGGCCTTCATCAGCTGCCGCATGGTCAGACGCGGGTTGGCCTTGCTGATTTCATCGATCGCTGCCGTTTGCGCTGTAGTTACATCGTCCAGTACTCCAAGGCAGCCGATGACGATGCCGCTGAGGAGTAATCCCTGCAGGTTTACCTTCTGAAGAAGTCCGGTCTGCAGAAACATCGATTCCTCTGAGCCCATGCCGAAAAGCTTCGTCATATGGACGAAGATCACCGCCATCAGCACCGAAATGCCCAGAGTCATGAGTGTACTGAGGAGCGCAATTGACGTGCGTTTGCTGAATCCATGGGCCAGGTAGAGTGATGTCACCGCAATTGCTGCGCAGCCAGCCATTGTTGTGGACAGCGGGTCGGAGCCCGCGACGATCCGTGGGATGACGAAGAAGAGGAGGATGCCGACGCTCACGCCGATGCCCGCGATGGATGTGATGCCTGTACGTCCGCCAAAAAGAACACCGAGACCCACGAAAAACAGTAGAACCCACATCATTGCCGGCAGTCGGTACTTCTGCGCCAGCAGGTATTCGGCGCTGCCATCGATTTTCACCTGCTTCAGGATCACCACTCTCTCTCCGACCCGGAAGACCGTGTCGTCGCGGTCGCGAATATTCGCGTTTCTGATAACGATGCGCTTGCCTGCTTCGGAGCCGCTGATGATTTCGAGGTCGAACGTCTCCAGCGTTTCGTCGGAGCGTTCCGGCTGTCTGTCCTGCGTGATGCCTGTGATGTCCGCCGTCATGAATTCCTGGGTTGGCTCGGGCATCTGCCCCAGCGCGGGACCGGCATGGGCAAATATGGCAACGGCCAGGATGATGAGCGGGAACCGGCGTGTCATACGGACCAGGAGAAGCTACTCGAGAAACAGCATGGCGTACATCGTCAGCATTCCGGCCAGCATCATGATGAACTGCAGCAGCCCCTGACGTGCGCCGGTATGCTTGTGTAATTCGGGGATGAGGTCGGAGCCCGCTATATAGAGCAGGTTGCCGGCTGCGAACGGAAGCAGATATTGTCCGATCGACGCTATTTCTGCATGGATGAACAGTACGGCCATCGCTCCCAGTACGGCCGTGAGCGCCGATGCCAGGTTCCAGAGCATCGCGCTCTTTTTCGAAAAGCCGCTGTACACCAGGAGTGCATAATCGCCCAGTTCCTGCGGGATCTCGTGGAGCAGCACGGCGACCGTGGTGGCGATGCCCACTTCCACGCTCACGAGGTAACTGCCCGCGATGAGCACGCCGTCCACCACGTTGTGGATGCCGTCGCCGACGAGGCACAGGTACCCCACGGGGTGATGATGATGCGAGTGCCCCTCGCCCTTTCCGGGCAAGACGTGGCAGTGGTGCCAGTGGATAGCCTTCTCGATGATGAAGGAAAAGAGCATGCCTCCGAGTACGATGGGCATGGCTGCAGCCAGATCCCCCCCTTCGGCAAGTTCAGGCAACATGTGAAGAAAAACATCGCCCAGGATGGCTCCTGTCGAGAAGCCGACAAAATACAGCATTCCTTTCTGGAGCAACGATGGTTTCAGCCCAGCGAGCGCGATGCCCACAAGGGACACCAGGCTGACGCCGATGACGCTCAGGAGGGTGAGAAGAACAGGATCAGACATAAGAATACGGGGAAAAATTACGAGCAGGAGCGGCACGTGCCGATGATTTCACTCACGTGCCCGCTCGGGCGGAA
>CAYTEH010000009.1:37111-44745 GCA_964436765.1 uncultured Candidatus Peribacteria bacterium
CGGTACCCCCACGAGAGCATGCCGCGCAGCGGTCGGTAGTACTTGTGGCGTCGGACGAAGAGCACCGCGTCGTGCGTTGCGAGCAGCGGCACGGCGTCCAGGAGCATCGACGGCGGGTACTGGCCGTCTGCGTGGAGCAAGATGACCCAGTCGTTCATGCCCGCGCGGAAAGCGGCATCGCACGCGTCCGCGAAGCCGAGCCGCCGCGGATGCGTCACGAGCCGGATCGTGCCCGGGTGGTCCGCCATCATCTCATGCACCCGCTTCGCCGTGCCATCGGTGCTGCCGTCGTCGATCACGGTGATGTCGAACCTGTCCGCGCAGCGCGGAAGCACCGCGAGGCAATCCCGGAGCACGTGTGCCACCGATTCTTCCTCGTTATGCGCGGGGATCACGACCGAGACCGACGGCGCGCGGGCCGTGTCGTCCCCCTGCCTGTGCCGGATCGTGCGGGGTGTTTCTTCCACAGGCCCGTAGCGTGCCAGAGGATGCTGCCTGTAAACAGCGCAAGTGCAGCGAGGCTCATGCGGTCGGCGAGCCATTGGGCCCACGACACGTTCCACGTGACGGGGCGGCCCGTGATGAATGCCTCGAAGTTCGCAGTGTCGGAGGCCGCGATGCGGCTGCCGGGGCGGCAGCCGTTTTCGTCGGGGTAGATATAGCATGCGGGGTTCATCAGGTTGAAAAATCCTTCGCGGATCGACCGCGTCGGTCCTTCGCTCAGGATGCGGCTCTGCGGCTGGCCAGCCCACGTGAACAGGGCGTCTTCCGTGCAGACGAGCCCGGTCGTCCCCAGGAACGTGGTGTTTCCGGAGATCACAGTTGTCACGGGTACGCGCTCAAAGTGATTCGCTTCCAGACGGCCGATGTCTTTCCGTATCTTGTGCAGGTCTGCATACAGGCGTACCTGCCCGACGAGACTGCCGTGAGCCAGCGGGAACGCGACGACAGTCACCGCCATTGCGATCGCTGCCGCAGTTTTCTCGTACCGCGGTACGGACGCCAGTGAGTGCCGGAGCGCCGCGATGCCGCCGATCGCGAACACGAGCGAGAAGGGGTACAGGAACCGGATCATCACCCGCAGGGACGAAAAGAACGGCAAGTAGGACAGGATCAGAGGTATCACTCCATAGCCCTGAACCACTTCCAGACACACTTCCAGCAGCAACGCCGAATAGACGATGACGAATGCGCGGCGGCGCAGCATCCCGTCTCGCATCGGTCCAAAGAGGAGGCCGGTGCCCACGATCAGGCCCATGAGCACCACGGGGGACAGGAACAGGCTGTTCTCATGCGAGTCCCAGGGAATGCCGCGGAACGCACTTGCATCCTGCGGGAACGACCATAGTGAACGCAGCACAAGAAGCAGCGTGCTGGTCGTCACGGACAGTGTCCCGAACACAGTCGTGCGCGGGAACACCTGCATCAGGCTTCCGACGGCAACGAGTTTGCTGCCGCAGAGAAGTACGGCTCCGCCGCCGAGTACCGCCCATCGCCGCAGAAGGCTCGCGGGGGCCGGCAGAGTCTGCCTTCTGAATACGAAGAGGGGTGGAAGAAGCAGTACGGTAACGAACCCCGCAAAGAGCAGCGTGAAGTAGCCCGCGGCATGCAGGATCATCGCTGTCAGGAGTGCGCAGAGGGATGCACGCAACAGAAGGGGCATCCGCGGACTCTCGGCTGAAAGAAGAAGCCATAATAACCAGCCTATGAACGGCATCGGGATGAAGTTGAGGTGACCGACAAGCAGGTGCATCAGGTAGAATCCGTGGGAGGTCACGATCAACGCGAGCACATGCGACCAGGGCCCGCCCAGCTTGAGCACGTCCTTCCCGACGCGGTACCATCCCGCGTAGCCTGCGAGGAGTGTCACAAGCACCGTAATCTCCATGGCAATCCACGGGTCCGTGACGAGCGCCAGCGCCTGTAACAGCGAATACGACAGGTCATTCGGATGGCCGTATAGCGGCATCCCGCCGCACAGGTGCACCGCGTACCGGAGCGGCGCCAGCCCGTAATGCGCGACATGCCATCGTCCTGCGATAAGGTAACGGAAGAACATCGGGAAATCCCCGCCGATCATTGGCAGGCGCGCGTGCAGTGCCGAGAAAAAGAAGCCGATGAAGACCGCCAGCGGAAGGAGCCATGCGGTATGCCGGAGCATTCCTCGTGCGCGCATCGGTCCGCATGGTACCAGAGACCGGTAATGAACCGGGGATGCAGGTGTCTTACATGTGCATCTTTCCCCTCACCGTATGACTTTGAACTATTCAGCAGTCTCTTTTCTGGTGTCTTCTGCGGTCATTCTTCTCAGCGGCTGTGCGGCCTCCACGCAGGCCCGTATACAGGCCGAGGGCGAAACGTACATCCGGCAGCATATCGCCGAACTCTCGCCGCGCTCGGCACAGGCGGGCGGCACGTTCTATGTCACGGGCGTGGAATGGGTCTATGACGACACCGCTCTCGTCACGTACGAGGACGGGCATATCGCGCTCGCGGGTCATACGACTGTCTCGATGAAGGACGATGTCGTCACCGCGACGCGCATCCGCCTCGAGATGAATCGGGACGACGATGATGCGTCTGGTTCGGCATCGGTGAGTTCGGAAAGTTCCTCGCAACGTTCAGAAGGATCAGCGGCGTCCGCCCAGGTATCCGCCAGGGCCGGCGCGGGGATCGGCGAATTCTGCGGTGGCATCGCTGGCATCGCGTGCGCCGAAGGCACCTGCCGGTACGACGGAACGTATCCCGACGCGGGCGGTGTGTGCGTTCAATAAGATCCCTCCCCGCCATTGTGCACTTTTCACTTTTTTCTTTTCACTTCCCATGAGCAACGATCCGTCTCCTCCTCAAAAGGGCAAGCAGGCGCCCGATCCGCTGCAGTCCGACGTCGGCAGGCCCGAGCCTGTGCGCGAAACCGCCGCCGGATCCGCGCCGACTCCATCCGAATCCGCTGGTCAAACTGCGTAATACGAGTCTTGTTCCATGGACAGGCGCTTCGCGCCCGATACAATGACCTGTATGAAAAAATTATCCGCCTCGGTTCTTGCCTTGTCCTTCTTTCTTGCAGCCTGCCAGTCGGGGGCGCCAGGTGCCGGGCCATCCGGCAATTCCGGCGCGAAATATGTCCATTGGAGGACGCATCACGATGATTCCCTGGGGCTCAGCATTGATTACCCCTCCGATGAATTCACGGTCTGGGAGGATTCTAAAAGCATCGCGGCGTCGGGCGGGCCCATTGCCATCGATGGCATTGCGCTCGGGGACGGACGGTTCGGCGGGATACTTGTAAAGGCATACCGTACATCCGACAGTCGCATCATGGAGCACCTGCAGGCAGGCCAGTCGCCCGAGAAGGATGTGAAGGGTGTCCGATACCGCAGGTTCACCGTGGGTGCAGGTGACGGTTATGGTTACGTGACGCAAAGAGACGGAACCTACTACGTGCTGGAGGGTACCCGGGTGCCGGAAAATTCGGTGCTCGAACGCATGATCGTGTCGCTCAAGTTTGACGCGACGGCGAAATAAGAGCGCCTACGATCACTTTTTGATTCCCAGTATCCAGTCTTCCTCTTTCCGGAAGCCCATGCTTGCGTAGAGCCGTATCGCGGGCACGTTGCCCGGCGAATAGAAAAGGCACAAGGGCCACGATGTCTGACGCAGATGGTTCATGTACCAGCGGAGCAGCAGCGAGCCGTAACCGTTTCCCCTTATGTGCGGGGCGATATAGAGCATGTTGATCATGGCTCCCGCGGAGGAATGCAGTTCGGAACTGATCATGCCTGCGGGCATGCCTCTGTGCAGGAGCAGGACAGGTTTGATATTGCGGAACGTTTCCTGCAGGGACCGCCGGAGAGACCGGGGCTCCGGACGTTTTCCTGATTCTTCAAAAAAGAAATCCGCACGAAGGGCGCAGAGCGTGTCGAGCATCCCGTCCGATTCCACGGGCACGATACTCAGTCCGTTTGCCAGCGAAGGGGCACTCAGGGCCTTCATGTCCCTGCAAAATGCAAAATCTTTGGGGAACAGCCGGTAATTTGCCTCAAGTCCTGCCATGAGGGGTATCCGTCCGAGCAGTGCCTGATGCGGAACATCCGACAGGATCGCCGGGTCGGGTGCGGAGTCCGTTCGATGTGCGATGACATACGCGGTTTGTCCGTCCGAGAGAACCATTCCATTCCCATCCGGTCCTTGCCGCACGTACACCGATCCGCGGAATCCCCCGCCCTTCTCGGCTGCTGCCCGGAGGACGATGTGTTCCCCGGCCGTAAGGGCACTTTGCGGGAAATCGGGAAGCGCGGCGTAGGGAGAAGCGTGTGCGATGGAGACGGGAGAAAATTCTTTTAGCGTTGTCCGGAAGACGGCACGGGGAATCCTGAGCATAGTCTGCGTACTTTTTCGCGAATTGCGAGCACAAGTTCCGCATCCGAAGGATTCCGAAGAACCTCGGCGATCCATGCCGCCGTTTCTTCGAACTGTTCCATGCCGAACCCCCTGGTCGTCATGGCCGGTGTTCCAAGCCGTATGCCGCTCGGGTCGAAGGGCGAACGCGTCTCCTGCGGAATGGTATTGCGGTTGGCCGACATGCCGGCGCTTTCCAGCGTATCCTGCGCCTGTTTTCCTCCGATTCCGAATGTTTTGAAAGCATTCATGAGCACGATGTGGTTTTCGGTTCCGCCCGTGACAAGCTCAATTTCTCTTTCGTTTTCCATCCATCGAATGGTCGAACATCGGGGCGAGGCGCCGGTCGGGCACGAACCACAGGAGCGCCACGAGCGCGAACAAGCCTGAGGAGATCCACGTGTTCAGGTACGCGGCGGGAATCGAGAGCGCGTACACGACGAGGGATACTTTCCCTTTCCAGTCGCCGGCGAGGGCTTCTCCCAGTTCCGAGTTGCGCCCCTGGTGGCGGAGGATCGCTTTCACCAGCAGCCAGTACGATACGGCCGCCATCAGCAGCACGAAACCGTACACTGCGCCGGCAAGCGGCTCCAGATGGCTTTCGCCCAGCCAGTTGGTGCAGAAGGGGACAAGCGAGAGCCAGAAGAGCAGGAGCATGTTGGCCCACATCATGCGGCCGTTGATCACGGTGGTCGCGTGCAGCAGGTGATGGTGGTTGTTCCAGTAGATCGCGATGTAGATGAAGCTGAGCAGGTAACTGCTGAAGACCGGCCAGAGCGCGAGCAGGCTCTGCCAGTCGGCATGTTCCGGCGGCCTGAGCTCGAGCACCATGATGGTGATGATGATGGCAAAGACACCGTCGCTGAAGGCTTCCAGGCGCGTGGTTTCGGAGTGGGGGTGGGTGGACATGGGCCGATTGTACGTGAATCCCTCCTCGAAAAACCATCGTGACCTGGTATCTCGGGGATGTGGCAAACGTGCTTTCTTTTTCTTGCTACACTGCGTCCCTCACCCATGCCGACGCTTGCCCCCGCCACCGGCCTCACGAGTTGCCAGCAGAGCGCTTTGGAGAAGCTGGAACGGCAGGGGAATATTTTTTTGACGGGCGCGGCTGGGACAGGGAAGAGTTTCCTGCTCGACAAATACCTCGCGAACAAGCCAACGCAGGCGTTTCCCGTCGTCGCCAGCACGGGCGCGGCGGCGGTGCTCGTGGGCGGACGCACGTTCCACAGCTTCTTCGGTCTCGGGATCATGGAAGGCGGGCTGGAAGCCACCGTCGCCCGCGCGCGCAAGAACCGCAAGCTCATCCACCGCCTGCAGTCGGCGTACTGCGTGGTGATCGACGAGATCTCGATGCTCTCGGGCCAGACCATCGCCACGGCCGAGCGCATCGCGCGCATGGTCCGCGGGCGCGATGAACCGTGGGGAGGATTGCGCATCATCGCCGTCGGCGACTTCGCCCAATTGCCGCCCGTCTCACCCGGCGGCCAAAAGGACTGGGCGTTCCTGCATGAGGTCTGGAACCAGAGCGAGTTCCAGCCGGCGCTTCTTTCCACCGTGATGCGCACCCGCGACAGCGAGTTCCTGGATATTCTCAACTTCATCCGTGCGGGCGTCGTGAACGATCAGGTGCGTGCGTTCCTCGACGCGCGCATGAAGCCCGAGGCGCAGCATGCGGAGGGGACGCGGCTGTACGCGCACAAGATCAAGGCCGAGGAATATAACCTGGACCGGCTCGATGGCATCGCCGAGCGTCTGCATTCGTTTGCCACGCACTACGAGGGCGAGGAGCGGTACCTGGAACCGGCGAAGAAGGCGCTGCCTATCCCGGACGAGCTGCACATCAAAGTGGGAGCGCTCGTGATGATGCGCAAGAACGACATGTCCGGCGAGCACCTGTACGTGAATGGCAGCCTGGGGCATGTGAAGGGTTTCGGCGACGACACGCTCCAAATCCGGCTGCTGACGGGCGAAGACCTTGAGATCGAAAAGATGAAATTCTCCTGCCTCGACGGCGACGGGCGGGAAATCATGGCGGCGTGGAACTTCCCCGTCACTCTCGCGTGGGCCACTACTATCCATAAAGCGCAGGGCGCGTCGCTCGATCGCCTCACAGTCGACCTCTCGGCCCTCTGGGAACCGGGGCAGGCGTACGTGGCGCTCAGTCGTGTGCGGAGCGCGGAAGGCCTCAGCATCGAGCGCTGGCGTCCCGAGTGCATCAAGGCCGAGCCGCTCGTCACGTCGCTGTACGATTCCCTTGCCGAAGCCTCGAAGAGTTACGTCCCGCGTCCGTTCTTCACGCTGCCCGATCCGGAGGTGAACCAGGATGCATCGGAGGAAACGACGGCGCGCGATGCCACGCTCCAGAAAGGCAAACGCGCACTCCGGGCGTCGCTCATCAAAAAGCACCTCGAAAAGCAGTCGTCGCTCGAGCACATGGCCGAAGCCTGCGGTGTGAAGCTCGACCGCGTGCTCCTCTACATCGAAAAATTCATCGAAGAGGGGATTCCGGTCCGGCTCTCCTATCTGCTGGAGGGAATACCCGAGGTCTCCCGCATCCGCACGGCCTTCGAGGAATTGGGCACCGAACGGCTGAAGCCGGTCTACGAACAACTGGAAGAGCAGGTTCCCTTCACGACGCTCCGTCTCGTCCGGTGCACGATGATGGCGGAGGGGTGATGAGTGAAGGAAAAGTATTCTGAACCTATTTTTTCATCCGAAAATCTCTAAACATATTTCGGAACGAAAAAGTGAAAAGTAGAACAACAGAGATGACAAAGAAGAAAAAGACATAGGGAGAGTTTCCAAAAATTTCAATTGCTTGGATAAACATTTGAACGAGTCAAACAAAAAATAATCCAGCAGTCAGAATTGTCGTTCCATAGGCGTAGCGATCATTTGAGCTAGCAATTCTTTCATTAGAATTCTTAAGATCCTCATAAGCCCTTGCAAGAAGCTTGGCAGAATAAATCTGAGCTGCAATCAATCTTTGATTCGTGAGCGCTGTATTAGCTTCCGCAGATTGATCAATTAGATCTAATTCGCTCTTTGTAAAAAAATCTCTCATCTCATCGGTTATTTTGTGATTATTTAGCATAGTGTTGATTGTAGCTTTTGGATGGGGCTGGTGGATGACTTGAGAATAATAGATTGGGATTTGATTATTCCTAAATCCCCGGTAATTCTTAATCAATTGTTTGACTTATTGCATTTTAACATTTAAATTAAAGTGTGGT
>CAYTEH010000010.1:0-22686 GCA_964436765.1 uncultured Candidatus Peribacteria bacterium
GGACTCGAACCAGTGAAGGCGTAAGCCAGCAGATTTACAGTCTGCCCCGTTTGACCGCTTCGGTACCGACCCACATGTGATGAGCAATGATGTGCGTGAAAGAACAATGGCAGAACCAGGCTGCCCTCGACGCTTGCGTTCCTCAATTATATGGTTTTTTGATCTGCTATTCAATGGCAGCAAAATGCCTATTTGATCCATGGACTCATACAAAAGCCCTTTCCCGCGGAGGAGAAAGGGCTTTCTGCGTCCGAGATCACTCCTTCTGGGAAGTTAATCATCTGTCTCCAGCTTTTTCAGGAATGACAGTATTTCCTCCTGCTGGACCCCAGGACCCGGGATAGATGCCCAGCGGCCCACGAGACGCGGGCCGCTGGGCGTCGGTTCGATCCGGTAGAGGTTCGCTCCCCGGATGATCTGACCTTTGTCGTTCGGGATAGCCCAGCTCGCGGCGAGCTGGTTTCCCTGGCGGATAGCGATCCCGCTGAAGGTGGAGCCGCCGTTGACTACCCAGGTAACGACATAGACGTCGTTACGCTTGGTCAGAACGACGATGCCGGCGTATTTCTTGCCGCCAGCTTCCTCGCCTTTGCAGGTGTAATAGCCGCTCAAGTCGGCCACTTCCTGCAACATCGGGAGACGGGGCGATTTATCCTCCTTTTTTACGTCCGGAGAGGACGGGCTGGCGAAAGCCAGCAGCAGAAGCGTTGTGCTCAACATGGGACACCTCTTTGAAATGGGAAAGAACGATCTCGGATTTCCCTATCACGACGCAGTGATAAGAAGTTGATCGTACAAGTCAGCGTGCATTGCACAACCTATTGGTCGAGTGGCGAATAAATGCGGCATCTACAAGACGAATAATCGAAGACGCGAGTATCATAGCTCCATGCGTCTCCGCGTCGAGAACGGCAGCTTGTGCGTCGATCTGTCTTTCTGGGAGAAAGTCTGGAGCCTGCACGGCTCGTTTGTGATTCCCATGACGCACGTGAAGGAACTGACGCACGGGATCCCGCAGTCACTGTGGTGGGAACTGCGGATGCCGGGTTCGTTCGTGCCGGGTGTGATCAAAGCGGGGACGTTCCTGGGCAAGCGCGGGAAGGAGTTCTGGTACGTGACGCGGTGGGGGAAAACGCAGGTGACGATCGAGCTCCAGCACGAAAAATACAAACGGCTCGTCCTGGCGCTGCCCATGGGTGAGCTGATTCCGATGCAGCTCCAGACGCTCAGGAACCGCGTGCTCATCGCCACCTCACATTGATCCGCGTTTCCCGATCCACAGCTGTTTCATCCACGGAAGCGACAGCGTCGAGAGCACGTAACTGCCCGCCGGGACGAGCGCGTTCAGGTAGAACGTTTCGACATTCATCATCCACAGGAACACGAGGGCCGTCAGGTACGTGATGACTGCGATGAACGCGCGGCGCGTGACGCTCGTTTCCCACGCCTTATCGAGCTCCACGCGGCGGTTGCGTTCCTGGAGTTCCTTGAGCTGCGATGCGGCGTCCTGCATGGGCGCATTCTGAGCGGATCGCGGCCGTGTTTCAATGCTAGACTCGCGGCATGTCTTCCGGACGCGAGCAGCGCATCGGCGAGATCTGCATCCTGACGCAGACGGTCCTCTGGAGTCTTTTTCCGATTGTTGCTATTCACACGTTCTCCCATGTCACTCCCCTCTGGACAGCGGCGATCGGCACGTTGATATCGTCGCTGTTCTTTTCTGCCGTCGTGACGCTCAAGCGAAGCTGGGGCCAGTGGCGGCACGCACCGTGGACGGACATCCTCATCGCGACTGTCATGATCGCCGTCGTGTACTACGCGATCAAATACCTCGGCCTGCGCCACACAACGGCGGGCAACGCGGCACTCCTTGCGCCCGCAGAAATCCTCTTCTCGTTCCTGATTCTCGGCACGCTGCTTCGCAATGAGCGGATCGTCGCGGGGCACGTGCTCGGAGCCGTCTGCATGGTCCTCGGCGTGCTGCTCGTGCTCCTGCCCAAGGCGTCGGGTTGGAACACGGGCGATGTGCTGATCGTGGTTTCGACCATGTTCCCGCCGATCGGGAACATGCATGCCAAACGCGCGCTGCGCCGGGCAAGCCCGGAGTTCATCATGGCGGTGCGCAGCTCCATCGGCGGTCTCGCATTGTTGCTCATCGCCTGTGTACTCGAGCCCGTTCCCGCCGCAGGCGGACTGCTGGCCGCGTGGCCCTCTCTCGCCGTGAACGGGTTCCTGCTTCTCGGGTTCGCAAAGCTGCTGTGGATGGAGGGGACGCGGCGCCTCCCGGTGACCAAAGCGGTGTCCCTCGGCAATATCGCTCCGGTTTTCACACTTGGATTCGCATCCTTTCTCCTGGGGGAGCGTGTGCAGTGGTACCAGATCGCAGCGCTCATACCCATCCTGGCAGGTGTCTTTTTGCTTACGCGTCAGACGAAAATCGCCATTCAGACGTAGGAAATGATAGAAGTCCCTTTCTGCGCCTCTTATTAGGGCTATACTGCCGTTTGCATGATCAAAGGGTCCCTGTGCACGGCGCCTGCCCTGAAGCTCCACCGCTTCGCGTTCCTGCTGGAACGGAGGACCGACCAGGCGCTGCAGGAAAAGCTGGGGCTCTCGTTTTCGCAGTGCATGATTCTCCGTTCGCTCAAGCTGAACCCCGAGTGCTCGCAGCACTGCATCGCCAAGTGCCGTGATCTGACCCAGGCCGCTGTGAGCCGCCAGGTGGACGCACTCAAGAAAAAGAAGCTGATCGTGCGCAAAGAGAACGAGAAGAACAGGCGCGAGCACATGCTCAGCATGACGGCGAAAGGCGTGGAGGTGCTCGAGGAGGCCCTCCGGATCATGCAGAAGACGTTCGACGCCGCCTTCAAGCCGGTGCCGGCGGCAGACGCTTCGCAGTTGGAGCATGCGCTGGACCTGCTGCTGTCGGGCATGTGCGACGGGTGCGACGGCACGAAGAAGTAGAGCCGTACGGCGGGTGTACACTGCGCCCATGTCCCGACCCGATTTGGAAGACTGGGCCGATGCACTCTTTCTCCCGCTGGGTTTGCGTCGCAGGAAGACCTTCGGATGCCCGTCGTGGTACAAGGGAAAGAAGATGGTGGCCTTTCTCCACGAGGACGCCCTCGGCATCAAGCTGCCGCCGGGGCGCGTGCTTGAAAAGATCAAAGAAGATCATGATGTGTACGGGCCGTTCAATCCCGGTGACGGCGTGATGCGCAACTGGCTGATGATCGCGCGCCCGGAGGCGGGCGAGTACGACGCGGACATGCATCTGATCGCCGAGTCGCTCGCGCAGTTCTGAATCGCTCGACTCCCTGCATGAATCCAGGCGTCATCACATTATTTTTTGCGTGCCGGTCTGAAATTTTTCTTCAGTGGAAGCGAAGAAAGAATGACCGCAGATTTTCCCGAAATATGCTCTTGATTTGAAGGGTGTACGACCGTACACTCGTTCCATCACCTACCCCAAGCAACCATGCAAACCGCCGAACCGACCGTTTCCTGGAAGAAGGCCGCACACGTGATCGTCGACTGGTCCCAGGAGCTTCCGAAGACCGAGAGCGACGTCCAGCTGGAGGTCGATCACCTCATGAACTGGGTGAAGAGTTACCCCGAGCGCACGGCGGTGCAGGTGTACCTGCGCCGGTCGCTCTCGAACTCACGCGACCGCATGCTCCAGAACACGCTGCAGTCGCTGGGGTGCACGGTGACGATGCGCTCCCGGCAGATGCCGGTGGCGGGATGATCATCTTTCGCAATCAGAGACGAGAGCAGGAGAGCAGACACACATACACCCCTCCATCGTTCCTTGATACGTTCGTCCGCATAGCGGACGAACTACTCGGAATGACATCTTTTTGTCGACAGACATAAGTTGCATGGGGAAATGTATTTGCCGAGGGCCGGGTATGCGTACACTGATACGAGACGCGACGTTTCCACCCATGAAGCAAACAGCCCCCCTCCTATTTTTCCTGCTGACTGCCTGCGCCGCGAGTGCAGTCCTGCCCGATGTGCCGGGATACAGCGAGCGCCGCATCGCGGCGGTTGCCGAGTCGGAAGTCCGGTACGAAGGCGATGAGGAGCATGGCGAGTACGGGGCGAGGCGCCTGGCGACGCATGCGGAGGCCAGGGCCGAGGAATTCGGGGGCATGCGGCACGAGTCGTGCGAAAAAGTCGGTTTGCCAGCAGGCGGATCCTGCGAGGTGTTTCGGTCCGGGTGGCACGAGATCATGAATGGCAGGCTCGATTCGCCATCGGATGATCCGTTCCGCGACGTATGGACGGTGTTCGTGAACAAGAAGCCTGTTTTTACGGAGCGTATGTACGTTGCCGCCGACGGTCCCGTGCTGGAGAGGCGCGTGGTCCAGAACAAAGCCGCCGTCACGTTCCGGCGTGATCTGAGGGAGACGATCGGCGAGGAGACGCCCGCTTCGGAGGAGATCCCGGTCGACACCTGGTACGACGGTTCCTTCCTGAACGATCGCTACGGCGTGGACGGTTCACACGGCGCATTCGCGTACCGCGGCGTCCTGGGGTTCGTGGGCAGGAAGGGGGATAGCGAGTACGTGTTGTTCAATGGCCGGCCCATCACACCCGCGTTCGATGCCATCAGGACAAGTTCCTGCTGCATGGTTCCCCATACCGATATCCGCGTGTACGACGACGGCATGCTCTTCTTCGCGGGCGAACGCGGGAAAGACGTCTACCTGGGCGAGGTGGATCTCGATGCGTTTACCGGGGCAGACGGTGCGTCTTACCGCTCATCCGGGATCTCGAAGGCACACAGGTGACGCCGTATGAGAACGGCTCCCGTGCAGAGCGCCAGCACAACCGTCACCCATACTTCGGGGCCTGAGCCGGGTTGGCTTGGAGGCTTTTTACTTCCATCTCCGTCGACGGGTGCTGCATTCGGCTGTGCGCCGTCGGAAACGACTGTATACGGGTTGTACGGCAAGGGGTCCTCCTGGTTATGTATGTCTGCATTGCCGGGATCCTGCTCTGCAGGCGGGTTGGTGATACCGCTCTCGATCGGCGGCAGTACTGGGTCCGGATCAGGCAAGGCCGGAGGTGCGACGGCAGGCGCGGATGAAGTCGGTTGCTGTGAAGCTGTCGCGGCAGACGAGGGAGGGAACGGTTGTGCAGATGCGGCCTTGGCTTTCAGCGCATCGTAATCGCGGCACGGGTTGTAGCGGGGGAGTCCCACTCCGTCTGCGCCGCCCAGGAGCTCCTTCGGGGGACATCCGCCTTTCGCGACGACGATGTGGCCCTTCCACAAGGGACTCGAGGTGAACGTGTACTCGTTTGCGCCATCCTCGGCCGTGGCGGCGATGGTGACCTGATACGAGTTGCCCGGGAAGATCGCAGTGGAATAGAGGGCCGTTCCGCTGGATGTCATCAGCGTTTGAGAGGTGACAATGTGCGGCTGCTGGTCATCATTGATCCAGGTGAGCGTGTCGCCGGGTTCCGCAACAAGAACAACCGGCGCCGGCCCGGTGGATGTGATGTGAATCTCGCGGTCGGTATCTCGGGGCGTTGTTTGGCCCGTGAACATGCCCCGGCCTCCCATCGCCCAGAAGCCGGCGACCAGTACCATCGCGATACCCACGACTGCCGCAGGTGCCCGGCTGACGCCACGGAATCCTGCCGGAGCCTCCTGGTCCTCTATATGAATCTTGACGGGCTCTTCGCCGGTGTCGGCGTCGGTCCCCGTTGAACGCCAGTGAGGATGCATGTCGGTCATGAGTGTCCGGAGGAGGAAATTGCGATGAACTGCCTTCTGAGGGCAACGGCCATGCCGATGGCCGCGGAGGCCCCGAGCAGCAGCAGCAGTACGGAAGAGGAGCCCGATTCACCTGGGACAGTTGTGCCGTTGTCGAGTGGGTTCTTCGGTCCCGTGACGTCGCCGGTCAGCTGGCCCCCTTCTGGCGGGATGGCAAGGAGCGGAGACGTCGAGGTGTTGGGGCTGCCGATCTCCACGCCCGCCTCCTGGCTGAACGCGCTTTCGATTCCCTTGTCGTCCACCGCCCGGACCGATGCGTAATACGCCGTGCCAAGCGGCAGGTCGCGGATGGAAAGGCTGATGGCGCTCGCAGGCAGGCTCCGTCTCTGAATGTAACGGCCCATCTGTGTTCCGTAGTAGACGTTGTACCCCTGCAGACGAGGCGTATTCAGTTTGTCCCATGCCAGATACAGAGTGGTTTTTTCACTCGTCACGCGCAGGTTCTGCACCTGCAGCAGGTTGAAGGGCGTGCTTGCGACCGGCGCGGGCGCAGCGGAGCTGCTTGTGCCGGGGCCCGGAACCGAGCTGGCTGCGGCGGCAGCGGCAGACGACGATGCAGGTGCTTGCTGAACGACAGGAGTCGCCGACGAGGCGGCGGCAGCGGACGAGCTGACCTGTGCTGCCTGCGAGGACGCAGCTGCGGGGGCAATGGAAGACGACTGGTTCGCTGGGGCCACGTTCGACGATGCGATACGCACAAGCAGGCTGCCGAGCTGGTCTGTGATCATGTTTTGGCGAGTCGGGTCGTTTGATGCAATCACGGCAGTATGCCCCCTGCCGTCGGGCTTTATGTCGTGGAATCCGATGGGCGACACGCCCGAGGTCGGCGGCTGCCGGACTGTGAATTGCACGCGGGCGACGCGGATAATGGTGCCCGCAGGCTCCTTTCCTTCCTCTGTGGCCGCGCCGATCTTCGCAAAGCCGTCGGCGGGCGAAAATTCACCCTCTCCCGGAATGGGGATGCTGAAAGCAGGATCCAGCGTGATGGACACTCCTTCCAGCACCTCGGCATCGTACGACAGCCACGAACGCACAGCGCTGATGGGCGCGGAGGCGGGGTTGCGGACGATGACATCCATGTCGAGCGTCATTCCAACGGCCATCTCCTGCGTGCGCATGGTTGTGGGGCTGGCCACGTCGAAGGACGCGCATTTGCTCTGGTCCGCCTCCTCACAGTGCGGCCGAAGCTCCAACAGCGGCTTGGGTTGCTGCGTCATCGCAACCGGCGTGGTGGCAAGCAGCAGCAATGCTGCAGCAAGCGCATCCAGGCCCAGCCGTCGCAGAGTCACAGCAGACGTCATTGGCATCAGCGGGTAAGCGAGTAGAGCACGCGGATCGCGTCTTTGTATGTGATGCGGAAATCGCCGTCGGCGTCGCCGCGCTTCACCATGTCCGGTGTTGCGATTTCCACGCCCTCCGCCACGTTGATGAGGACGATCGCATCGTTCACCGTCACAATGCCGTCATTGTCGATGTCGCCGCGGGGGGCGATCTTCGGCAAGTCTTCCGACGCCGTCACGGCCGCCTGGGTCGTGTCGTACGGATGGACGTCGCCAGCGGTTTCGAGACCGACCGTAAAGGCGGCCATGGAGCAGACGATGCCCAGTGCCACGGTCTGGAGACGGGTCCGATGTAACATGTGTGTGAGTTTTTTGGTGCGCATATCAAGATAGTATAGCCCAAAACCGCACTTCTCTCAATCCGTGGCATGTTGACAATACTTTGGAATGAATCATGGTAATTGATAATTCTTTCCACAGATGCAAGCCAAAAAAGCGGAGGCGGAGCCGGCACCCCGTGGTCTATACTTCTCACGGATGAGTCAGATCTTCCTGTTTACCGGCGAGGGATCGTTTCTGCTTCGCGAAGAGCGCAACGCCTGGCAACAGGCGTTCGTCGCAAAACATGGGGCAGATAACCTGCTCCGCCTCGACGGCCACGCGATTTCATACCGTCAGTTGCTCGACGAGGTGTCTGTGATGCCATTTCTTGCCGACAAGCGTCTGGTGATGGTGGAGGGTATTCCGCGCTTTGAAAAAGAGGAAGTGGAGGCTCTGCCGGCGCATGTGCACCAGGCGTGTGTGCTTGTGTTTCTGGATCCAAAGCCCGACAAGCGCCTCGGCGGCGTCAAGTCTCTGCTCGCTCTTGCGACGGTGAAGGAGTTCAGGCCCGTCACCGGCGCGGCACTCCGGCAGTGGGCGAAGGAGTATGCCGGACGCCAGGGGGCGTCAATCGACGACGCGGCTGTCACCGCGCTTCTCGAAACCGTCGGCGACGATCAGGACATGCTGGCACGCGAAATTGAAAAACTCTGCACCCACGCGGGAGCCGCCATTACGAAGGCGCACGTGGAATCATTGGCCGTCCCGTCGGGCGAGCAGGAGGTATGGCAATTATCGAACCTCATCGCGCGTGGAGACGCACCTGGTGCCATCCGCTACGCGCGCAGGCTCCTGGGCCAGGGCGAGGATCCTCATTCGGTCTGGAACATCCTCTTGTGGATGGTTCGGATGCTTGTGATGGTTCACGCGGCGGTGCAGGACGGGGAGCGTAACCCCGCGAAGATCGCGGGTAAGGCAGAAGTACCCTTCCCGAGTGCGCGGACACTCCTGCCGCTCGCGGAAAAAGCGTCTACGAAGAACGTCTCGTCCCTTGTCTCCTGGGCATCGCACACGGATCAGCTTCTGAAAACCGGCGGCTACCGTGCCACCGGCGAGGCACCGCAGGAATTGCTGGCGCTCATCGACGAATGCGTGCTCCGGTGCACGGCATTGAAAGCGTGAGACCAATCATTGTCACCCTGAGCGTAGTCGAAGGGTGATAATGACTCATCAAAGTCGGTCATGGTTCGACTCCGCTCACCATGACAATCCGATCACTTTGCGTCTTCCATCTTCTTCAGCAGATCCTCTGCGGCTTTGTCTTCCTGCTCCCTGTGCGTGGCTTCTGTGGATGAACGCTCGGCGCGGCGCTTCTTGCGTTCCTCTTCGGTCTTGCGCACCAGCTCCGCATTGCCGATTTTACTCACCTCTGTCTGGTACTTCGCGTCGATCGCCGCCAGCTGCTTGCGCTCGTTGTCGAGAATGTCGTTTAAATTCTTCACCTGCTCCGCCGTCATGATGGGCAGGATATTGATCCAGTACTGCCGCTCCTCGTCATTCATGCTTTCGGAACTCCGGATCAGCCTGATGAGGTCGGGATATTTTTTTTCCACCTCGGGCGGCACCGCCAAACCGGCCGACGCTCCTGTTGCCGCGGATTGTGCCGGAGGAGTTGTCGCATCTGCCATACGGCTAGCCTAGAGCCTGCGGGGTCCGGCGTAAAGATTCAGTGCGTGGATGTCGCTCAGCTGACCTGGACCACCTCGTACTTGATGATGCCCGACGGCGACTGGATCTCGACCAGGTCCCCCTTGCGCCTGCCGAGGAGCGATTTTCCGATGGGGGATTCGTTGCTGATCTTGTGGTCGAGAGGGTCCGCTTCGGTGGAGCCCACGATGGTGTATCGCTCCGGTTCGTCACCCTCGGTTTTGTTGGTCAGGGTCACGGTGGAGCCGATGTCGATTTCCTTCGCGTGTTTTTCGGAAATGATCTTCGCGTTCTTGATTTTTGCCTCGAGCTCCAAAATGCGCCCTTCCACGAATGCCTGCTCGTTCTTGGCTTCCTCGTACTCGGAGTTTTCCGAGAGGTCTCCGTACGAAATGGCTTCCTTCAGGCGGTTGGCTACTTCCTGACGACGGACGGTCTTCAGTTCCTCGAGCTCGTCCTTGAGCTTCTTCAGGCCTTCTTTCGTAATGAGGGTCTGATCATCGTCGCCGAACGCCGCACCGCTGCTTTGCACGGTGGCCGCGTCGTCGTCGAGAAGGATATCTTCTGCCATGGGAAAATGGGGGAGAGCCGAGATATTGTACGGGAAAGGGGGGAGATGACAAGAAGAAGCGAAGGCTTGCCAGCCCGGCCATGAGTTCTTCGTTTGCAGTTTCCATATGCGAAAAACAAAGAACTAGAAACGGATGACAAAAAACGCCGGTTATAGGCTGTTTTCGAGCAGGTCCGGCCACCGCATGAGCGGAAGGGTCTCGATTTTCTCCGCTTCCATGGCTTCGACAAGCCGCTTGGCCAACTGGACGTTTGTCACGAGCGGGATGCCGTGGTCTGTGGCAAGGCGACGGATGTAGTACCCGTCGGTCTGGTCCCGGCCGCCCTGGTGGCTCGGAATGTTGATGACGAGATCGGCCCGCTTCTGCTCCAGGTATTCCCGGATATTGGGGCTGCGCGGCTCCGACACTTTGTGCAGCAGCACCGACGGAATGTTGCGAGCCTCCAGAAACGCGTGCGTGTTAGCTGTTGCGAGGAACGTGAACCCGCGCTCGTGGAGCTTTTGGATCGCCGGCAGCAGGTCCATTTTGTCCTCGAGCCTGCCCACCGTCACGAGGACGCTTTTTTGCGGCATCTTGAAGCCCACGGCAAGCATCGAGATCAGAAGCGCCTGTTCGGCGGTTTCGCCGAAGCACGCGACTTCGCCGGTGCTTGCCATTTCCACGCCCAATCTCGGGTCTGCACCCTTCAGCCGAGAAAAGCTGAATTGAGCTGCCTTCACTCCCACATGGTCCAAGTCCACCGTCTGGTACCGCTTCTCCACGGGCGCACGGCCGAGCAGCGCCTGCGTTGCCAGCTGCGCGAAATTGACTCCCGTCACTTTGCTGGCGAAGGGGAAGCTGCGGCTTGCGCGGAGGTTGCATTCAATGACCATCAGCCGGTTATCGCGGGCGAGGAACTGTATGTTGAACGGCCCGCTGATCGAGAGCTCTTTGGCGATCTGCTTGGCGATGTTCTTGAGCGTGCGTAGCGTCGCCAGGTTCACGCGCTGGGGCGGCAGGACGATGGTTGCGTCACCCGAGTGCACGCCGGCGTTTTCGATGTGCTCCGAAATCGCATAGAGCAGGACAGTCCCGTGCTGCGCCACGCCGTCGAACTCGATTTCTTTGGCGCCCTGCTCGAATTTCGATATCACGACGGGCGCCTCCTGCGACACGAGTGCCGCCTGTTTCAGGTACGATTCGAGGTCTTCTCCGGAATGCACCACTGCCATTGCCGCACCCGAGAGGACGTAGCTGGGGCGCACGATCACCGGGTAGCCCACCTTTTCGGCAAAAGCCTGTGCCGAGGTCATATCGGCGAATTCCTTCCATTCGGGCTGGTCGACGCCGAGGGTATCGAGCAGCGTGCTGAATTTGTGGCGGTCTTCGGCGCGGTCGATGTCTTTCGGGTTGGTGCCGAGGATGGGGAGGCCTGCTGCCGCAAGCTTGGGACTGAGCGAGTTCGGGATCTGCCCGCCCATCGAGACCACGACCCCCTGCGGGCGCACGATGTCCGCGATGTCGAGCACGCGCTCTTCCGTGAGCTGCTCGAAAAAGAGTGCATCGCATTCGTCGTAGTCGGTGCTCACGGTCTCGGGGTTGCTGTTGATCATGCACACCTCGTAGCCCTGCCGCTGCAGCTCGTGCGCGGCCTGCACGCAGCACCAGTCGAATTCCACGGACGAACCGATCGAGTACGGGCCGCCCCCGAGGACCAGGACGCGGCCATTCTTGTCAGTTGATGGTTGTGAGTTGCCAGTATTGTCCTGCGGAACTTTCAACTGCCAACTATCAAAGGTCACGTCGTGTTCGGTGCCGTGGTACGTCATGTACAGATAATTGGTCTGCGCCGGGAACTCGCCCGCGAGCGTATCGATCTGCTTGATGACGGGAGTGATGCGCATCGATTTGCGCGCCTGGCGGATATCGGCCGCCTTCCCGTCCCGGATCGAGGCGATGGACGCATCCGAGAAGCCGGCCATCTTCGCGCGCCGGAGCAGGTCGCGCCCGACGGGGGCCGCCTTGGTGGTGAAGAGGTCCTTTGCGATGTGGGCGCAGGCCTGGATCCGCTGGAGGAACCACCGGTCGATGCCCGTGGCGATGTTCACTTCCTCAGGCGTCCACTCACCTGCGAGTGCCTGTGCCACGGCGAAGATGCGGCGCGGCGTGGGCCGGCGAATCTCTCGATTGATATCTTCGAAACTGAAGGGCGACGGATAGAGGCCGTCTGCACCGATGTTGAGCATGCGGATCGCCTTCTGCAGCGCTTCCTCGAACGAGTGACCCAGTGCCATCACCTCTCCGACTGATTTCATTTCGCTCGTCACCTGATCGGAGACGAAGCGGAACTTCTGCAGGTCCCAGCGCGGGATCTTTACCGCCACGTAGTCGAGGCTGGGCTCGAAATCGGCGCACGTCACTTTCGTGATGGCGTTCTTGAGTTCCGGCAGGGAATACCCGAGGGCGAGCTTCGCCGCGATGAATGCCAGCGGGTACCCGGTGGCCTTGGACGCGAGAGCGGAGCTGCGGCTGAGGCGCGCGTTCACTTCGATGACCCGGTACTTGCGGGAGCGGGGATCGAGCGCGTACTGGATATTGCACTCGCCCACGATCTTCAGATGCCTGATCACCTTGAGCGCGATGCTCCGGAGCATCTGGTACTCGTGGTTGTCGAGCGTCTGGCTGGGGGCGATGACGATCGACTCGCCGGTGTGAATGCCGAGCGGGTCGACGTTTTCCATGTTGCAGACCGTGATGCAGTTGTCGGCCGCATCGCGCACCACTTCGTATTCGATTTCCTTCCAGCCGGTCAGATCCTCCTCCACCAGCACCTGGTGCGATTCGACGAACGCGACCTTCACGATCTCGCGCAGTTCTTCCTCGTTCTTTGCGCGGCCGCTTCCCTTGCCGCCCAGGGCGAACGCCGCGCGGATGATGACGGGATACCCGATGTCTTTGCCCGCCTTCACGCAGTCGACGATGGACTCGCACGCGAACGAACGCGGCACGTCGACGCCGATCGAGCGGAGTTCCGCGTTGAAGAGCGCGCGGTCTTCGGTCTTGCGGATGCTGTCCACCGGTGTGCCGAGCACCGTCATGCCGTGCTTCTTGAGCACGCCCGTCTCATCGAGCTTCACGCCGCAGTTGAGCGCCGTCTGCCCGCCGAAGCTCAGCGCGATCGCGTCGGGCTTTTCCTTTTCGATGACGCGTTCCACGAACTGCGGGGTCACCGGTACAAAATAGACCCCGTCGGCCAGGCCCCAGCTGGTCTGGTTCGTGGCGATGTTCGGGTTGATGAGGATGACCCGTTTCCCTTCCTCTTTGAATGCCTTGATCGCCTGGCTGCCGGAGTAATCGAACTCGCCGGCTTCGCCGATTTTCAGTGCGCCGGAGCCAAGAAGGAGGATCGTCTGGATTTCTTTTTTTGAAAAATCAGCTCCCTCGCCCGCTTGGGGCGCCAGGGCGCCGGGATCAATCCTCTTCGTCATGTCCCGCGGAGAGTACTGGAGTGCACATGCAGGAGCAAGTCCCGAATCGGGGAAAATAAAAGCAGCCCCGGAATGGAGTCCAGGGCTGCATGCCGTCAGCTACTCAGCTGGCGGACTTGTCGTAATGTTCTTGCTGCGTACCAGTACGCACCAAGAGCCATCGCGATGAGTGGCAGACCGGCTGCCACTGGCAAAAGAGTGATCATGAGCACGTATTCGCACATGAGTCACCTCCTTTCTGCTCCAATGCTACTTTCGCGATGGCGTCCGGGGAAGGTCAATCTATAAATGAGCGGGGATCCTGCTACCCTTCGATCCATGAAGCGCATCACGTCTCTCGCACTACTGCTATCGCTTGGCGTTCCTGCCGCCTCCGGCGCGGCTTCCTACGAGGACCTGCAAAAGCACGTGTCATCGGCAGAATCGGCGTTGATCCAAATGGAGTCCGATACGTCGGAGCAGGCATCGGAAGACGCGCTGGAATCGCGCAGTGAGTTTTTCTCCGATGACGGGCGTGATACGGGGGAGACGCGGACGGAGGATCCGTCGCTCTCCGCTTTCGTCTCCTTCCGCATGAACGGCGTACCGTATGCACTCAAGGATGTTCCGTCGGGCGCATGGTTCGCGCCGTACGTGCGCGACATGGCGGAGCGGGGGATTGTCTCGGGATACAAGGACGCGAACGGGATCCCCACCGGGGTCTTCAGTCCCGAAAAAAGCGTGACGCTCGAAGAGCTCGGCAAAATGGCCGTCGAGGCAGCGGGTATCGACAAGGCGTCCTGCCCCGCCGCGCCGCTCAATCCGCTGGCTTCAGGCGCGTGGTCGGCTCCGTACATCTCCTGCGCCGAGTCGCATTCATTCGCGCTCTATTCCGACGGCACCACCGATATCCGCAGGCCGGCGACGCGCAGCGAGGTGGTGATGACGATCCTTCAGGCGTTCGGGGTCCAGCTGCAGGATCCGGACCCGGTCAAGCCGCTTTTTACGGACGTCAATGCATCGACGCTCTTCGCCCCGGCCATAGCCACCGCTGTGCGCGACGGCATCGTCGCCGGGTACCAGGATGCGCAGGGGAGGCTGACGGGCGAGTTCGGTCCTGAGAAACCGGTGAACAGGGCGGAGGTGTGCAAGATGCTCAGTATCGCGCTCCAGTTGTATAAATAGCTGCACGAAACATCTGAAGGTCGAAGGTTGAAGGTCAAAAGCTTTCATGTATTTCGTTCTTCGACCTTCAATCTTGAATTTTACGTGGGTGACCTCATGTTCCCATGTCTCAAGTGTTTATCGAGGTGCTGCTCGCTCGGGTGCATGCCGGCCATTTCGAGCATGAGCGCTCCGGCGATGATGAATGCACCTCCGATCAGATGATAGAGCTCAATCGATTCCCCGAGAAACCAGGCCGAGAAGACGATGGAACCGATCACGGGCAGGTTCAGGCAGAAAGAGACGGTGGTCACGGGGAGGCGCTCCATGGCCTCGTAGAAGCTGAAGAGGTTGAGGAAGCGCGAGATGAAGGCGAACCCGAGCAGCACGGGAAGCACCTGGAGCGGGAACGCGGCGATTTCGGCTACCAGCGGATGCGAGACGAACGGAGAGAGCAGGAAGAAGGCAGTCATGCCCACCATCGAGCGCGTGAGGATGACGATGTTCGGGTCGGCATGCGGCAAGAATTTGCGAAAGACAATGCCCCCAGTCGCGTAGCAGAAGCAGGAGACGACGACGATGAAGTCGCCGACAGAGAGCTCGATGCCGTCGGTGAACCCACGGAGCGCGATGATGATGATGCCGCCGAGGATGGTGAGGATCGACAGCGCATGCGCCCGGTGAAATGACTCGCGCAGAACGACAACAGCAAGGAGCGTCAGAAATACCATTTCGGCGTTGCCGAAGAGGGCTCCGTTGATGGCCGTCGTTTTGCTGAGACCCACGAAGAGCAACAGCGGCGCCAGTACGCCGTTGAGCATGCCGATGAGGAGCAGCGGGATGTAGGATTTCTTTTCCAGACTCAGGAATGCCCTGAATGTCGGCACGGTGCCAAACGACAGCAGCACGAAGAATCCGGTGAGCATTTCGCTCATGAAGACGAGCGTGATGGGCGAGAGGACCCCCGTGAGAATCTTGGCGAAGGCGTTGTACGTGGAGGAACTCAGCACCATAACGCCGAGGGCGATCCACCCCAGGTTCAGGGCTGCGGGTTCATCGCGCAGCTGCACGAAGGGCCATTTCCGGATATTGATATGCATTTCACGAATATTATAACACAAATATGCTTGTTTGAAAAGTCTCCAGCAGGCAGGTTCTGGGCTACCGTACGCTCATGTTCGCGCGTTTTGCGCACCGGGTATGGCATGTCCCCCTTGTACTTGTTTTGGTCGGACTCGCATTGTACGGGCCGTTTTTGACAAATATGTTCGTGTCCCTCGATGACGATCTTCTCATCTACAAGAATCCAGCCGTGCAGGAAATCACCATCAAGTCCCTCTGGTTTATTTCTACGCACTACGACCCCGAGCTCTATATCCCGCTCACGTTTTTCTCGTACCAGATCGATCACCTGGTATGGGGCCTCAATCCGTTCGGGTTTCATCTGACGAACCTGGCGATCGCCGTCTGCGTGGCCTGGGCGCTTTTCTGGGTCGCCATGGAACTCACGGGCAGCCGGCTTACTGCGCTACTGTGCGCCGTTCTGTTCTTGATCCATCCGCTCAATACCGAGGCGATCCTCTGGGCCGCGGCGCGGAAAGACCTTCTCTCGGGGCTCTTCTTCTTCCTGTCGATAGGATGGTACCTCTCGTACCGTCGCGATGGCGGAAGACGGTGGCTCCTGTTCTCCATCGTCGCGTTCGCGCTGGGGCTTCTCTCCAAAGTCTCCATCATCCTGCTCCCGGTCATTCTCATGCTCGTCGACTGGTACCAGGGACGGGTATTCACCAGGGACGTCTGGAAGGAGAAGGTCCCGTACGCCGTCCTCTCCGCTATCTTCGGCATCATCGCGGTCGTCGGCAAGAGCGGCGTCATCGCGTCATCGAGCACGCGCGAGAATGTCCTGCTCGCGGCGAAGAGCACTGTTTTCTACCTTCAGAAGATCATCTGGCCGTCTGCTTTTTCGGTCATCTATCCGCAGCACACTCCCGTCACCCTCGGATCGTTGGAGTTCTTGATTCCGCTCTTGCTCTGCGTGCTGCTCGCGGCTGCCGCTGTCATGCTACGCCGGTACAGGATCTTTGCCTTCGGCGTCGCGTGGTACATGATCCTGCTCGTGCCAAACTTCACCAACTTCCTCAAGAACGGATTCCTTTTTTTCGCATCTGATCGCTACGCGTTCCTTGCCTCGGCAGGCATTTTTTTGCTTGTTGCCTCCGTCGTGGACAGGCTCATTCACAGCGGCACGCGCTTACGTATCGCGGTCCCGTGGCTGACGGTCGCATTGCTGCTGGTCCTCGCCTCGCAGGCATACCGGCAGGCAGGCTCGTGGCAAAACAGCGAAACGCTGTATCGCACTGTTATCGCACAGTATCCGGAATCGGCGCTTGCACATACCAATTTGGGGTCATTGCTCAAAATGGACGGCCGGCGTGCGGAGGCAGAAGCCGAGATCAGCGCAGCGCTGGCAATCGATCCGCAGCTCACAGCCGCACACATCAACAGGGGTGATCTGCTCAAAGAGAAGGGCGACATTGCCGGGTCGGTTGCTGCGTACGAGAAAGCGGTGGAACCTCTCCTGAAAAAGCAGACGCTGAACATCGACGAAGTGGCCGCATTCTACGTGCTGGCGATGGCGTACGAGGGGCAGGGGCGGGGCGACGACGCGCTCACACAATACGAAATTGCGTCATTGAAGGCGCCGCATCTCGCGGAGCCGCAGTATAACGTCGGGCTCCAGTACGAAAAACTTCTACTGACCGATAAAGCGATTGCGGCCTACAGGCGTGCGGTGGAACTGAACCCGCATGAGCCCGATGCGCACTATCACCTTGCCGGGCTGTTGGCGGAGCAGGGGAAATTGCCCGAGGCGCTCGCGGAACTCGAAGCGGTGCTGGCAATCAATCCGACCTATCCGAACGCGGCGGGGCACGCGGCGAGGATCAGGCAGATGATGCGGTAAGAATGTTGTCACCCTGAGCCCGTCGAAGTGCGGCAAAATTGCTGTAGTATATACTTTGATAATGATCACTCACGACGACTTTTCCAAGGTCGACATCCGCGTCGGCACGGTGCGATCGGTCGAGTCGTTTCCGGAAGGGAAATTTTCGACGCATATTTTGATGATCGATTTCGGCGCGGAGATCGGGATCAAAAAATCACTAGCGAAGCTGAAGCCTCTGTATGAGGGGCCGGAACTGGTGGGCAAGCAGGTCATCGCGGTGGTGAACTTCCCGCCCAAGCAGATCGGGAAGCATCTTTCGGAATGCCTCACGCTCGGCATGCCGAATGAAGAGGGGAATGCTGTTTTGTTGCATCCCGAAAGGGGAGTGCCCGATGGGGGACGGTTGTTTTAGTTGGGCAATGCGACTCCGCGCTAACGCGCTTCACTCACTGTCATTCGACTCGCCCGGTGATAAACATCGCGGTTTACCATGAGCGAGCTTCTCGTAGCACGAGAAGCGAGTCGAATGGTGCCGCCGGCTGGGCTCGAACCAGCAAGTCCCGGTAAGAGGACAGGGGATTTTAAGTCCCCCGCGTATACCATTTCGCCACGGCGGCAGGGCACACAGAAAGATCGATCCGGTTCCGAGTATACCTGAGTAAACGCACGGAAGCCGGTCAGATGGGCAGCGCCTCTAAGGGCACGCTTGTGGGAACGGCGGCTTTGGTTTTCTCGCCCACCTTCAGTACCTCGCCTGAGATCGGATCGACTTCCTCCGCTTTCACAATGAGGCGGCGGAGCGTCGTGCCGATGGGCGTGCAGGTCATGAGGGTCGCCGTGCGCGCGTCGCCGGGCTGGTCCAAAACGGAGACATCGGAGGGTGAGACTTCTTTCTTGCTGCGGACGATGTAGCGGTGCTTGTCGCCGCCGAAGTACACCCAGTACTCGTCACCGACGTTCAGTTCATGCAGGCGCGCAAAGACGGTCTTATACTGCCCCGGGTCCCATGGATAGTAGGAACTGTGGCCCGTGACGAAGAAGTTGCCCGCCTGGCCCGGACGCGCGGTGCCCGGGTAGTGCACGACTCCATCGCGCAGGGCGGCCTGGATATCGGCTTCCACTTGCGTCCAGTCTTGTCGCAGCAGGGCTGCCGTGGATGGCTGGGTGAGCGGCACATTCAGATTCAATTTGGGGATCACGATCCTGTTTTCGGGCGGCCCGACGGGTGACAGAAACGCGAGAAGATCCCCGCGGTCCTTGGCATCGGAGAGCATGTGCGCGGCTTCCACCAGCTCGCCGCCGATGGCGGCGTTGAGCTGCTCGCCGGCGGCATCCAGGCTGGGGCCCTGCAAAAATGTATCCACCTGCGCGCTGGCGATTTGCCAGAAGCTCTGGTAGTTGAGGGCCGTGAAGAGCACGAGGAAGATGCCTGCAAACGTGCCGCCAAAGCGCACGATATCGAACAGGAACAACGTTCCGCGGCTGTATTGTGTCAGCTGCTTCTTGCGTCCGGGCACCCATACCGGCTGCACCAAAAATCGCCACGATGTGCGGCCAATATTTCGGACGTCGGCTCCCAGGCGCTTCAGTCCTATTCTGCCGCGCGCCGGACTGATGGTGTAACGGTATTGGTCGAGGCCGTCCTGTACCGCGGCTCGCGTGAACGCAGTCATGCCACTCATGATTTTCCGTACGTCGGCCATGCGTTCCCGCGATTGCTCCACGCGCGTCATCTCTGCCTCATCCGCGTCCTTTTCCAGAATGTTCCAGGTGACGATCTCTTCCCGGATCGGGGGTGTATTCGCAGGTGCAGGAGCCAGGTGCAGCTCGGTTGGCTCGGGCGCTCGGGCATCGGAAACCGGTTCCGCCTGAGGCAGGATGATATTGCCGTCCGCATCATACGTCGCCCGGCGGTTGGGAGAGCCCGAAAGCATCAGGATAGTATAGCAGAAATATGGCTTTGGCGTAAGGAGAAGATGGTACGCAAAGGGGAGCAGAATACCATGAAAAGGAACGTGAAAATGGAATCACATGCGTACAATGATTCAAAGGATGCACAGGAGTGCTGGACATTAATATCTTTTGTATCCTCATGCAATAACCCCTCCCCCAACGACCTCCTCGCCTCTGTACAGCACCAGCGACTGGCCGGGCGCCTGGGGCGGCTGGGGCGTTTCGAACGTGAAGACGGCTGCGTCGTCGCGCACCTCCAGCGTCCCGCGCAGGCGCGGGCTCAGCGACCGCACCCGGCACTCGAACGGAGATGGTCCCGTTTCGGGTTTCCACGACACCCAGCGGACGTCCGTGAGCGCGATCGACTGCGTCCGCTCTTTTCCCTTCTCCTCGACGATCAACGAATTGCTTACGGGTTCTTTGGCGACCACCTCCAGCGGGATCGTGAGACCGCCGATGCCCAGACCCCGCCGCTGGCCCACCGTGTACAGGGGAAGGCCTTCGTGCTTTCCCATCACCGTGCCGTCACGCCGCACGATCCTGCCCGGCTCCATGGAGTCTTTTAGATGTCTCTTCAAAAATTCCTCGGGCGTTTTTTCGGGAAAGAAGCACAGGTCCTGGCTTTCGCGGTAGTAGTCATCGAACGGCACGCCGAAGGAGTGCGCCAGCGAATAGATCTCGGACTTTTGCATCGCGCCCAGCGGGAACAGCACGTGGCGGAGCTGGTCTTGCGTGAGGCCGTAGAGGTAGTAACTCTGGTCCTTGGCCGCATCCGCCGCTTCCAGCAACAAATGCCGGTCGCTGCCGTCTGCCATGCGCTCGCGCGCCGTCCGCGCGTAGTGGCCGGTCGCGAGCCGGTCGCAACCGAATTCCTTCATCAATTCGAGCAGCTTGCCGAACTTGATGGTGCGGTTGCACCTGATGCAGGGGTTGGGCGTGATGCCCTTCCTGTAGCCGTCCAAAAACGGATCCACCACTTCCTGCTTGAAGGCGTCCTGCAGATCGATGACGTGGTAGGGAATCCCCAGTTTTTTCGCGACGAACGCCGAGCGCGCGGCCGTCTGGGCGTTGCAGCACTTGCTCGGCAAAATCTCCGCCATCGCGGGCGCGAGTGGGTCGCTCCAGAGCGTGAACCGTACTCCCACAAGCTCGTGCCCCTGCTCGGCAAGCAGATGGGCGACGGTGGAAGAGTCAATGCCTCCTGATAATGCGACGAGGATGCGCATGGCGGCATTATAGCAAAAGGAAGCCGATGTTGCCGCATTGGAAGCATCGTTTTCCCGTGTAATTTTCCGCCGTGACGCACGTCCTACATGGAGTACAATCGTCCATATGCCTTCACACATCTCCACCTTCATCGCGCATGCACGGTCCAAAGGAATGGACCACCAGACAATCCGTATGCTCCTTCTGAGCTCAGGATGGAAGGAGAAAGACATCTCCCAGGCGCTCGCATCCGAGTCGCTCGATATGCCCGTACCGCTGCCGGCCGACGCCGGATCGGCACGTGACGCGTTCTTCCACCTGCTCAGTTTCACGGCGCTCACGTCGACGGTCGTCAGTCTCATCTTCCTTTTCTTCGAATTCATCAACCGCCTGATGCCCGATCCCGCGTTTCCCGTGTACTACGATGACGTGTCGTCGGTCCGCTGGCAGCTGGCCGTTCTCTTCGTGTCGTTTCCGCTCTTCCTCTGGATGAACCGGTTGCTCATGAAGGAATATGCGCAGCACAGTGAAAAACTTGCGTCCGGTATCCGCCGCTGGCTTACGTACCTCACGCTCTTTGTGACAGCATGCACGCTCGTCGGTGACCTGATCACGCTCATCTTCTGGCTGCTTCAGGGCGAGGTGACGATCCGCTTCCTCCTCAAGGTGACAGTCGTCTTCGTGCTGGCCGGTCTGCCATTCCGGTATTTTCTGTACTCCATGCGCATCGCGCCCGAGCGCTTCTCGGCGCACAAGATTCACATGCGGTACCTTCTCTGCAGCGCCGTGCTCGTGCTTGGCGGCATAGTCGGCGCATTCCTTATCACGGGAAGTCCCATGTACGGGCGTACGGAGCGTTTCGACGAGCAGCGGCTCACGGACCTTCGCGCGATCCACAGTGAGGTGATGAACATCACGGGTATCTACAGCGTGCCGGCACCCGTAAAGGTTCTGCCGAAGCCGCTCCCCGCAACCCTCGACGAGGTCGCCTCCAGCGCGACGTACCAGAAAATTTCGACGGTTGATCCGGAGACCGGTCTGCCGTACGTGTACCGGGTCACATCCGACCACGAGTTTGACCTGTGCGCGACGTTCTCGCTGCCGCGCGATATGCAGTACGACATCTTCTGGAACCATCCTGCCGGCTTGCACTGCTTCAAGGTCGATGCGCTGGATACGCAGATGCGATAGGGATTGGCGGTCAGAGTATTGGAATACTGGAGTACTGGAATAATAGGGACCGGTCGGTCCTATTATTCCAATATTCCAATACTCAAATATTCCACTATCCTATGCCCATGATCGAGAAGCTCCGCGCGCTGGCCCGTGAACACGCCGACGTGTCCCAAAAACTGCAGGATCCGTCCGTGTACGACAATCCCAGGGAAATGGCGCGTCTGGGCAAGCGCCTGAGCGAGCTGGACCCGCTCGTGGAGATGCTCAAGCAGTACGACGACGCACAAGCCGCGATCGCCTATGTGGGTCAGGTGAAGGATGACCCCGACATGCTGGAGCTGGCGGAGGAGGAGGCGGAGCACGCGCGCGCCATCATCCCGGGGCTCGAGCAGCAGATGCGCTCGTTTTTGATTCCCAAAGACCCCGACGACGACAAGAGCGTGATCGTGGAAGTGCGTGCCGGCGCGGGTGGCGACGAGGCGTCACTCTTCGCAGCGGAACTCGTGCGCATGTACCTGCGGTACGCCGAGGAGCAGGGGTGGAAGACCGAGATGCTCGACAAATCCGACGCCGACGCGGGCGGCATCAAGGAAGCCTCGTTCAAAATAGATGGCTCCGGCATCTACGGGAAGCTCAAGTACGAATCGGGCGTGCACCGGGTGCAGCGCATCCCCGCGACCGAAGCGAAGGGGCGCATCCATACCTCCACTGCGACCGTGGCCATCCTTCCCGAGGCCGAGGAGGTTGATGTCGTCATCAATCCTTCGGATCTGCGCATCGATACCTACCGCAGCGGCGGCGCGGGCGGCCAGAACGTCAATAAAGTGGAAACCGCCATCCGCATCACGCATATTCCCACCAATACCGTCGTCGCGTGCCAGACGGAACGTAGCCAGCTCAAAAACCGCACCCTTGCGATGAGCCTGCTTCGCAGCCGTCTCTACGCCGCCGAACAGGAGCGGCTTGCCAAAGAGCGCGGCGAGCTCCGGTCGGGGCAAATCGGCTCGGGCGACCGCAGCGAGAAGATCCGCACCTACAACTTTCCGCAGGACCGGGTGACCGACCATCGCATCGGGCAGAACTTCAGCAATCTTCCCTCCATTATGGAAGGGAACATCGGGAAGATCGTCGA
>CAYTEH010000010.1:22786-39195 GCA_964436765.1 uncultured Candidatus Peribacteria bacterium
TTAACCTTCCTGCATGCTTCTTCCGCGATGCGTTCAGCTTCCTCGATGGAATTCCCGATGCCGACGATGCCGGCGGTGCGGGAGCCTCCCATCCGGAGTATTCCCTGATCGTCTTCGCTGATATCGCCGAAGTAGAGCCGTGCGTTTGGCGGCATCGGCGGGAACGTCACTTCCATGCCTTTTTCGTTCTTCGCGTCGGGGTAGCTCTTCGGGACGATGTACTTGCACACGGTCGCCTTCTTCGCGAAGCGGACGGAGTCCTGGGCGAGCGTGCCGTCGATGATGGCGCGGCACACGTCGACGAAGTCGCTCTCCAGGAGCGGCAGCACGTTGAGTGATTCGGGATCGCCGAAGCGGGCATTGTACTCGATCACCTTCACGCCGTTTTTGGTGGCGATGAAGCCCCCGTACAGGATTCCTTTGTACCCTTCGACATGCTCAGGGCACTCTTTCATCACCGCCGCTGCGATCTCGCGGTTGATCTCGGATGCGCGCCGGAGCTCCGATGGTTCCAGGAACGGCAGCGAGAAGTTCGCATCGGTGTACGTTCCCATGCCGCCGGTGTTGGGGCCCGTGTCGCCCTCGAATGCGCGCTTGTGGTCCTGGATCGCGGGCATGTCGACCGTGACCTCACCGGATGTGAACGACATCAGGCTGAACTCGACGCCGATCAGCTTTTCCTCGATTACCACGCGTCCGCATTCATCGAGGCACTCGATGGCGTACGCGACGCCGTCATCGACCGAACCGAGATGCTCTCCACTGACCTTCACGCCCTTGCCGCCTTTGAGCGCGTCGTATTTGACGACGTAGTGTCCGCCGAGCTCCCGGGAAAGATAATCACGGATCGATTGCTTCTCCTGCTCCGTCGTGCCTTGCGCCGTCGTCTCCCTGGAAAAAACGCGGAACGCCGGCGATGCATCGATGCCGTACTTCTTCATCAGGTCGCGCGTGAATCCCTTGCTGCTCTCGAGCCGGGCAAGGCTTTTCAAGGGCGCAACACTGGGGATGCCGAGTGCCAGGAGGGCATCAGCCAGGCCGGCGCCGATGGGGTCATCGGGGCCGATGAAAGCGAAATCGGGCTTCGCTTTCTTCGCGATTTCGAGGATCGGCGGGAAATCCATCAGGCTCATCACGTGCTGTTCCTTGCAGATCTTCCGGAGACCCGGGTTCCGGTTGGGGCAGATATTGATGAGGTCCGGCTTGTGTTTTGACCGCGCGAGCGCTTCGCCGATGGCGTGCCCGCGGGCGGAGGAAGTGATGAGTAATATTTTCATACCAAGGTCATCATCTTGTACTGATCGCCCGGGACGTTTTCCTCATTGTTAAAGCCGTCGCGCGTCTCGTTCCGGGCGCCACCGAGTTTCTTGAGGAGCTTCGCGTTCACTTCGGGTGTCGGGTATTTGCCCGTGAAGCAGCCCTCGCTGAAATGCTTGATGTCGGGATTGCCGGTACGGATGGCTCCGTGCAGGTCCTGGATGGTGGTGTAGAAGAGTCCGTCCGCGCCGATGGCCTTGCAGATTTCCGCGATGCTGTGGTCCGCCGCGATGAGTTCGCTGGTCGTGGGCAAATCGATGCCGTACGGATCCGGTCCGATGATGGGCGGGCTCGCGGACGCAAAGTACACTTTTTTGGCACCGGCCTTGCGTGCCATTTCCACGATCTTGCGGCTGGTGTTGCCCCGCACGATGGAATCATCCACCAGAAGCACGCTGTTGCCCTTGAATTCGAGATCGATGGGGTGCAGCTTGAAGTTGAGCGAACGCTTGCGGACGTTCTGCCCCGGCATGATGAAGGTCCGGCCGATGTAGCGGTTCTTCACGAAGCCCTCGCGATAGCGGATCTTGAGCTTGTCGGCGAGGCCGGCCGCCGCCGGGCGGCCCGTGTCGGGAATCGGGATGATGGAATCGATGTGAATGCCGCTCTTCTTGATTTGCGTGGCGAGCGCTTCGCCCATGCGGACGCGGGCCTTGTAGACGTTCACTCCGTCGATGGTGGAGTCGGGGGCGGCAAGGTAGACCCACTCGAAAATGCACGGCGAGAGCACGCCCTGGCGCACGACGCGTGAGTGGAGTTTGTTGTGGCGATCGATGAAGATCACTTCGCCCGGGCGGATGTCCCGGACGAATTCGTAGTCGAGGGCTTTGAACACCGTGTTCTCGGAAGCGATCATGTACTCGTCTTTCATGCCGTACTTGCGCTTGCCGAGCTGGAGCGGCCTGATGCCGTGCGGGTCGCGGAAGCCCACGATGCCGTGCCCGCCGATGAGTGCCACGGCCGAGTATGCGCCCTTCGCGCGACGGAACACCGTCTTGGCGGCGCGGAACACGTGTTCGGCGGTGAGGTGGTGCGGCCGTGTTTTGCGGAGAGCCAGGGAAAAGATGTTCAGCAGCACTTCGGAATCGGAGGTGGTGTTGAGGTGCCGGTAGTCCTGCTCGCGGATTTCGCGCGAGAGCTGGTCGGCGTTGGTGAGGTTGCCGTTATGCGCCAGCGCCATGCCGAATGGCGAGTTCACGAAGAACGGCTGCGCCTCGAACTCGCTGGAGCAACCTGCCGTCGGGTACCGGACGTGGCCGATGCCCATTGGCCCCTTGAGGCGGGCCAGCGATGATGAATGAAACACGTCGCGCACCATGCCGTTGCTCTTCTTCAAATGGAACTGGTTGTCGTAGGTCACGATGCCCGCCGCATCTTGACCTCGGTGCTGCAGCACGATGAGGCCGTCGTACAAATCCTGAATAACGTCGCGGTAGCCGGAGACTGCGATAAGACCACACATGATCAGGAAAGGGGAACGTCCTCCTTCGTCCGCCTCGGGCGGACTACGGCGGACAAGCCGAACATGGCTTTGCCCTGGGAGGGGAAAGCCGAAATAACGGTGGCGGGGATAACCACGTACACATTCTACGGATAATTGCCCTTGGAGCAAGGAAGTCCGGCTGATTCTATGCGGCTTTTAGGCCGATATGATCCTCGATGCGCGTCAGTCTGTCCTTAATGACGAGGATTTCCTCACGATTTGCAGAAAGCATTTCGTGGTGAACCTGCTCAACTGAGACATCAAAGTGAAATTTCACCTCATCTTTCCATTCTGCCACATCATCTTTTAGATCACTGATCTGTGTCTTTGTTCGAAAGTAATATTCTCCAATCTGTTCCATAAGGCCTGCAATATCCTGTTTTGTCGCCGGCGCTGTCATGTCGGTAGTCATAGATGGGCAGAAAAAGATGATGTAGGACCAGTCTGCAAAAGTCCATTGAAGGGTTCCAGATCTTATGGAATGGATTTTATTTGGTATGTCAAAATAGTGGCTTCAGTAAGCCTTTAAAGACGTTCCATCCAGAACAAGAACGCTATGCCTCCAGTTGTCTTTCCTTCGCCCTGACCGTGTTCCGAATCAGACTTGCGACCGTCAAAGGTCCCACTCCTCCCGGCACCGGCGTGATGGCCGAGGCGATTTCTTTCACGACCTCGAAGTCCGCGTCGCCTTTGAGGCCGTCCTTGGTGCGTGTGACTCCCACGTCGATCACCACCGCTCCTTTCTTCACCATATCAGCTTTGATCAGGCCCGCTTTCCCCACCGCACTCACAAGGATATCGGCGCGGCGCGTGTGCGAGGCAAGATCCTTCGTGAAGGCGTGGCAGACGGTCACAGTCGCGTTGCGGTTCATCAGCATCACAGCGAGCGGTTTCCCTACAAGATTGCTATGATTCACGATCACCACTTCTTTGCCCGTCACATCGCCGTATCCATAGAACTCAAGCATCGCGATGATGCCCGACGGGGTTGCGGCAGGCAGGTGCTCGAAGTCTTTGGAGAGCACGAGCTTGCCCATGTTATAGGCCGTGAAGCCGTCGACGTCCTTTTTCGGGTCCATCGCGCGGAGAATCTGCGGCACGATCGGCATGAGGTGCGCGGGCAGTGGGAGCTGCACGATGAAGCCCGTGACGTCCTTGTCTTTGTTCAGCGTCTCGATCACCGTGAAGAGTTCCTTCTCGCTTGTCTTTTCATCCAGGTGCAGATGCTCCGAGCGCATGCCGACGCGTTCGCAGCTCTTGAACTTCTGCTTGATGTAACTCTCGCTGGCCGGGTCGTTGCCGACTTGCACGATCACGAGTTTGGGATCGAGCTTCTTTACCTTCTTCTCCAGCTCCGTGAACATCGCTTCCGCGACTTCTTTGCCGGTGAGGAGCAGAGCCGTCATGGCCGTATCGTAAATGCTCAGATGCGTCGCTGCCAGTAGAAACGTCCACTGGCCTGCGATATTTCAGCTTATCCAACGATAAAAGTGTCTAAAGAACGACATTATTCTTCATCGATGGAATGTGTTTTTGTATAGTACTACCATGAAACTCAGGGTAGATCCTGCAAACGACAGTCGTGACAGACACAGTAAGAAGTTGCATGCCAAGCAGTCAAAACTGGCGAAGCTCTCTGACGTCGATTTCTACGTGTTGCTTGAAATGTGGGAGCTGCTGACGTCACAGACGGTTGAGGGAGTCGATTACAGGAGAGCCTCGAGCAGGCTTCAGGAATTCAAGCGGTGGTCAGATAAACAACCCGTCATAGATGCTCTCGTCAATGAGCTGAGGGAGAGGACTGACGGGCAGCTTGAAAGAATGGATCAGTCCGGCACCTATATCTCTCCCGGCGTTGAAGATATGGTGTATGCGCGCTTGCACAGGATTACGGGTGATATTCCGGTGAGACTTGTTCGTTTGCGGACGACCGTCAGAAACCAGGCGACTGACATCATGGGGGCAGGAACGGGTCCGGCCCCCAAGAGCGTCGCGTAATTACTGCACTGTAAGTTTGCCGTTCTCGCTCACCGTTGTTTCGCCGTGGCTGCGTACCTGCGTATCGGAGATTGTGAGGAGCTGCGAGCCGATGCGCACGATGCGCTGGATATCGCGGTCGCCGCCGTACCAGTAGCTGCCGGCTTTCATGAATTCGTCGGAAGTATCATAGTGCGTGATCTTCCCGCGGAGCTTGAATCCTGCGGTCGTGACGTCGTAGACGTATGCGCCCTGGAACACCGGGTTCCCGTCCGCGCTCTTCGGGGAGCCGTCGGGGCGCTTGGTGACGAGCACCGGGAAGGCCATCAGATTGCGATCTTTCTCGAAGAGCAGTGCTTTGTGGTCCGTGAGCAGCGGACTATCGGTGCCGCGGTCGCCGATCACCTCCACGGCCTTCTGCTTGGGGTTCGTCACGTCCGTGACGTCGAAGAGTGCGATCTTCAGGCCCTGCACGGCGGTGTAGTAGATGGCATCGGTACTGTGGACCTTATCGGCGTCGATGGATTCGTCCACATCCTTGCCGAAGCCGATCACGTGATTCTCGTCGTACGGGTGCAGGTAGTTGCTGAAGCCGGGGATCTTGAGGTTCCCCAGGATTTTCGGGTTCCGGGGGTCTTTCAAGTCGATCACGAAGAACGGGTCGACCTGCTTGAATGTGACCATGTAGGCGCGATTGCCCATGAAGCGGACCGAGTAGATGGTTTCCCCGGGCGCGATCTTCGTGACGGCGCCGGTTTCATCCAGGTCCATGTTGAGCACGTGGAGGTTGTTGCTCACTTTCTCCGTGCTGTCCCATGCCTGACCCACGGTGGTTGCGATGCGGAAGGTTGTCCCATGTTCGTCCATAGAGAACTGGTTGAGGATATGGCCGGGTACGTCGCCTTCGGCCTTCAACTCCACGCCGGCATCCGTGAACGCGAAGCGGTACAGGTGCGTTTGCTCGTTGCTCGTGGGGTTCGCCGAGTCCCACACGTAGTTCCAGCGCGGGGTGGCGACGTAGAGGTTCTGGAGCGACGCGTACACGTTCTGGGCGTTGCCCAGGATCACGGTGGTCTTCACGTCCTTGCTGAGGCTGTCGGTGGGTACCACCGCAATCGTCATATATTCGGGCGACGGGATGCGCGGGAGGATCGCGATGCGCGAGCAGGGCGCGGCATCGACCGGTTTGCCGAGCTTGGAATCTTCAAACTGCGGAACGACGGTCGCCGCGGACGTTGGAGCCGAGCCTGCCGAATCCACCTGTGGTGAGCCTGCCGAATCCATCATGATGTGCGGGCCGCCGTAGTAGTACATTGATTGCTGGAGCACCAGGTACAGCTTGCTGCCGATCTTGCGGGTCGAGACCGAGTTGCCGTCGAAGGTCACGGTACGTTCGAGCTTGGGAGAGGCTGCATTCGAAACGTCGTATATCTTCACGGTCATCTTCTGGCTGTAGCCCGGCCACGGGTAAATGCTCGGGGCGATCATTTTGGCATCCGACTCGCGGAGCATCGGCATGGGGCCGTCCCAATGGCCGCCCGCCTGGCCGAGGACAACGAGCTTGCCGTCGTCCACGTACAGTTCGCTGACGCTCATGTAGCTCTGTTGCAGGTCGATGGTGCTGACGACGCTCATCGCGTTCGCCGGGACTGCCTTGATGATACGCACGAGCGAGGGCTTCATGCGGCTGACCGCGTACAGGTACGTGCCGTCGGTCTTGATGATGTCGCCCTCGTCGACTCCTTCCACCTGGACGTTGGTGCGCGAGTAATCACCGTCCGCCGCGCCGCCGCCCGTCATCATTTTGGACGGTGCCGCGGTCGGGGCGGGCGCTGCCGTATTTGCGGCGTCTTCCATCATCATCTCGCCGCGATAATACGGACCGCGCTGTCTCGTGACGGACTGCGTGGCGAACGCCTGCAGGTCGGCGCAGGATGCAGCGTACTGGATTGAATCGGAGGCGGTGTTGATGGAGAGGGACGGGTTTTTCAGGTTCAGGAGGCCCTTCGTGGGCTGGTCGGTCTTCTTCTCGCTCAGCCGCCACATCATCTCGGCCATCTCGCCGCGCGTGATCGCCGTATCGAGTGCGGCCACCGACGGGGGAATTGCCTTGGACGATTCCAGCGCGAGGACGAATTTCTCGTACCATTCGCCGTACGTCTCCTGTCCCTGCTGGCCGTACGCGGCTGCGACGATCTTCGCCGCTTCCACGAAGTTGATATTCTGATCCGGCTTGAAGCTCCCGTCCGGGTAACCTCCCACGACGTCGTTCATCTTGAGCGCGCAGACGTACGGATAGAACCAGGTGAGACGCGGGACATCGGTGAAGAGCGGGCGATCGTTGCTGATGCCCTCACAGGCACGCACGTCATCGGCATGGGTCGCGAGTGCGATGATCTTCGCGAACTCGGCGCGGTTGATGCTGGCGCCGGGCTTGAAGCTCCCGTCGCCGTAGCCCTGCAGTGTGCCGTCCGCCTGCAACGTCGTGATGGCAGTGGAGTACTGCGTCGACGTTTTGACGTCGGTGAAGGCCGCGAACGCGAACGCGGGCACGAGCGCCACCGACGTCGCGCCGAGCGTGAACGCTGCGAGCCATTTTCGGAAGAGGGAGGTCATGCAGAGAGGGGGAATGAGTGAAAGTATAGTGATTCTAAATGTTATAACGAAGAAGAAGGGATTTCGTAACAAGATCAAGGGTCGAAATCTGAAGGTCAAAACATTTTGGCCTTCGATTTTCGATCTTCATGCTTGTTCACAAGTATCCTTTCACGATCCCAAAAATCTCCTCGGCCACGGCCTTCTTGTCCTTCGACGTGTCGACGATCTTGATATCGAGGTTCTCGGCCGCGAGCTTCGCATAGCCGTCGTGAATGTTCTTTTGCAGTTCGCGCCCCTGGAACACGTCTTTTTCGCCGCGCGCTTCCACGCGCCCCACCGAGACCTCGATGGGCGGCAGCGTGAAGATGACGCAGTCGGGCTTGGTGAAGTTCTCGTTCAGCGCCTTCAGCATATCAGCCGGCACACCCTGTGCCTGCGCGTAGACGATGGTGGATGCGGCGTAGCGGTCGCAGATGACGACGCGGCCCTGGCGGAGCGCTGGTTCGATCACTGCTTCCAGGTGCCACGCGCGGTCGGCGCAGAAGAGGAGCTGCAGCGCGGTTGGCGTCAGCGGGGCGGACGCGACCAGCTGCTTCCGGATCCACTGCCCGATGGGCCCGTCGCTGGGCTCGGCCGTATGCAGCACGTCGTGGCCCTGTTTTTTCAGGAGATCGGCGAGCAGGGTGGAGTGAGTAGTGGTGCCGGCGCCGTCGGGGCCGTCGAGGACGATGAATTTTCCACGCATGGAGGGAGAGTAATGACCAATGGCCGATGACGCAATGACCAACAGGAATGTTGAATATCAAACGAACAAAAAGAAGTTCCACAGTGGGCATTGGTCACTGCGTCACTGGTCATTCCGTCAGTACGCGGGCCGCATCTCGGCCAGCGTCGGCACTTTCCACAGCAGCTGCACGTGCGTGTTCTTGCCGAAGTCATTCTCGACTGCATGCTGGTGGCCGTCACTGTGAAGCGCGAGTGAAAGCCACGAGCCCGTCATGGTGGTGGTATCGGGCAATGCGGGGAACGACGTCTCGAGCCGTGCCTCACCGCGAGCGTCCATGACGATGGGGTTCCCGGGCTTCCCCGGTTCCACGCATGGCTTTTCAATCAATCCTTGCTCCGATATCTGCGAGCACCAGAGCGAATAGGTTCCACCCTTCACCAGTTTCCAGAAATCAATGAGCACCGTCGCGGTGCCGTCCTTCACCGTGTAGCGGCCCACGCCCTGTCCGCTGGTCCACTTTTGCAATGCAATATGGAGCGATACGCCTTTTTCGTACGGCCCCTGCCATCCGGGCGTCTTTTTGTACGGGTCGTGCGCCTGCGCTGTTTTGGAGGTGAAGACGGTGCGCTCGAATGTTTTGGTCATATTGGAGGGGTTTGCCAGTTGCCGTACCGCGAAGCGCTCGACGGTGTGGGAGCCCTGCACCTGCTCCACGTACACGTCCTGCTCGGGGAAGCCGAGGCTCAGGTAACTCTTGAATGTCATTTTGGCGCTGAGGTCGGAGGGGCGCGGGGGCGTCGCTGGCTTCTCGACTGCCACTGGCTTGGAGCAGGCGGAGAGGATGAGCAGAGTCAGCAGGGCCGGTAGTGATCGAACGCGACGCATCGATGTAAAAGTATGGGCAACGACGCTTGTTTGCAAGATCCCTCGTACGCCCCTCGTACGAAATCCGCTCCGCGGCTTTCTACTCGGGATGACAGGGCATGATTAATAGCAAAGGCCTCGATACGGTCGTTCGCCTAGGCGAACGACCGCCCGGCATAGCCGGGCAAGAAACCCCTCCGGGGTTTCGTATCGAGGCCCACTGAACATACAGAGCCCTGTCATCCCGAGTAGCTCGTTGCGGAGCAACGAGCGTACGAGGGGGCGCCGTGGGCCCGCCACCGGCCGACGAATTCTGTGGGAAAGGTCATGCAGAAAAAAAAGCCCGGAACAATCCGGGCTTTTGTTTTCTTTCAGGAAATTAGAAATCCATCCCGCCTCCCATCCCATCCATTCCACCCCCCGGCATTGCGGGCGCGGGAGTCTTGGGCTCGGGGATATCGGTGACGGCGACTTCGAGGGTCAGGAACATCGCGGCGACGCTGGCAGCGTTCTCGAGGGCCGAGCGCGTGACTTTCTTGGGGTCGATGACCATGGCTTTCACGAGGTCTTCGTACTTGGCCGTCATCGCGTTGTAGCCAATGTTGCCTTTCTCGCCCTTCACTTTCTCGACGACGACCCGTCCCTCCACGCCCGCGTTATCCGCAATGTGCATGGTGGGTGCGGCGAGTGCCCCGCGGATGATGTCCACGCCGATCTGCTCGTCCTCGTTGGCCACTTTCACTTTGTCGAGCGAGCTCATGGCGCGGATGAAGGCCGTGCCGCCACCTGCCACGATTCCTTCTTCGGCTGCGGCGCGGGTGGCGCTCAACGCATCTTCCACGCGGTGCTGCTTCTCTTTCTGCTCGACTTCCGTGGCTGCGCCCACTTTGACGACGGCAACGCCGCCGGAGAGTTTGGCGAGGCGCTCCTGGAGCTTCTCGCGGTCGAAGTCGCTCTTCGTGTCCTCGATCTGGTTCTTGATTTCGGCGACGCGGCCGGCGATGTCGGCCTTCTTGCCCACGCCGTCGATGATGACGGTGTTGTCTTTGGTGGAGATCACGCGGCGCGCCTGGCCGAGGTCTTCAATCGTTGCATTCTCGAGCTTCAGGCCCACTTCCTCGCTGATCACCCGTCCACCCGTGAGGATAGCGATGTCTTTGAGCATCTCCTTGCGGCGATCACCGAAGGCCGGGGCTTTTACCGCAAGTGTGTTGAACGTGCCCTTGAGCTTGTTCACGACGAGCACGGCGAGCGCTTCGCCTTCCACACTCTCGGCGATGATCACCAGTTCCTTGCGTCCGCGCTGGGCGAGCGACTCGAGCAGCGGGAGGATCTCCTGGATGGAGCCGATCTTTTTGTCGGTGATGAGGATGTAGGGCTTCTCGTACACGGCCTTCATGGTCTGCGACTCCGTGACGAAGTACGCCGAGATGTAGCCCTGGTCGAACTGCATGCCTTCCACGAATTCCTTCTCGAGGCCCAGCGTCTGGCCGGCTTCCACCGTCACGACGCCGTCCTTCCCCACCTCGTCCATCACTTCGCCGATCAGTTGGCCCACTTCGGGATCCTGCGCGCTGATGGTGGCCACCGCCGCGAGCTCTTCCTTCTTGCTCACGGGCTTGGCCTGGCTTTCGAGGTTCTTGCCCACGGCATCGACGGCCTTCATGATGCCGTTCTTGATGGAGATGGCGTTCTTGCCGCTGCCGAGGTGTTTGAGACCCTCCTGCATGATGGCGTGCGCGAGGACGGTCGCGGTCGTGGTGCCGTCACCGGCGGCGTCGTTGGTCTTGGTGGCGGCTTCCTTCACGAGCTGAGCGCCCATGTTCTCGAAGGGATCCGGGAGTTCGATTTCCTTGGCGACGGTGACGCCGTCTTTGGTGACCGTGGGGCCGCCGTACTTTTTGTCGATCGCGACGTTGCGTCCCATGGGACCCATGGTCGCCGAGACGGCCTTGGCGAGCTTGGCCACGCCCTTGAGGATGCGCTCGCGGGCGTCGTTACTGAAGATGATTTGCTTTGCCATAAGTGCGGAGTGGAAAGAGAAAAGTGAAAAGAGAAAAGTTCCTTAAGAGTGTTTGACTTTGCCGAGGACGGAATCCAGACGGAGGACCTTGAGCTCGACGTCCTTGCCGTTGACGTCCTTCAGCTTCAGATCGTCGCCGGCGTAGCGGCCGAAGAGGACGTGGTCGCCCACCTTCAGGTAGTCGTTCGGATTGCTGAGCTCCTTGCCTTCAAATTTGATCTTGCCGTTGCCGAGTGCCATCACCACGCCCTCCTGCGGCTTTTCGCCGGAGGCGGTCTCGGGGATCACGATGCCCGACTTCGTCGTTGTTTCCTTTTCGACCGGGCGGACCACCACGCGGTCACCCAGGGGGTCGATCTGTACTGCCAGCTTCACGTCGTCTTTTGATGAGGCCATAAAAAATAGAGGAAGATGAATTGCGCGATAATCGCGCAGTAATTAGCAGTCGGGATTGTAGAGTGATAACAGGTGGTGTCAAGACCTGCCGCCGGAAATGCAGAACGCTTTCTTTGCATACAATATGGAAGAGTTGCACAATGGGTGACTCGCATGCCATTCGTCGCCCTCCATGAACGGCCCAGGATGCTTCTGCTCATCAGCGCGATGGCCGTGAGCGGCGCGGCACTCCTCGCGGGCGTGCAGGCGCTCGCAGCACCGGAGTACCCGATCGACATCGACGTGCGCGACAGTGAGCCGCTCCCGGAGGAACGATACGAATATCATCATGCGCAGAAAGGAGGGACGGAATTCCGCCCGTCCGATTTTGAGGAACGCGAACCCGTTGATTGGCATCAGTATGCGATCGACGAAGAACACGAGCGGCAGCAGATCGCTGGAGAAGACGCGATCGAGGACGAGTACCGGCGGGGGATCTTCCCGGGTGACTGCATGCTTGTGAATGATCCGTGGTGGCGTCGGAAGTGCGAGGCATCGCGTCAGCCGCAAGAGGTCAGGATGACATTCGCGCCGCCGGTTGATGAGGATCAGTCAGAGGAATCCGGGGAGGATTGGGTTCCCGACCGCACGCCGCGGAATCAATACAGCGGTGCTGACGGCTCGTATTCCGAGCCCGAGAGCTTCGGCCTCCTCGGGGGCCGCACCGGACGCTGCACGGGGTTCCTGCGGGAGCCGCGCGACGATGACGGCGCGTACTTCTGCGGCAAGGATGCGGGCTGGACCTTCCCCGTGCTCTTCGGTGGCGACTGCCCCATCACGCTCTGTATGGTGAAGTACGGCGGAGGGGATGGGATCAGCGGCATTCGCGAGTAGGAAACACTGTCCTGTCAGCTCATGCCATCATCCTTCTCAGCTCCTCAATCCGGTGCTTCGTGCTCGGGTGCGTGGAGAAGAGACCCTGGAGCGAGTCGAGGAGCGACGAACGGGACGCTTTGTTTTCCAGGGGATCCTCGATGCAAAGAGCCGCGATGCTGCGCTTGCCGTCGAGCACCTCCACGCGCGCGTCGGACGAGATCTTCTGGAGTGCGGTCATGAGCGCTTCGGGATTCCGCGTGAGGTAGGCCGACTCCGCATCCGCCAAAAACTCCCGTTTGCGCGAGATCCCCAGCTGTACCAGGACCGATCCAATGAAGCCGATGAGCCACACGGCGATGATCGCAAGGATGATGATCCCGCCGCCGCCGTTGTTTTTACCGTCGCTATTGCTCCTGCGCGACCTGCCCCCGTACCAGACGCCGCGCAAAATCATGTCGCTCATGAGCTGCAAAATGCCCACGAGCGTCACCGCGATGAGCATCACGCGGATGTCGCGGTTCAGAATGTGGCCGAACTCGTGCGCAAGCACCGCTTCCAGTTCCTCTTTCGTCAGTTTCCCCATGATGCCGCGTGTCACAGCCACGACGGCTTTGTCGGGCGAGTAGCCCGTGGCGAACGCGTTGAGGCTTTCGTCTTCGATGATGTACACGGCCGGGGTCTTGATTCCCGTGCGGATAGCGAGGTTCTCCACGATGCGGTACACCTCGGGCGCATCGGCCTTCGCGATGGGCCTGGCGCCGGCCATTCTCAGTACCATGTTTTTGCCTCGAAAAAGCATCAGAATGGTCCACAGTGCCGTGCCGACGATCACGAACGGGCTGACGGCAAAGAAGGCGTCGACGGAGCTGCCCAGCGGGTCGGGGCCCGAGCCGCCGTACGCCTGCATGATGACGATTCCAAGGTAGGTGATCGTGAGGATCATCGCCGGAAAGAGGAGCATCAGCATCGCCGTCCGCCAGCGGTTCTTCGCCTTGGCGTCGTAAAACGTCTGTGGAAGCTGTTCAGAAATCATAGAATTGCGAAGCGATGTCATGGTGAGCGGAGACGAACCATGGCATCGCCGGACATCCCTCGTCTCCGTTCGGGATGACAAATTAGAACTTCACTTGCGGCACCGCGGTCTCCGCAGTGTCGATCTGGAAGAATGTCTCGCGCTTGAATCCGAACATGTTGGCGATCATGTTGCCGGGGAACTGCTCCACCTTCGTGTTGAGCTGCTGCACCATCTGGTTATAGAAGCGGCGGGCAGCCTGGATCTTGTCTTCGGCATCCACCAGTTCCTGCTGCAAGTGCATGAAGTTCTGGTTGGCTTTGAGGTCCGGGTACGCCTCGGCGAGCGCGAACACCGTCTTCAGTGCTCCCGAGAGGACGTTTTCGGCAGCCTGGGCTTCCTGCATGTTGCCAGTCTGGCTTGCCGTCATCGCCTTGGTCCGCGCCTCGGTGACGCGGGTGAAGACCTCTTTCTCGTGTGAGGCGTAACCTTTCACGGTTTCGATGAGGTTGGGGATCAGGTCCCAGCGCCGCTTCTGTTGTACGCCGATGTCCGACATACCTTCCTGCACGCGGTTCCGGAGGTTCACGAGGCTGTTATAGGTGCCCGCCACGAACAGCGCGACGAGGACGACGGCACCGATGAGGATCCAGAGAATAGTCATGGTCGAAGGGGAATGAGGTGCAACCATCTTACACCATATTCAGGGCGGTTTAACGAGAATACTCTGAAAACTGGGAAAAAATCCGGTGCTACTATGCAGTCGTGCGTCCTGCAGTCCGTCAGCGGTTCTTGTCACTGGTTTTCGCGCATCTGCCGGAGTTGCTCATGGCGTCGGTGGCTTTATTCTTCACGTTCAGGGAACTGAAGACGTTCCCGGCTCCCTGGGAGGACAGTGGCCTCTACTCGATGGTGGCAACGGCCATCGTACGTGGACACGGCTATTCGCTCCCCGTGCTTGAGCACTATTGGGCCTACCCGTATTTCATCAGCGCAGGGCCGCTCGTGATTCTGCCGGCGGCTCTGTTCATCCATCTGTTCGATACGGCGCGCATCGCGACGGCGCTCTATCTGCTTTCCTGCATTACTGCCTTCTACGTCTACTGCCGCTCCGTGGCCGGCGTCCGTGACGCGCGCTGGTCCACGGCACTGCTCGTCACCCTCTCGGCGTTTGTAAACTCCGGGAAGCCCGTCCTTGGGACCGTGCCGGGGTTTTTCTTTCTGCTCCTCGCGCTTGTAGTCCTCCATCACCATAAGCCCTCGATGCGCGGGGCGCTCGTCGTCGGGATGCTGCTGGCCTGTTCTATCCTGACAAAACTCACGTATGTTCTTGCGATTCCTGCGCTGGGTGCGTTCCTCCTGTATGGCAATCATCGTTCCTGGAAGCAGTTCACATCTGCCATCGTGACCGTGACGTTCCTTATCGTCGTTCCCTGGATGCTGCTGCAGGTGAGCCAGCAGGACGGTTTTGAATCGTTTCTCACACTCGTGTTCACGCGCGGGGGCGGAGGCAGTGTCTTTTGGAGCCTGCTGCTGAAACTGCCGCTTTTTCTGCGCTTCCAGTACGTCTATTTTTTGGGATTGCTCGCGCTGGGATTGCTTGGACTCCGGGCAGTGCGGAGCACCATTAGCTCGCAGGAGAAGCTGTTTCTCGCGTCGCTCATCGGCCTGTTCTTCGTCTACTTCCTCGTCCGCGAGGGTTGGTATCGCCATCTTCTACCCGCGCATCTGCTTTTGCTGCCGTTTGTCCCGGCCGGGCTTCGCCGGATACTTCCCAGGCTCTGGGTGCCCATCCTCGTCTTTTTTCTTGTGGTGCAGGGGCTGTGGCAACTGGATCACCGTGGCTCCACGCGGTCACTGGCGGCATTTGAGACGGCGAAAATCATCACGCAGCGCTACACGCGCCAGCATTTGCTCATCCAGCATCCGGAAGTATACGTACGCCTGCCCGAAAGCCCGTTTTGGCTCTACTACCCGCTTCCGGGCACGGGTGAACTGATCCCGAAGCAGCTCCTGGAACTGACGCCGGTGCAGCGTTGCTTCCCCCGCGTCCGCAAGGCGAATGACAGTGATCGTGCGCTGTATGGCGATACCCTCGTACAACTGAGCGGCGGCTACAGGATCATTCCGCCACCGTCCGATTGCCCGTCCCCGCAAGGCGGATCATGAGCCAAGCTGCCATGCGCGGATGGCGTCGACGGGGTACACGAGCATGAGGATGTTCAAGGTCAGGTTGTCGCGCATGAGCAGCAACATCACGAGTTCGACCGCGAGGATCGCCGCCAGGCTCCACTTCCACCCGAACCGGTGGGCGATCCAGAAGCCAAGCATCATGAACCCGACGTCGCCGAGCGAGTTCCAGATACTGTCGCCGTAGTAATCGAGCGAGGCGGTGCCGGCGCGGTAGCGGTCGATGATGAAGGGGGTGTTCTCGAGAATTTCCCATCCCATTTCGATTGCGGTCGCGATCAGAAACCGGATCGAGAGGGGAATTCTTTTCCGCAGGAGCCAGAGCACCCCGAAGAACAGAAGGCCATGCAGCAGGTGAGAGAACGAGTACGGATCACCAAGCAGTTGCGATGTCGCGGGGCTTGCGGGCGCCCAGGTCCAGATGCCGAAGCCCGGGTTGCCGAAGAATGTCCGTCCGTTCCAGAGCAGGACGCCGACGAACGCGAGCATCAATGCGGCGCCCGCGAGCGCGGTTTTCTTCGTGGTCGAAACGCTTGTCATACTGGGAGGGCGGAAGGTAGCCTCGTGGCTATGGATCCCATAGTACACTTCGAACTCCCGGTGGCCGATACCGACGCCGCCAAGAAGTTTTACGGCCCCATTTTCGGATGGAAGCTGCAGGACTGGCCGATGCCCGACGGAAGCACGTACATTGGCGTGCACACGACGCCCATCGACGAGAAGACGCGTATCCCCCTGAAGCCGGGGGCCATTAACGGGGGCATCATGAAGCGCAGCGATACCGTGAAGGCGCCCGTGTTCGCAATCCATGTCGCTTCCATCGATGAAAAAATGAAGGAGGTGGTGACGGCCGGAGGCACGGTGGTGATGCCCAAGGTCGACATGATGGGCATGGGATTCTACGCCTACTTCGCCGATCCATCCGGAAACGTCGTGGGCCTGTGGGAGGATGCCCCGAAGAAGTGAT
>CAYTEH010000011.1:0-38100 GCA_964436765.1 uncultured Candidatus Peribacteria bacterium
CTATAGTAGCACGGCTCCATGCTCAGGGTCGGTAGCTCAGCTGGTAGAGCAGTGCCCTTTTAAGGCATTGGCCGAGGGTTCGAGTCCCTCCCGACCCACCATTCGTCACTGCGTTCCTCATGGCAAGCCATGACATATGATCGACAGTCACTGCCACCTTGCTGCCCCTCAATTTGCCGATGACGTCGACGCGGTTATCGTGCGTGCGTTGCAGGCGGGGGTTGAGCGTATGGTCTGTATCGGCGATACGATCGAGGAGAGTAAAAGGGGAGTAGATCTGGCGGAAAAAAATGAACAGATTTTTTGTACGGTTGGGATCCATCCGCATCACGCGAAAGACTGGTCCCTCGATACGCTCGGGCAACTCACAGCACTTGCCGGGTCATCTGCAAAAGTAAAAGCCATCGGCGAGATCGGGCTCGATTACCATTACAACTTCTCGACTCCCGATGCGCAGCGCTCTGCTTTCGCAAGCCAGATCGCGCTCGCGGGCAGGCTCAACCTGCCTGTGGTCGTGCATTGCCGCGAGGCGGTGGAGGACGTGTGGGCGATCGTGCGCGAGTATCCCGACTTAAAGCTCGTGATCCACTGCTGCACAGAGAAATGGGACGATGTCGAACGGTTCGTGGACCAGGGGCACCTGCTCAGTTTCACCGGCATCGCCACGTACAAGAACGCCGAGGTGATCCGCGATTGCATCAAGGCCTGTCCTCTGGAAAAAATGATGATCGAAACCGATGCGCCGTTTTTGGCGCCAGTGCCGCATCGCGGCAAACGAAATGAGCCCGCGTTCGTCGTGGAAGTCGCGAAGCTGGTCGCGGAGTTGAAGGGGGTATCCCTCGATGAGATCGATCGCGTCACCACGACGAATGCGGTGAGGTTTTTTGAATTGCAGAAGTAATTCGCATTCTTGACTTCAAATATGCGATCCCTATCATTGTGCGCTATGGCATTGGAAGATCCACTATCAGAACCCCGAATAATCATCAAGGGATTGAGACCAGGAGACTATGGCGATGTTGCCGAAACTTTTGCTGATGAGGGCGTCAATTGCCGGGTGGATGGCAGTCTGGCGGCAGACAATCGCCGAGTAACACTGGTCAGTGCCGATGGGAGTATCAGTATCCGGGCACAGATTTCTGATGTTACAGAAACAATAAGAGCCTGGCTTGAGGAGGGAATCGCATTGCGTGTAGCCGAAGGGAAGCCTCCTCAAAAATCACGGCTCCATACGCGAACAAAGAATGCCTAGCCGTCGCAGGCAAAATTGAGTTTGTACGAAGGATGAATTGAATGGTGCACTCGGCGGGATTTGAACCCACAGCCTTCGGCTTCGGAGGCCGACGCTCTATCCAGTTGAGCTACGAGTGCAGATCGATGTTGGAAAACGTAGAGTGATGATCGCGTGGTCTTTTCTATCACGCGCCCGCGAGCGGGCGCTAGGCCAGTTGAGCTACGAGTGCATTGATACGCCAAAACACTCTAACAGATGGCAAGTGTCTCTGTCTGCGTCAGTTCTTTTTCGGATACAGCACCAGCGGCCGGTACGGCGCAATCACGGTCAGGATGACAGTCGGTACCACGATCATGAGAAGAACCGAGACTGCCCATCCCGTGACCGTTGCGGCCACACCCGGGCCGGTCGGCGTCGTGAGCGGGATGAGTGAAGCAAGCGCGCCGCTGATTGCGACTGAGTTGTAGTAATCGGCAGGAAAGGGCCCGTACCAGCGGCGCATCCACCAGATATGTTTCGGCGAGAACCGGCGCAAGCCGAAGGCGGGGTTCAGCGCAAACCAGAGAAAGTCCCACGAGGCGATGTAGAGGCTGAAGCCGGAGAGGACCATCAGTTCACCGGCAAGCGACCATCCGGAGAAGACGAACCCCGTATGGAAGAAGAGCAGCAGCAGGAGATTCAGATACAGGTGGTACCCCGTGAGGATCTTCCCGTTCGAAAACGACCGGTACCAGGCCCAGCGTACTTTCCAGGTAGGCAGTTTTTCCGCGAACCCAAATTTGCCCTCGATCTGGATTTCCAGGAGCGCCGTGAGCACGCTCACGGCGAAGATGAACGCGTGGAATCCGAGGAAGGGGAGTGAATCTGTCATGAGTGTGTATTTATGGTTATTTTACCATATTTATCATAATTTTGGTACTGCCACGGATGTGTTTGCAGAATCGGGGTGTTTCTCGTAGCATCATGCGGCTCTGCGCATGTAGCTCAGTTGGCTAGAGCGTCGCCTTGCCAAGGCGAAGGTCGCGAGTTCGAGTCTCGTCATGCGCTCCATCTTTACAATTGAAGCCCGGAATCTGCCTTTCCTGACACTTTTGCGGGATTAGTACAGTGGTAGTACGCGAGCTTCCCAAGCTTGAGACGCGGGTTCGATTCCCGTATCCCGCTCCAGCCTGCGCGAAGCGGAGGATGCCCGCCGTAGCAAGAGTGAAGGAGGGCGCTAGTTCTTCAGCGTAGTCTTCGCTATGGCTGGCAGGCCAGGGTCGTTTTTGGTAGTTCCAAGCCTGTCCCGCACCGTATAAACGCCAGAAATGACCTTCAGAATGAGGTGTTTTTCTGCTACAATATATGGATTTATGCGCTTGCACCGTCCGTCATTGATGATTTTTGCCTTCGCCACCATTGTGGCGGGGTTCAATGCTGCGTATGTGGAGCATGCCCTCGCCGATCCGGCTGGTTCGGACTGTGCTGCGGATGCCACATGTAATAATGATCTTTTCTGTGATTTTGAATCGGTACCAACCATTTGTATCTTCAGGCGCCCTGCCGGTTCAAACTGCGATAGAAATCGTCAGTGTGAAGTGGGGCTTACCTGCAACGGTCCCGCGGGCAGCCAGACCTGCCGCGGCGGCGCCGCCGTTGGGGAAGAGTGTACTGCCGACGTCGACTGTGCTGACCCCAACAGCAACTACTGCGGCTTTGTGTTCGGCGGGGCGGGGGTGCGGGAATGCATGGCCAAGAAACCTCTGGGCGACACGTGCGAACGTCAGGCGGAGTGCCTTGGCAACGGCACAGCCGATTGCATCGACGGCGTGTGTAAATGCCAGGCAGACGAGGCTTGCCCCGCGGGGCAGGTATGCAATGCCACGAACGAATGCGTCAACCGCCCATGCATCAACACAGGCGCACGCTGCACCCGCGGCGGCACGCCAACGTGCTGCACCGGCCCGGCCGGCTGCCTGTTGAACGCGTTTGATGGCAACTTCTACTGCCGCAACATCACCCCGCCGGGGGTGTGCATGCCCATCGGCCAGCAGTGCCAGCCCGGCGGCATCGCCTGCTGCAATGGCGGCGTGTGTAACCTGGGTATCTGCGTGATCCCGTTCAACCCGGATCCGCCCGACCCCGGACCGCAGACGGGCATCCGCCTCCTGGAGCCCATCGGGAACGTCACCGAGATCCCCACGGCAAATGCATCGGGGTTCGGTCCGTTCTTCTTTTTCTTCAACCTGCTCTACCCGTGGTTCCTCGGCCTCGGCGCCGCCATCGCCGTGCTCATGGGCGTCATTGGAGGCATCCAGATCATGTGGAGCGGCGGCAACGATACCATCCATAGCGCGGGCATGCAGCGTTTCCTGCTCTCGCTCGGCGGCCTCATCCTGCTCCTGTTCTCGTCCCTGATCCTGAACCTCCTCAACCCCAACTTCTTCCGCTGATGCCTACCCTTCGTCGCTTTCGCCGGCACCTGATCGCCGCTATCGCAGCGCTGCTCACCCCGGCTGCGGCAGCTGCGCAGTCGAACTTCTACGTGTTCTGCACGGGGCTCGCGGGCTGCCCGCAGGGCGCCGAGAACACGCTCTTTCGCAACATCCTCCCCGCCGCGGCGGAGTTCGGCATCAAGCTGGCCGCGGGCGGATCGGTGGTGATGATCGTGATTGCCGGCGTTCGCCTGCTCCTCAGCAACGGAGACGAGGGCAAAGTGGGGGCGGCCAAGAAGAGCATTTACATGGCGCTTGGGGGCCTGGCGTTGTGCCTGACCTCCGCGACCATCGTCGGGTACGTCGTCAGCGAGAACTACGGCCAGAACGATCCCGAAGGCTTCGTCTTCGGCTCCGGAGGATTGCTGGCTTCCACCATCCGGCTGACACTCACACTCTTCAACGTCGCGTTCGTGCTGGTCGTGATGATCGCGGGCATCCGCATGGTCATGGCCGGAGGCGATTCCGGCGAATTCAAGAAGAGCGGCGAGGTCATCAAGTGGGCCATCGTGGGCGCCATCGTCGTGAACCTCGCGCGCATCGTCGTCGGCATGTTCCTCAACCTCGACCTATGATCACCCATCTTCTGTCCGCACTGGCTTCCACGGTCCTCCCCACGGCGCTCGCCGACAATATCGAGACGCTCGGCCAGGGCGCCCCGGGCATCACCGAGATGTGGGGGATCGTCAAAGCCACGTTCCCGCACACGAACGAGGGCAGCAACGGCGTGCCCTTCCTGACACTGAAGATCGCAGATTTCATCCTGAAGATCATCGGCGCGCTGGCAGTGATCATGATCATCTACGGCGGCCTCAAGATGATTTTCACGGGCGAGGAAGGCCTGAACGAGGCGAAGAAGATCGTGCTCTATGCCGTGCTCGGCCTCATCGCCGCGCTTTGCGCGCAGGCGGCGGTCACATTTGCCCTGCAGGTGGTAGGAGCAGCTGCAGCCTGATGATGCAGGGGATCGGAGAAAGGGTTCAGTTCAAAAGATTCAGGTTTCAGGAAGTGCCTACGTTTCACGATTGAATCCTGATTCCTTCTTACTGAATCTTTTCTGCGATGCCCCGAGCCTTCTTTTTCCCGTGATTTTCGCTACAATAAGCTCCATGTCCCGCCAATACATTACAACGGCTATCGATTATCCGAACGCGGCCCCGCACATGGGCCACGTGCTGGAGAAGGTCCTTGCGGACGTGATGACCAGATGGTTCCGTTTACGAGGGGATGAGGTCCGGTTCCAGATCGGCACCGACGAGCACGGCATCAAGATCCAGCAGACGGCCGACCGCGAGAAAGTGACGCCGCGGGAGCTGGTGGACAGGAACGTCCCGCTCTTCCAGGACCTGTACAAGCGCCTTGGGATTTCCGCCGATATCTTCATCCGCACGAGCGATCAGAAAGTCCACTGGCCCACCGTCATCGAGCTCTGGAAGCGTCTGGAACAGGCCGGGGTTCTCGAAAAGCGCACGTACACGGGTCTGTACTGCAGCGGCTGCGAGCGGTTTGTCACGAAGAAAGATCTGATCGAGGGCCTGTGCCCCGATCACAAGATCGCCCCGCAGGAGGTGAAGGAGGAGAACTGGTTTTTCACACTGAGTGATGAACAGGAATGGCTGAAAAAACTTCTCAAGAAGGAATATAAGATTGTTCCGGCCTACCGCGAAAAGGAGACGACCACGCTGCTCGAAGGGGGATTGGAAGATGTGTCCTTCTCGCGTCCGAAATCATCCCTCAGCTGGGGTGTGCCGGTGCCGGGGAACGAGGACCAGACCATGTACGTGTGGTGCGACGCGCTCACGAACTACATCTCAGGGTTGGGCCTCCTCACCGATCATGCGGAGACGCAATGGTGGGACGATGCGGAAGTGACGCACGTGATCGGCAAAGACATCGCGCGGTTCCACGCGCTCATTTGGCCGGCGATGCTGAAGCACGCGAAAGTCAGGACTCCCGACAGGTTGCTGATTCACGGGTTTTTGACGAGCGAAGGCCAGAAGATGAGCAAGAGCATCGGCAACGTGGTGGCGCCCGATGAGGTTATCTCCAAATACGGTGTCGAGGCGCTGCGCTTCTATCTCAGTCACGAAATTCCGGTGGGGAACGACGGTGATTTCAGCTGGAAACGGTTCGGGGAACTCTACGACTCGAAACTCCGGAACCAGCTGGGGAACCTGCTCAACCGCGTGCTCGTACTCCTGAAGAAAGAGGGCGGCGCGGTAGCGGTGCCGGAGAGCAAAGAAGATGCAGGGCGTGCGGCGGAAGGATGGAAAGATTTTGAGATGAAAATGAACGAGTTCGATCTGCACGGCGGCATCCAGCAGGCGTTCGAGTTGGTGTCGGCGCTCAACATGGGTTTCGACAAGGCCGCGCCCTGGAAGCTGAAAGGCGAGGAGAGGCTCATCATGCTCAGTCGTTTCGCGGAGTCGCTCCGTCACGTGGCGCTCCTGCTCCTGCCGTTCCTGCCCGAGACGGCAAAGAAGATCAGTGAGCAGCTGAACGTCTCCTATGCATCCAAAATGCTCGACCGCGACTTCGTCATCACCGATGAACTCAAGATGTGGGGGAGTGAGAAGAGCTGGAAACAGGTGGGGGATCCCTCCATCCTGTTCGCGCCGGTGGAAACCGAGGCAAAGAAGGCGTAGAACGTGCCCATGAGCGAACAGCCCAAGGGGCCTCCCGAACGGCGCGATGCCTCACCCGGTTCAAGGATACTCACTCCGATCCGCATCACTGTAGCGGCTGCCGCCTTCATGGTTCTTTCAGCCGGCGGTTACGTCGTCGGTTGCCGGGAAACGGAACAGGAGCAACGGGAACGGCATGACAGGGACGTGAAGAAGCAGATTGCGGACGTGTACGACGAAATGGTCCGCACCGGTGACCTTCCGCCCGGCGTTCGACCCGAGCAACTGACGCAGGAGGATCGTGCATGGGTATTGGAAGCGACCTTTATCACGATGGAGGGGATTCTGTGGAATATTGAACGGGAGCCGATCTTCGATGTGAATCCGGCCCGCATGTTCCAAAATCACCGCGACAAACAGTCTATGAGGGATGCACATCCGCTGTGGGTCCGCGAACACCTGAAAGACGGCATCCTCGCCGCTCTGGAGCTGCGCGAAAGCCGGTAATGCGATGGGCAGCGGGTTTTGCGCCCGGGCGGCCTTTGCCCTATGCTGTAGCCGCTCTCACCAAAACGAATCCGGCGCATGCTGTGAAGAAGTGGCGAAGGGAGCAGTGGTTCGACTCCGCTCACCATGACATGGTTCGATTCTGCACCATGACAAAAAGTGGAGATTCTACTTCTATTCCTTCTCTTTTATGTTCGACCCAATGTCCGATCTCATGGGCCCCCAGCCCACCGGCGACGGTGACGGCTTCGGCACCGGCGCCAGCGCTCCCGCACCCCGCCCGCCCCGTGGCGGCGGCGGAGGCGGTTACCGCGGCGGTGGCGGTGATGGCGGCGGCCGGTATGCCCAGGATCTGCACAGCATCACCATCCACGCCCGCCAGCGCACGTTCTACATCGACCTGAAGCAGTCGGGGAACGGCAAGTTCTTCAAGATTTCCGAGAAGTCCCGCGGCGGCCAGAAGACCACGATCATGTTCGACGTCGAAGACCTCGAGCCGTTCATCAACGCGCTCACCGAGATGAAGACGAAGTTATAAGCGAGCCCACCATCGCGTATGTGTAGAGACGTCCCGCTGGGACGTCTTTACGATGGTGTCCATTATCGCGCCTGCCCATGTGCCCAAGCGGCACCGGCCATGGGCTTGCCTCCGGGTACCTGCACTCGTACCAGATGCAGCGTCGAATTGCCGCGGCAGCTCACCGGATAGGAATCGGGGCCGTCGGTGAGGGAGGTTTCGAGGATCTTCAGCGTCACGCCGTTCACGGTCATCGTCACGCCGGGCCAGGGGGTGAGCGCGCGTACGGTGCGGTCGATATCGTCGGCGCTGTGCGTGTTCGGGTCCACTTCACCGTCCTTGCGCGTCAGCTTCCGGCAGAAGGTGATCTCGGCTTCGTCCTGCTCCACGGGCTTGAGCGGTTTCTTGAGCGTGCGCACCAGCAGTTCCGCTCCCATGGTTGCCAGCCGGTCGTGGAGAGCGGGTGCCGTCTCGCGCGGGTCGATGGAGGCGCGCGCCTGTCCCAGGACGGGTCCCGCGTCGAGCTGTTTGATCATCCGCTGCACTGTGACGCCTGTTTCGTGATCACCGGCCAGGATGGCCTGCTGGATGGGCGAGGCGCCGCGCCAGCGGGGGAGGAGAGAAGCATGGACATTGATGGGTGCGATCGTTGGAAGGTCGAGAAGCGGTTGCTTGAGGAGCTGGCCGAAGGAGACGGCGATCAGAAAATCAGGTTTCTGGTTATTCGTTATTGGTTTTTCGTTATTGATGTCCTCGGTTTGGATCAGGGTCAGGCCCAGCTTCAGCGCTGCCGTTTTGACCGCCGGCGGCGTCAGCATCTGTTTCCTGCCGACGGGCCGGTCGGGCGGGGTCACGACGGCCAGGATCTCGAACGCGGGATCGGCGGCCAGCGCCTCGAGGGACGGGACCGCGAAGGGGGAGGTGCCGCAGAAGAGAACTGAAAAGGGTTTCATCCAGGCTAGTGTACACTCGGGGCGGTTGCATTTTCGACCACGTTCGTTACTTCGTTACTTCGTCCAACCGGGTAGACGAAGTTACGAAGCTACGAAGTTACGGAAACGTCTGAAAGCTTCTTTCATTCTACGATGTCAAAACGATCATTAATGTTGGCCACCGAAGTCCGCACGATCATCGCGCCGGCGCTGCGCGCGGCACCCCCCGCGTGCGGCATCGTCACCATCACGCGCGTGGAGATTTCCGATGACGCGTCGTACGCGACCGTCTATGTCAGCTCGCTCACGGAACCGAAGATCGCGTTGGAGTACCTCAATCGCGAGCGGGCCGACCTGCAGCGGCGCTTCAGCAAGATGCCGCGCAAGAAGATCCCGCTGCTGCGTTTCCGGCTGGATGACACCTCCGAGAGAGGGATGCGGATTGATAAATTGTTAGAGGAAGCTTCCAAAGGATTGCCACGTGACAGTTCCGATTCCCCGCAACAGTAACGGGATTGATACGCGTGAAGGCCGGGTCATACACTCACCCCCTTCATGTCAGCCACGCTCGATACCGCAAAGGCCAGGGATCTCATTGCCGCGGCCGAGCATGTGCACTGCATTTGCCACAGGAACCCCGACGGGGACGCCATCGGCTCCATGCTTGGCGTGGGCCTGTTGATCGAGCGCCAGTATCCGGAGAAGCGCGTCACGTTCCACTGCGTCGATCCGGTGCCGGAACTCTTCCATTTCCTCCCCGCAGCGTTTCGCGTCCAGGGGCCGCCGGTGCTCCCTTCCGAGAGCCCGGCTCCACTGTTCATCTTCGTCGACTGCGCCGAGCCCAAGCTCACCGAGATGCACGAAACGCATCCCGCGCTCTTCGACGGCACGTATCCCACCATCATGGTGGATCATCACTATCGTAATCCTTTGTTCGGTACGGCCAATTTCCTGGATGCCGACGCCAGTTCCACCTGCGAGATCATCACGCGCATTGCGGCCGACATGGGCTGGACGCTCGATGCCGACACGGCGACCTGTCTGCTCACGGGCGTCTATACCGATACCGGCGGCCTGCTCCATAGCAACGTGACCCCGCGCGTCTACCGCACGGTGGCGGCGCTCGTGCGCGGCGGCGGACGGCGGCTGGAGGTGGTCACGCACGTGTTCCGCAGTTCCAAGCTGTCGACGCTGCGCCTCTGGGGTCGCGTGCTCGAGAAAATCAGTCTCACCGAGGAAGGCGGCGCCATCTCCGCCGTCACGGAGGGGGATTTCCGCGCCACGGGCGCAGACCACAGCGAGCTCACCGGCGCCATCGATTACGTGAACGCGGTGCCCGGCATGCGGTTCTCACTCGTGCTCTCGGAGCGCGCGGGTAAGGTCAAAGGCTCACTGCGGACGCTCCGGGACGACGTGGACGTTTCCAAAATGGCGGGGAAGTTCAGCGGCGGCGGGCACAGGAAAGCGGCGGGCTTCGCGTTGCCGGGAAAGCTGAAGCCGGAAGTGCGGTGGAAGGTGGTGGAGGATCATCAGGCGGAGCAGTCATGAAGCTGTCCCTCGTACGCCCGCCTCCGGCGGGCTACTCGGGATGACAGGGCTGATGACATGCAAAAGGCCTCGATACGAAACCCCTCGGGGGTTTCCAGCCCGGCTCCGCCGGGCGGTCGTCCGCCTAGGCGGACGACCGTATCGAAGCCCACTGAATAAAAAGGCACTGTCATCCCGAGTAGCCCGTTGCGGAGCAACGAGCGTACGAGGGATCACACCTTGATGTCCGTCGGTCCTGCTTGCTCATTTGTCTCTTTGGGAATTTCTTTTACCTCAGGAACCACCGGCGTCTCCGCCCCCTTCACAACCGTCTCCTCCATTTTCCTGATCGACGCGTCCTTCACTGGTTCCGGAACGCTCGCGACCGCCTCGATGGCGCCCACGTTCTGCTCGATCAGCTTCTGGCCCGTGTCGGCTGCGGCCTTGGCCTCGGCGGCTGCCGCCACGTCTTTCTTGGCCTGTTCCTTGGCCTGCTCGCGGTCCTTCTGCGCGGTCACCTGCAGTTGGTGCGCCTTCACGTCCTCGGGCTTGGTGGTGATGATGTCCGATTCCTCCGGGCTCGCGATGATCTGGATGGCCACGTGCTTGTTGCCTGCGAAGAAGATGCCCTGGCCCACGGCGCTGTTGAGCAGCACGTACTTCTCGCCATCCGTCAGGTAGAAGAGCTTCTGCAGGTTATCCACCGCAGTGGGGGACTGTTTCAGTAGCACCTGGAGCGCCGAGTTCGTGATGATCGGTTTGCCGTACGGGGAGTTCACGAAGTCATCGACGTCCTGCGTGATGGTGGTGATGCCCAGCCAGTACTTGCGCGCGCGCTTCACGATGCCGTAGAGGAAGCGGGCGGAGTCCTCGTGCTGCATCAGGTTCCACGCCTCGTCGATCACCAGGTAGCGCTTCTTGAGCTCGGTGCGCACGCGGTTCCACAGGAAGTTCAGCACGATGTAGATGGCGATGGGGCGGAGCTGGTCTTCCAGGTCGCGGATCTGGAACACGACCATCTGCTTCTCCAGCTCGACGTTCGTCCGCTGGTCGAAGAGACCGGCGTAGCTGCCCGAGGTGTACTTCTGGAGCACCTTGGCCATGTTCTCGCCGCCCTGGGTGGTCATGAGCACGTCCACGAGGTCCGAGAGCACGGGCGGTTCCTTCTCGCCGGGGTTTTCGCAATCGAGCGTGATGCCCTTGAGGGCGTAGGTATCGAGGATCGCTTTGTCGAGGATGCCGTCTTCCGACGGCGTGAGGGTGCCGAGCATCAGCTTGAAGAGTCCGTGGAGGTTGATCGCAGCGGCCCTCAGCGTTTCGCCGCGATCGGCATCTTCGCCCCGGATGGCCTTGGGCAGATCGAAGGGATTGATGCGGAAGTCGCTGTGGAGCGACATGGGGATGAACGATCCACCCACCGTCTTGCACAGCTCCACATATTCGTTTTCGGGATCAATGACGAGCACCTCGGTGCCGAGCATGAGCGACCGGAGGATTTCGAGTTTCACGGTGAACGACTTACCTGCACCGGAGGTGGCGAAGACGTTTGCGTTCGCGTTGGCCAGGTCGAACCGGTCGAAGATCACAAGTGAATCGTTATGGCGGTTGATGCCGTAGAGGATGCCGTGGTCGTCGGTCAGGTCCGAGCTCGAGAAGGGGAACGAGGTCGCAAGCGGCGAGGTGTTCATGTTGCGGCTGATTTCGAGTTCATCCAGGCACAGCGGCAGCGTGCTCGTCCAGGCGTGCTCCATCTGGAACACGGCGGGTTTCGTGAGCACCAGCTTGCCTCCGAGGAGCGACTCGATGTCGGTCTGGAGTTTCTTCAGTTTCTCCTCGTCGTCCGAGTACAGCGTCACGTACATGCCGAACTGGAAGAGTTTCTCGCGGCCGCGCGTGAGCAGGTCGCGCAGTTCCTCGGCGTCCTGGAGCGCGGCTTCGAGTGCCGGGTCGCGCACCACCCCGCGCTGTTCAAGCATGCGGATGCTCGCGCGGAGTTCGGCTACCTTGCGACGCAGCATCTTCATGATCGCATGATTGCTCGTGGGGTAGATGAAGTGAGAGATGTCCATCTGCGCGTCGTAGTTGATGATCTGCGAGAGCCAGTTGGGATAGATGTAGTTGGGCCAGTTGTAGACGTAGAGGGTCCTGCAGAGCTGGTCGTTGAGCATGATTTCCTTGGTCTTCACCTCGATCGCGGCCGGCGCGATCAGGTCGAGCACCTTCTGGAGTCCTTCCTCGTAGCTCTTGATGGCCGCACGATCGTCCTGCGTGAGCACGGTGTCGCCGTCTTTGCCGGCCGGCGCATCTTTCGGCTTCTCAAGCGCCTGGACCAGGTTTTTATGCAGGCCAAGCAGGTCATCGATCGCATAGAGGACCGGGTTGACCGGTTTGCTCTGAGCGGGGTTGGGTGTGGGTGTAGGGAGGGAGTTCATGGGTTTCTGATCATTATAGCAAAAAAACGGTCGGGATTCAATCGGGAATTACATGTCTTCTTGGCATACCGAAGCCAAAGAGTAATCGTAGTGCTCGTGAAAATGGGGATTGTCCGTCTTCGCCCTGTTCTCCCTCACAGCGTCAGTGTCCTCACAATCCGAGTGTATTGGTCCTCCGGCGCGTGCCCTGCTGGGTGTTGAGGATGCCAAGGTCGTCGGCGCCCGGGACATTATTGACCCGCAGGCCCGCAATGATGACTTCGCGGTTCTGTTCGATAGCTTTGATGCGCTTGTCGGACAGTTCGATGAGCCCCTCGTACGAGGTCCGGATCTGCTGCTGCTGTTTCAGGTCGGCTTCGGTCTTCGCCAGATCCCCCTGCAGTTTCCCAAGTTCCTGCTGCTTTTCACCCGCCAGAACGTAATCTTGTTTCTTAAGGGCGTCGCGCGCAGCCCGGTCGATGGAGGATACCTGGCTGCGGAGGTCCTTGCGGTTCTTCTGGAGGGTGCCCGTGTATTGGTTGATCTCGGTGATGCGGGTGCGTGCCCGCTCGGTGATGTTTTTGAGGCCCTGCAGGTACGCATCAAGCGTCTGGGCACGGTTATCGCTGCGATTGAGCAAATCCACCACATCGACATCCATCACCGTGTCGAATTCCTGCAGCAGCGCCAGTGTTGTATCGAGGACATCCTGTGACGGCTTCCCGACGAGTTTGGTCTGGGCGATAACCGCGTTGATCGCGCCTGCGGCAGAGTAGAACCCGCCGGATGCGAGGAATGTCGTCGCGTACAAGCCGAGCGGTGCAGACGGTCTGCGGGAGGCTGGCCGGGGGCTGTTGATGTTGCCTATCAGCACGGCATCTTTTGCTCCCTTCACCTGAGTGAGAGTGCCGGTGCTGCCACCGGAGCCGAAGCACCCGGAGCACAGGAGTGTCGCGAGCAGCGTGAGCGTGACGAGCCCAGGATGGAAGTTTTGTGTCGTACGCATCTCATGTCATTATACAATATATACATATAAAGTGCAATAATGTCATTGAGTAACAAAAAAGTACATGAAATGATCACGAGAATGAGTCATATTTCGTGTACAAAATGTATACATTCCTGAGGGTGGACGTTTGTGCACACAAATTGTGTTCAAAAAATGAGGACATTCTGTGTGCAAGATCAAATTTTGTTTTCAGGTGGTGTGCATACGATGCAGTGCTACATTTGGCCCATTCTCTTGAACATGATGTGTGTTCACGAGGCCCCTTTTCAAACGATGGTTTCCCCCCTCACCTCGTTGGCCGTTTCTGTCCTGGAGAAGCAATTTTCCGTGCGGGACGTCACGGTTGATTGGAATCATCCGCGGGAGTTGGATCACGGGGATTTGGCCACAAACGTGGCTCTGCAACTTGCCAAAAAAGTCGGAAAGTCGCCCATGGATATCGCTCAGATCCTCGCTGAGGGCCTCATGAAGGATGCGAGCGTGGAGAAGGCGGAGGCCATCAAGCCGGGATACGTGAACGTGTGGCTGACGACTGAGGCATTGATCGATTCATTGACGCACACCGAAGCCTCTACGAAGGCGCTCAAGGCGAAGGCAAAGGCGAAGCCGGTGATCGTCGAGTACTCGCAGCCCAATATCGCCAAGCCGCTGGGGATCCATCACCTGATCGGCACGGCCATCGGGCAGGCAACGGCAAACCTGTACCGGCATGCGGGCTACAAGGTGATCGCGTGGAACTACATCGGCGACTGGGGCACGCAGTTCGGCAAACTCGCGGTCGCGTACGGGAAGTGGGGGAAGAAGCCGGTGCTGAAGCACTCGATCGACGAATTACTGGAGCTCTACGTCCGCTTCCACGACGAAGCCGAGAAAGACGCGACGCTGGAAGACCAGGGGAGGGAAGCCTTCCGCAAGATGGAGCAGGGCGACACGGACCTCCGAGCGTTCTGGACGGACGTGGTGACGGTCACGAAGAAGTCGCTTGAGGGCGTGTACAAGCGCCTGCATGTGTCGTTCGATCTCGATCTGGGCGAAAGCTTCTACGAAGACAAAATGGAGATGGTCATCGCCGAGGGGAAGCAGAAGCACGTATTCACCGCCGGAGAAGGCGGATCGCTTATCGTTCAGTTTCCCGAAGCCAAAAACATGCCACCATACCTGATCGTGAAAGGGGATGGGGCGACGCTCTATTCCACCCGCGATCTCGCGCAGATGCGCTACCGGCTGGATGAATACGCTCCGGCGGAGATTCTGATCTTCACCGACATCGCGCAGAAGCTTCACTTCGAGCAACTTGTGGAAACCTGCCGCATGCTCGGGTGGGAACTGCCGGCGTTCGAGAACGTGCTCTTCGGTCGCATGCGTTTCGCCGACAAATCCATGAGCACACGGAAGGGGAATATCCTCAATTTGGAGCAGGTACTCGACGAGGCGGTGAAGCGCGCGGACGCCATCATCAAGGAGCGGGGCGACAGCATCCAGACCGATGACCCGGCGGATCTGGCAGAGATGATGGGGGTGGGCTCGCTCGTCTATTCCATCGTCAGTCAGAATCGCAAACTCGACCTGGTCTTCGACTGGGACAAGATGCTTAGTTTCGAAGGAAACAGCGCCCCGTACATCCAGTACACGCACGCGCGTGCCAAGTCGGTGCTGCGCAAGGCGGGGGAGTCCACGGCCCTCACTCGGTCTCTCCCCGCGGGGGAGAGAAGTAAAGGAAGGGGCTCAGTTACATCGGTTTCCCAACGGCAAGCGAAGACGCTCCTCTCTCGAGGGGAGCGTCTTCTCCTGCGCACCCTTCAGTTGTACCCCAAGGTACTGGAGGATGCTCGTGCTACGCATATGCCGCATAAGCTCGCCAATTTCCTCTACCAGCTCTGCCAGGATTTCAATGCGTTTTACAACTCCGATGACATCGTGAAGGCCGAGGAGCCGTCCCGGTCGCTCCGTCTGCAGCTCACAGATCTCACTGCCCGCGTGCTCCAGTCCGGAGCAGGGCTCCTGACGCTCCGGCTTCCGGAGCGCATGTAACAAGTATGAATATCTTCCTACCGACATCGGCCCCTCACCCTCCTCTCCCCCGCAGGGGAGAGGTGATAGCAGAGAAAAACTGCATCCCCGCAGAATGCAATTCATCAACAAGCCTTTAGTACATTTTATCCAGTTTTACTTATTCTCCCATGTCCCGCTTCGTCCGCCGCCGCACCCGCACCGCCGTCACCCGCCGCCGATCCTCGGGCATGGGCACCGGTCCCATCGTGGCTTTTCTTCTCATTGCCTCGTTCGGCATTCTCTTCGCAGGATGCAGCGGTCCGGTGAAGGGTCCAAACGATGCGGATACTCTGGAAGATTCCACCTTCTCCGCCGAGGACATGGCCACCCTGAACCTGCTGGCCCAGAGCGGCAGCGTGAAGGCAGGCACCGGGACCGTGACCGAAGCCATTGATCCCATCGGCAGCGCAGACGGAAGCGATTCATCGCCATCTGCCGATCCGGCACTCATCAAGGCATATGCTGCCATGCGTTCAAGCGGTGGTGCAGACGGCCAGAACGTGTTCCGCGTGACGAATGACTTTGTGAACATTCGCAGCGAACCGAGCACCGGCGGCTCGAACGTCGGGCGCATCGAGCGCGGCGAGGCCGTGACGTTGCTCTCCTTCGTCGATGCCTCCTGGGCCAAGATCAAAACAGCGGCCGGACAGGAAGGATACGTGTCGGCCCGCTACATCAGCAGGGAAGTAAGCGAGGATCAGCTGAAGGCGGAGCAGCAGAAATATGCGGGGCAGTACTTCGTCAATTTCGGCTTCGTCAACGTGCGGGCAGGGCAGGACATCAGCACCGAGAAGATCGGCGAGATTCCGGGGCAGACCATCGTCACTCCCAGCGCCGTCACCGATGACTGGGCAACAGTGACGGTGAACGGGAAGCAGGGCTACGCCTCCATGCAGTTCCTGAAGCCGTTCTCGCCCACGTTCCTCGTGCGTCAGGACACGTACACGCTTCCAATTCTGCTCTACCACGCCGATCAGCCCGGGATGACTGATACCATGGCGACGCACGCCAAGCAGTTGCGTGCCGACGGCTACCGCCTCACGACGATCCGCGACTTCTACGACCTTCTGCGCACCCAGCAGCAGCGGGACGTCCGCTTGCTGCCCAAAAGCGTGATCATCGGCGTCACGGGTGTCACGCCCGCAACCCTGAAAGCGGCATCGGATGCCCTCAAATCGGCCGGTGTCACCGGCACGTTCTTCCTCGAGACGAAGGATGTCGGCATCAGCGGGATCAGCGAAAAAATGCTCCTGACGCTCGTTGCCAACGGGTTCGACGTCCAGTCGGCCGGCCACACGGGCGACGATCTGCGCGGCCTCCCCGGGGCACAGCTGCGGCTTGAGCTGTGGCAGAGCAGGATGCTGCTGGAAGAGATGACCAAGCGGACGGTATCGGCAGTGCTCTATCCGCAGGGGGGCGTGAACGACCGCGTCACGAAGATGGCCGAGAACACAGGCTACCTTTTCGGCATTTCGGCCATTCCCGACAAGACCTTCTCCCGATCACAGTTCCTCCGTCTGCCGAGCCTCACCGTGCTCTCGAGCATGACACTGGACGATGTGATGCAGGCGGTGAAGTGATTTCCATCCGAATTAGAATAAAAGACGAGGATTCTAGGGGACTCCTCGTCTTTTTGATTCCTCGTACGCTCGTTGCTCCGCAACGAGCTACTCGGAATGACAGTCGTTTCTCATCAGTGCGCCTCGATACGTCCGCCACGGGCGGACTACTCGGCGAAGCCGAGCCGTCGAAGACGGTCGTATCGAGGCCTCACTCTTTACAACTGCTTGTCATCCCGAGTAGAAAGCCGCGGAGCGGATTTCGTACGAGGGATCGCTCTCACCGCTTCGGCACCAGGTTCCTCAGCTGTTCCATCATGGCGCCCGATTGCTCCTGCGTGTACTTGGATGCCGCCTTGGCCGATTGCTCGGCGATGGCGGCCATGATTTCGGTCGCGTGCGTGGCGAAGTACCAGGTGCTCCACACGAAGATGGCGATGGGGATGAGGGCGATGAGGCTCCGGGCGAAGGCGCCCCAGGTGCGGAGCCTGTCGCGACGGTCCATGCGTGCCAGGTGCTCGAGGATCGCGTCCAACTTCTCGTCGGTGGATGAAGTGAAGCTCATGGGAGAAACGGAATCAGAATGCGGATGCAGTCTACCGCTTTATCAGGATTTTTCTTCCATTTGGAATTGCAGTTCTGTAAGAGGGATGTATCGCGATCACTGGTTTCCTGGAATATTGATGAAATCAGTAAAATATTGTATAATATACATATATCCGGACCTAACGTATGCCTCCGCAAGCACTGCTCCCCGAACTCCATCACTACCTGTCCCGACAGCGTGCCTCACGCGCGCACGAGCTGCACCGTCTCTACGACCTGCCGGCGGCTTTTCAGGAGGTAGCAGATGCAGTGACGGATGTGAGTGGCTCCTGGAATGCGGTGGAGATCTACACGCCCTCCCGGGAGAGCCTGGTTGCAGAAAAAGAACGTTTCCTGGCAGCCCACGCCGCGGGCCGCGACTATGCCCCTCGCTTCCGCTATGCGGTGGCCGAGGGGATGCGCATGGGCGCAGCGCGCAGGACGCTCACGGCTCTGCGGGAGGCTGCGCGCACGCTGCCGGTGCGTGGCAACACGCTTGCGAAAACTGTCCGCACCCTGCTCATTGCCAAAATCGACGACGATCTCGCGACCTGTGACCTCGTGGACGGCATCCGTCTCCGTGACGAGCGGCGCATCAAAGACGCACTCAACGCCAAGTACTGGCCTCTCAGCCGGGAACTGCTCCTTGCCGACCGGCGTGCGTTCGACGCCGCCATAGCGCCCCGCAGGCAGGCCAAAGCGGCATTGTCGGCCGAGGAGATTGTGTACCTCGATAACCGCATGTTCTCGCCGCGCGAGGCCAAATATGCTTTCGAGAAGGTCCTTGCCGCTTACGGGCTCCTGCGTCGGTACGAGAAGGATGCGGGCTTCAGGGTGGTCGTGAGCGACCATGTGACGGCCATCGACGTCCGGCATCGCTCTGCGGGGGGCCCCACCATCTTCCTGCCGCCCGTGCGGATGAGTGCCTACGAGACGCTGTACCTGCTCCGTCACGAGGTCGAGGGCCACGCCCGCCAGTCGGCGAACGGAGAGACGCTCTTCGGGTTTGGCGGCGGGGCGCTCACCATGGACGACGAGACGATGTACGAGGGCCTCGCGATGCGGCTCGAGACCGAATTCAAATCCACCTGGTTCGGGCGCGTCACCGACACGTCGCCGCGCTTCTACGCGCACGCGGTGCATCTGGCCGAACGGGGATGTTCGTTTGCAGAGATATTCCGCGACTTGCTCGATCGCCACCTGCACGTGCTCTGCCGGCTGCCGCTGGCGGAAGCGCTGCCGGCCATCGACGATGCCATGCGTGCCGAGGCCGAGGGCATCGCCTGGCGCACGACCTACCGGGTCATGCGCGGGCACACCGATATGACCAATGCGGCCGGGTACGCGATGCGGAAAGATCTGGCGTACAAGCGGGGCCTGCTCCTCGACGCCACGCTCTGCGCGCACGGTCGGGGCTTCATCAACGAGTGCGCCATCCTGGCGCAGGGCGGCCTCCCGCTCATTGGCGCCCTGCATATTTCAGAACGCGATCTGCCGTACAAGGATAAGAACGTGACGGTCCGCTACATGAAAGAGCTGCTGCAGGACCTGTACACGCACAAGGACGCACGGCGACGGATGCTAGAACCCGCGCTTCCATTTGCGCAGGAACTCAAACCCGCGCGTAAGAACGTACGAGGGCTTGAGCGGCACATCCACGCAGTGCGTGAGTTCCAGTAGCTTGCCGCCGAAGCCGGTTTTGAAGAGCGTGACGCCGGCGAACGGATGTCGTTTGAATTGTGAATTGTGAGTTTTCAGTTGTGAGTCCGACGACTGGGCATTGACGACTGACGACTCAGGACTGTGCTGTGGCGCGATACCCCAGAAGTTGTAGACGTGATCGCCGCGTTTGATTGCATCTTCAATGGCCGTCCACTGGAGCAGGTAACTGGAGGGGATTTTGGCGAACGCATGGGTCGAAGCGCCGTGGTGATAGCTGGTTTCTCCGGCGACATGCATGTGGATGGAGGACGATATCACCCGGCCCTGGTAGTGCGCCTGGTAGAGCGTCGCTTCGCCGCGCGCCGCGAACAGTTCCAGTTGCGTGCGGAAGAATGCGTTCGAGTACGGGGTGAAGCCGTGGCGCTTGCGCGTTTCCTCATGCAACGTCAGGAAGTGTTCGATGTCCTGATTCGGCTTCATCGAGCGCTCGATTGTGACGCCTTCTTTCTGCGCGCGCCGGATCAGGTTCCTGTGCGTGGCGCGGAAGTTCTTGAAGAGGTCGTCGGGCGAAGAGGAGACAGAGGGGGCAAAGGGGGCAGAGGTGGTCCATTGATCCGGATTCTTGAGCGGTAGATACCAGAGATGCTCGGCGAGCAGATGAAGCGGGGATTGTTTTGCGCCGGGGATGGTCGGGCATTCGGCATCACCGGCATTCCAGAAGGGGCTCATGCGGATAAATGAACAATTGTATTCCTTTCCGACAGCAGCCAGCTCTTTCAGGAGTGCCGTGACAATCTCTTTTCTCTTTTCTCTTTCCTCTTGTAACTCGACGATCGGCCCGTAGGGGATCGAGAGATGCCGGCCCCGGCGCGCAGGGACGACGTGCCCGAAGCAGATGCCGACGGTTTTCCCGGCATCGAGCGCTTCGAGCCGCACAGGTTCCTGTTTGATGGCCCGGTACACCTCCCCCATGGTCCAGCTCTGGAGGAAGGGGCGGTAGCGCTGCATGCCGAGGAACGCGTCCCAGCGGGCGGCATCGGTGGCTGGCTGTACGGTGATCATGCGTGTGTGGAAATCAGGTCAACGAGTCGCATCGCGTCGTCCATCGTAGTTCCGGGGTGCGTCGGGAGCGAGAGGATTTGCATGCACGCCTCCTCCGCCTTCGGATCCGATCCGTCTTTGTAGTGTGTCGCCGACCGGTCCACGTTCGCCGGGCACACCACGCACCCGGTCCAGCCGTCGTGCAGGTGGATATTCTGCTTCTTCAGGCGCTGACGGACCGCTTCCGCATTGGCGATGAAGAGCGGGAATTTCTGCAGAGGCAGGCCGATGCACGCCCCTTCAATCAACGGCACTCCCCGCGCCGTCAGTTCCGTCACGTATGTGCGTACGAGCATGCGGCGATGCGCGTTGATCGTGGAGCGCTTCTGCCACTGGTCGAGCGTGAGTGCGGCGAGTGCGTTGGGCAGACGGTGGATCACCGGCGACTGGCAACCCCGCTTTTCCTGCGGGGTCACGATCGAGGGCAGCAGCGTGAGCTTCGCGCAGAACCAGAGGAACACTTTTCCGATGCCCATGCCGTAGACGGGCCTGGCGACGGCGTAGAGCAGGGGATAGAGGAGGTAACGCTTGATTCCGATGAGGGGCAGGTCCCGTGCTTGCGCTTCTTCCTCCCGCAGACGCGCGGATGTCGCCGGATTCCGGCTCACAACAGCGCCGCCCGAGACTCCGGAAACGGCTTTGTCCCGCCCGAAACTGATGATCACGTACTCGCCGGTGCGGGCCACGCCGCTGGGCCCGTCTGCATCGGGAATCACGTGTGCGCAGTCTTCGATGAGCGGGATGCCGGTGCGCTTGCTGATGCTTGCCAGTTCCGACAGCGCCGGCGGAATACCGAACGTGTGCTGACAGATGATCGCCTTCGTGCGCGGCGTGATCAATGCTTCGATCGATTCGGGTTCGATATTGAGCGTGTCGCTCTGGATATCGGCGTAGACGGGCACTGCGCCCGCTGCCTGGATGGCGTTCGGGACCACCACGCAGGTATAGGCCTGGATGATCACTTCGTCGCCGGGGCCGATCTGCATTGCCCGCAGCAGCGCGAGCAGGCCTTCTCTCCCCGAGGCAAACATACTCACATCTCCGTTTATGTCGTGCGCGATCGCAGAGCGCAGCCGCTCCACGTTTTTTCCGCGGCGCCATGTGTACGGGCGGAAGAGCAGCGCGAGCGCGCCAAGGACCTGGGAGCGGTCCGCGAGCGGCGCGAAGGTGTGGTGGATGGGATGGAGGAGAGACACGAAAGGGTTAGGGTTAGGGTTAGGGTTGGGGTTGGGGTTGGGGCGAGGGGAGAAGGCAGTTGATGCTTGAGGCGGGCATTCTGCCCACGCACACGAGGAGCGAGCCGGGGCGTACGCGCGCAGGAGAGGAAGTAAGAAGTTCCACGGGTTTCCCGAACCCTTTCTGCACGTTCTTTGCGCTCAGGGGGTCGATGACGATGACCCGGCCGAACACTTGCGCTGCCTGCTCGCCCAGGTCAATTTCGGTGCGTTCCTGTTCCTCGCCCATCTCGATGAGGCCGGCAAAGAGGAGCGTCTTTTCCTCGTACGGCTGCGTGCGCGCCCAGGCGATGGCGGCCTTCACGCTGGCGCCACCGGCGTTGTAGGTATCGTCGAGGATCCTCACGCCGTTGCTCTCCCGCACCTGGAACGTGCGCGAGGGGGGCTGAAACGAGCTCAGCCTGCGGGCGATCGTTTCCATATCGAGTCCCAGTTGCTTCGCGACAGCGACTGCGAGCAGCACGTTCGTCACGTTGTGCGTGCCGTGGATGGGCACCGAGAGCGGCGTCCCGTCCACCGTCATCCTGATGCCGGCCGGAGTCTCTTCGATATCGAGCGCCTCCAGGTCGGCAGAGCCGCCGGTGCCCACGATCGTCACCGGGCAGGGGGAGAGCTCAGCCATCTTCCGACAGAGATCGTTATCGCCGTTCAGGAACGCGCGTCCGTTCTTCGGGAGAGCGGTGACGATTTCCGATTTGGCTTCGTACAGCGCCTGCTGCGAGCCGAACAGCGCGATGTGCTGCGTGCCCACGTGGGTCACCACCGCCATCGTCTGCTGCGCGTACGAGCTCATCAACGCGATCTCGCCCTTTTGATAGGCGCCCATCTCCACAATCAAGATGCCGGCCATCTCACGGCCTGCGGGCCCGCCCTCACCCCCAGCCCCTCTCACGCTCGCGGGAGAGGGGAGGGTCGCTATGTAGCGGGGGAGCTCCATCGTCATCCACTGCGCGACTCCTATCTCGGTGTTCACGTGCGCGGGGGTGGCAAGCGGCCGGAGGACCGAGAGCACATGCGCGAGGAGTTCTTTCGTCGTCGTTTTCCCGACGCTGCCGGTGATGGCGATCACCTGCAGGCCGGGGTTCTTCATGCGCAGGCGCCGTGCCTCGTGCATCACGCGGTTCTTCAGCGCGCGGTCGAGCGGCCAGAAGCATGCCCAGGCGATCAACAGCAGCAGCGGTTGCAGCAGAGGCAGGAGTGGCAGCAGTTCCTCGGGGACGGGGCCGGACGGCCATGCGGCGCAGACGGCGAGGAGGATCGTGACGCCAAGCGTCGCCGCCACGAGTATGCGGGCTTTCTGGGTCCACACGGGGTAGCGCTGCTTGTTGAGCCCGATCTGCGCGGCGGTGAGTGCGGCGAGTAATGTCAGACCTCCCAAGAGCGCCTGGTCGCGGGGGATGGCGGGGATCCACATCATCGCCAGCGTGAGTGCCACGGCCAACGGGCGGACGCGCCCGAAGAGCTGCCGGAACCACCGCTCGCGCCGGAGGTGTTCCGTGAGCCTCCGCCAGCGCCATTCCTTCACCTGCCAGAGCCACGCGAGGGTGAGCAGGGGAGAGGCGGAGGCGATGCCCGCCAGGCCGGCAAAAATGAAGCTTTCGCCCATTGCGCATACTCTACTGGACGCCGCGTCTCAACGGTATGCCCAAAACACGTCGATTGGCGCCAAACGGCCTTTTGTGCTATCATAATTCGATACATCCACATTCTTCTTCATGACGAAAAACCAGCGTTCGTCGCCACATACCCTTGCCGCCGGCCTCGCCTTCTGCGCGGGCCTCACGGCCATGCTGGTTCTGACGTTGCCGACGCTGCGCGTTTCAGTGATGCAGTTGATGGGGGCGACCACATCGATGGGCTTCAGTACATCCCCCGGCAGTTGCGTACTCACATGGGTCGATGTCCTGGCAGGCAAAACGTGTACCACTACGTTCGTGTCCACGGGGACGGATGCGTCGGAAGCATCTTTCCAATGCGACGACGGTAACGACAATGACGGCGACGGGAAGACGGACTATCCCACGGATCCGGGTTGCACGAGCGACACCGACAACAGCGAGCGGGATCCGCAGTGCATGGACGGTCTGAATAACGATGGATACAACGGCGCGGATTATCCGACTGATCCGGGGTGCTCCTCGCCTACGGACGATAATGAAGCCGACAAGCCCCAGTGCAGTGATCGGATGGATAATAACGGCAATGGCAGAGTTGATTACCCCAACGATCCCAGCTGCACCTCGGATCGTGACAACGACGAAACCGGAAGCTCCGCCAGCACCTCAAGCGGTGCTCCTCAATGCGACGACGGTAACGACAATGACGGCGACGGGAAGACGGACTATCCCACGGATCCGGGTTGCACGAGCGACACCGACAACAGCGAGCGGGATCCGCAGTGCATGGACGGTCTGAATAACGATGGATACAACGGCGCGGATTATCCGACTGATCCGGGGTGCTCCTCGCCTACGGACGATAATGAAGCCGACAAGCCCCAGTGCAGTGATCGGATGGATAATAACGGCAATGGCAGAGTTGATTACCCCAACGATCCCAGCTGCACCTCGGATCGTGACAACGACGAAACCGGAAGCTCCGCCAGCACCTCAAGCGGTGCTCCTCAATGCGACGACGGTAACGACAATGACGGCGACGGGAAGACGGACTATCCCAGAGATACTGATTGCGCGTCTTCGACTGATGACTCGGAGGCGGCACAGCTTCATCTGGGGCCGACAACGAAATCGAATCAGTCAGGCACGCTCTGCGGCTACTGTTTGCAGCTTCAGGATGCCAAAGTTCAGCAGTACTGTACAAGCTCCGCGTTCGTGCAATCAACATGTGAAATCTGATTGACATTTCGCAAATTAACCGTAGCATGTGGGGTCGATGCCGCCCAACCCAGCATCTACTGAAACTGGCATATTCGAGTCCCCAGTACTTTCTTCTGGCGAGACTGGGATTTTCACGCCGCCAGAAGAGAAGAAGCCAGGGGCGCAAACGCTGGATATTGCAGATGCGGTTTTGGATCGGGCCAAAGTTTTGGAGCGTCTATTACCGGGCGTCGTAGGAGAATGCGCGAAGGAAGCCAGCAATGCCCAGAAAGAAGGTTCATTTGTGGACCGGTTCAGGGTTGCACTTGAGCGACATGAGCGCGTACAGAAGCTGATCGGCAAGGAGCGAGGTATTTTGCACAGGGCGCTGACAAAGATCGTCGATCTGGGGACGCCGCAGAGCGAGCTGGAGGGGCTGATCATAGGGTCTGCCCTCGTGGGCAAGAAGATCGGAAACGGCGGTTTTGGTGATACATATGAGGCGGTCATCGATGGCAAATCGGTCGTCATCAAAGTGGACGCTCCCAAAAGCGCCTCTCCCGATGTCGTGCGGCAGGCAAGTGCGCGGTTCGTTCGTGAAGTCGAAGTGATGGAGCAGATAGACGAGGGGGTTCCAAAAATACTCGGCAAGGGGCGTTTGCGCGACGGGAAGCAGTTTTTCGTCATGGAGCGCATCCATGGTCATACATTGCACGACATTCTGCGGTGTTCGGATGGCGAGCCGCTGCCTCCCCGATTTGCAAACGATGTACTCGCTCTTGTAGCACGCTTGCTCACTGTTCTGCATAAAAAGGGCATTTCGCATCGTGACATCAAACCCCAGAACATCATGATCGATCATCAAGGCCGTCCGTACCTCATCGATTTCGGTTTCGGAAAGGCGCTTGAGGGAATGACCGTGAACGATCTCACCGCGTCGGGACAAATGATGGGAACGCCGGACTACATGTCTCCTGAGCAGGTGGAGGATTCGAGCACGGCAACCACCGATTCCGACAACTACAGCCTGGGTATTCTGGCCTATAAGCTGCATGAAGGGCAGTTGCCGTTTGCGGGCGACACGATACCGGAAATACTTGCAAAGAGACTGAGTCCACCGCCTCCTATGCAGAAATGCTCAGATGCCAAAACTCAGAGGACTATCGTCGGTTTGCTGGAGAGGAATCCGGATCTGCGCAAGAAATCGGAGGACGCTGGAAGGAATTTCTTCGATCAATCATCCTTCGCTTCAAAAAATGGCGGCCGGTATAAAACGTACAATGATTTTTTGAACGCTCTCCACGCGAACCTGAAAATTGCGATGCCAGATTCCTTTCCGGAGGAACATGCGGTTCATCTGGGGGCAATTGAAGTGGCCTCTGCTGAGTTCATTCATCTGTATCATAAAAACAGGCAGCATTCGCTTTCATCCGCCCCCTCCAAGTACTCTTTGCCGCGGATTGCAGGCGGTTCTGCAGGAGTATTGGCGTTCACCCTTGCTGTAGGCGCAGTGGTGGCAATGATGTTTCGAGACGGAGGGGGAGGGGAGGGCGACAGTCCAATTCCGGCTCAAGTAAAGCCCGTCGATCCCGATCCGCTCAAGCAGGCCGACAGCGGCCTGGGAAAAAAGGATAACAACGGCGCAGTGATTCCACCGAAAATTACTCCGGAAAAACTGCCGAAGAAGCAGGGTATTTTGCAGGCAGCCAAATCTCCAAAAGGCTGGTCGTATTCGCTGACGCTGGGAGAGGGACTTCCTCCTGTGGAGTATCCGCGCGACAAGGGGCAGCACTACGAGAGGTTCATAGGCAAGACAAAGGAGCCAGCCGGCTCAAGCATGATGTATGACAAGGAATTTTTGGCTCAAATGGAGGGAGTGTCCCCGGACGAATTGCCTGATTACATGACCAAGGACATTTTGGGCAAAGAAGTGGAGGTCATCGCTCATAAGTATTTTGCGTCGGGTCATCCGGACCGTCCCGCCCTTTTCATTACGAATAAAGCACTGATTCTTCCGGATCTTCGGAAAAAAGAAGATCGCGCGGAGGGCGATCCTGAAACAGTTGCCTTCGCAGATGACGAGTTCGTGAATATGCGCATAGTGCAGGCGTGCTCAAGCAAGGATAGAGAGGGTCGAGAGAAAGGTATCTATTCGTTTGAGGCACGTCGTGATCATCCGGTCTATCAGGCCTTCTTTTCCCTGTGTCCTTTGGAGGGTATTAACACACTGCCCGGTGGCAACACATCCGGCTCGCGTCGCGCTCCCGGATGGCTGCTGAACGCTTGGAGGGGAAACCTTGATACGTTTAAGCACAAATAGTCCTGCTCAAGTGTTTTCCTTCCGTATCACCCCCGCAATCTCCTTCGCTCTGTCGCGGTGCACGCCGTGGCGGACGCCTTTATAGAGGTGCAACGTGCTGCCCTCGATTTCTTTGTGCATCACTTTGGCATCTGCGACGGGCGTCATGCCGTCCTCGGTGCCCCAGAAGATGTCGGTGGGGACTTTTACGTGTGCGAGGAGCGGGCGCAGGTCCTCGCCTGTGACGCGGATGAGCGTCTGGCGCATCATGGGGCTGGCCTTCTCGTAGTCGTGCACGCGCACGAGCTTGTAGAGCAGTTTTTTGCCCAGTGGTTCCAGCAGGCGCGCGCCCGGCAGCGACAGGAAGAACTTGCCGCTTTTGGCGAGCGTGAGGCCGATGATGCGCTTCAGGTGCCGCGGCCGCTTGATGCCTGCCGAGGCGCACAGGAACAGCCGCTTGATGGGCAGGCTTTTGCGGGTTACAAGCTTGAGCGCGATGCGGCCGCCGTGCGAGTGCCCGAGCAGCCAGAAGGGCCCGTGGATGTTGCGGCGGGCGTAGTCCTCCACCCAGTCGGCATAATCATCGTTGGTCCAGGGACTCCTCGGTTCCGGCTCATCTCCAAAGCCGGGCAGGTCGGGCGCGAGCACCGAGATGCTCGACCCCTCCAGCGCCCTGCGGAGCTCCGTGAATGACTCTTTACTTCCTCCCCAGCCGTGCAAACACAACAATACCTTCATTGTGATAATGATAGAGTGTCATCCTGAGCCTGTCGAAGGACGTGCATGCACAACAGTGCCTTCATGGACACAGTGTGCAGGAGTATGTCGTGGTTTTTGTCCGACTTTTTATCGTACGCAAGCGGTTCCGATCCACTGCACATGAAGTTCTCTTGTCTTTCTGTCTGCAGAGGATTGTCATGGGCGAATCGCTCATTCGCAGCATCGTGCGCATGATTGTGCTGCGAGGGCGGATGGGCTTCTCTCTTTTCTTTTTTTCTGAAGGAGGTTCGTGATGGATCAGGAAAAGCAGGATCTGTTTTTCGGAGCCCTGTACACGGGCGGGATCATTGTGTTGTTCCTGCTTGTGTGGGTTCTCTGGATCTGTCGCCGGAGCAAAGGCGCCGGGAGCCGCGTCGCTCCCATCCTGCGGGCCGCGCGAGCGGCCACGAAGGCGGCGCCCAGGCGCTGGTCCCGGTCACGTCCGGGTATCGACAAAGACCTGGAGAAAGGGAATTTCTCCTTCTGCACCGAGGACGGTGCACTCAAAGGAAGTTTTCTGTCCAAGGGCCTCTCGGCGACTCTGGTACTGGAGTACCGCGGCTCGCTCCTGAAGATGGGGTTCCGGGAGGGAAAGCTGATCGGCATGACGCTCGATCAGGAGGATTTCGACGGGGACCATTGGGAGGTGCGTTGCAACGCGCCCCTGGCACGTCATCTGCTCGACGATGTCCGTGGAGCCGTGGGCTTCATGGTCGTACGCGAGGAGGTCGTGCCAAAAGCCTATTCCAAGGAAGCTGAACAGCGCCGCAAGGCGAAGGAGGAAGCCGACCGGACACCGCCCAAAACGAAGCGCAAGAAGCGCGATGCGTAAGGGCACACCGCGTCAGATGGCCATACCAGCTATCATTATCTTTTCTACGTTTGACGCACGGTGCCGGAGCGACGACCGCAGGCGTTCACTCGTCTGCGGTTTTTTGCCAGCACTTGTTTTACAACGTTTGGGCGCTGTTTTACTCTCCCCGTAAGAGGTGTGCCATGTTCGTGTCCTACACAGTACCGCTCGTTGCGGCTTTATCCGTTACCCCCTTATGCGTATGAAAAAGCTCTTCGCAGCATCGGCCATGGTGCTGTCCGTCGCTCTCGGCACACAGGTCTTTGCACAAAGCTCGTCCTCGTCGAGCTCGGTGTCGTCGTCCAGCACGTCCAGTGTCAGTTCCTCCAGCGTCGCTTCCAGCGTCAGCTCGGCTTCATCCGTCTCCAGCGCTGCCTCCAGTGTCAGCAGCAGCAGCTCGGTGACCTCATCCAGCAGCTCGCGCTCGTCGTCCTCCTCCAGCAGTTCCGTGCCCCCGTCTTCGGCAGGGTGCATGGCGGCAGCCATCACTGCCAAGCAGTCGGCCATGGCCAAGGCTCAGGCGGACCTGGGCACCCGCATGCTCGCCGCACGCACCGCCCACAGGGCAGCCCTGGTAGCGGCCTTTGCCATGGAAAACGGCTCCGCACGCCAGGCGGCCATCCGCGCCGCAGGCAGCGCCTTCCGCACGGCCAACACCGATGCGCGCGTCAAATTCCATGCCGAGATCAAGGCGACCGTCGGTGGTTTCACGACGTCCATCCGCCAGTGCCATCCGGTTCCCCAGACCAATTGGACCGTCCCCCTGCCCACACGGAAGCGGGAAGGGAAGGATGACAACGGCATGCGCATGGGCGAATTCAAAAAGGTGATGACCGAGACCCGGACGAGCGGCAACGGCAGCGCCAGCGCCACGTCCGTCATCGATATCAATGTCGGTACGAGCAACTCCGTCAACGTGGATACCGATGAGGATATCAACGAGTACGTCAAAGCGCTCATCAAGACCAAGGTGAACCCGAGCATGCGCGCCAAAATGGGTTGGTAATCAGGCTCCAACAAGAACGCGGTCCCGCGAGGGGCCGCGTTTTTTGCATGCAAAAAAAATGCGAGAGACAGGATGTCTCTCGCCTGGCCCATTCAGCGAATGGACCTTGTCTATTCGTACCACTCGAGGAGCACATCGAGTGGGTACCCCGGCCACCGTCCCTGGTTGCCGATGTAGTAGAGATGGAGCCCGATCATCATGGCGGCGGCCGCGATGAGTGGGACTCCTACCACGATCCATGCTCGGCCGACGCTCGGCGTCCGGTTATCGCTCTCCGGCATGCAGTTTGTGCCGAAGTGCGCTGCCATCAGCAGCCAACCGGCTGCTAACATCCAGAATCCGACGATTTCAACCATCACAATCTCCTTTCGGGGTTTGAATGAACAGACGCCCCTATTTTCGGCATAGGAAAGAGGAAAACCAGACCTAAGGACCCTTGCTTTTTTTAAGGAAATATGCACACTGCTCTGTTTGCAGTAGTCGCGCCCCGGTCAACGCCTTTGCGGCACGCGCAGACCGGGACACACTGAGCCGCCAGCGAGGGGCGAGGCGGGGATGGCACTCGGATTGCGCCATATGGAAGCGTTTTTATTGCTATTGGCATATTGGCAACCGGCCCCCGGATGTGGGATACTGGGATGTCAGTAATTTGTGCCACTGTGGCTCAGTTGGCCGCGTCGATCCGCCGAGGCGGAGAGACACGCAGTGAAAAAAGAGCTCGGTTAAGAATCGTTCATTCCAGAATATGTCAGGTATGCCACTGTAGCTCAGTTGGTAGAGCACGGGACTCATAAGCCCGGGGTCGCCGGTTCAATCCCGGCCGGTGGCACCATTTTGCCCACATTGCTAGTGGTTGAGCTTGCACCCGGTTGGGTGTTTTTGAAAGTAGCAGGGGCAAAATGGTGCCCTCCATTTCATTGGGAGGAGGGCCTCCCAACCCCTCCCGTGGAAGCTGCACTTCGTTCGGAACCGTGATTAGTTTCCTTGTTCGCCAACGTATGAACTGCGTCGGTGGGAGTCTTGGCCGGTCACGCCATCCGTCACTCCCTTCCTCTCTCATTCGTCGCGACGCCCTCCTACTTGGTGCAATCACTCTCTTCGCAGTAGTTCTTCATGAGGCGGAGGACCTTCCCGGCTGCGTCCAGCGAGGATTGTCATTGTTGGCATTTTTAGTACCATGACTGCCTTTTTATAGTCTGTATGGGTATTACGAAGAAAGATGCGGCACTGCATGCTATTGGACACTATGCGCCGGAAATCGAACGTGGATTGGCGGCAGAGGTTCCGAACTGGCCAGCCATCGACAAGATGTTACTGAGCGTGCGATTCGCCATTGCCATCCTGCAAAGTGATGTGCCGCCTCCGTCGGGCAATGCAGACGATGTGATGGAGTATCTCAGGCTCGCGAAGGCACTGGCCGATGAAACCGCAGGGCCGGTACCAGAGAAGAGGGTCTAAGCAGTGACGGGGTGCTTTTGTTCGTGAAGCAACAGCAGTAGTGCCACTGCCGCGAGCAGCAGGCCCATATCGCGGATGCCCACATCGTTGATCCCCACCTGCATCAAGACGGCGATCAAATGCAGGATGACGAAGATCGTGCCCAGAATCCGAACCAGGCGGTGGGGGACCAGCAGCATCACGGCCATGCCCACCTCGCTTGCGCCGACGATCGTGATCCAGACAGTCTTGTCCATGCCCAGCAGACCGTCCATCCAGAGTGGCAGGAACCCCACCCAGAGGATGGGATTGAGGAATTTATCGATGCCGAACCAGCCGAAAACCAGCACGAGGGCGGCGATGAGAATCCAGATGGGGTAGTTGCGGTTCATAGGCGGCACAGCCTACCATGGGGCAGATAGTTCTTCCCTTTATTCTCATGAAAAAGCAATTTGCAACGATGCTCGCCATGGTCGCCATCCTGCTTCCGGCCTGTACACCCGCGGAGCCCGTTCCCGGCGAGAGTGCATCGAGCGAGGAGGCGCAGAACATCGACCTGACGGAGAGCAGCAGCGCTGCCGGCATGGCAGAGTCTTCCGGTGCTGCATCGGAGCAGGCCGCATCGGCCAAGGCATCCGCTCCCACAGTTTCGAGCAAATCGCCCACGACGCCCTCCGCGGACGGCCGCACGATCCTCATGACCGTCACCAACTTCAAGTTTGAGCCCTCGAAGATCACGATCAAGAAAGGCGAGAAGATCAAGCTGCAGGTCACGGGCGTGGAAGGCACGCATGGCCTGGCCATTCCCGATCTGGGCGTGAACGTGTCGGTGGCACCGGGGCAGACGGTGACGATCGATATCCCCACCACCAAGACCGGCACGTTCTCGTTCTTCTGCTCCATCCCGTGCGGGTCCGGGCACCGCGACATGCGGGGGACGATTGTGATTGAGGAGTGAAAAGAGAAAAGAGAAAAGTAGCCATTCACGCATGAAGAAATTCGTCCTGATCACCGGCATTCTCGCGGTTGCGGCGCTTGCCGGCTACGGCGGGTACTATGGGTACCTGCGCTTCGCGCCGCATCCGAATCCCGACCCGAATCACACGCACGCCGATTTCGCCCTGTGGGTACATGGGAAGCAGCTGGATTTTTCGGATCCGAAATACATGTCGGGTCTCTCGATCGACACGGGCAGCCATCCCACCGACGGGCTCCGGAAGTTCCTGCACCTGCATGACGGCAACGGGCACGTGATCCACAGGCACAAGCCCGGAATGACGCTGCAGGACTTCTTCCTCTCGCTTGGTATCCAGGTGACCAAAGACGGGCTGAACGCGTGCATCGAGACGCCGGATCTTTCAAAGACGTGCGAAAACGAAGCAGAACACCGCAACTGGGTGATGGTCGTGAACGGGGAGACGAAGCCGCTCGATGCCGAGTACGTGTTTGCCGACGGTGACAAAATCCTCATCGTACTGCCGAAGGAGGTGCAATCCGATGAACTGCCCGAGGTGTGGGCGCACTGGGCCGCGATGACGGACGATGCCTGCAAGTATTCGAAGACCTGCCCCTGGAGAGGAGCGCCGCCCACCGAGAACTGCATCGCGGATCCGGAGGTGCCCTGCACGATGTAATGCGCGGGCGGTTCAGTCGTCATCATCAATCCTGCCACGCTCGGGATCCAGGATGTAATGGGTGTGATCCTGGGTTGCTTCGCCTTTGATCAGTTCACGCAGGTCCCGGTCTTCCATCGCAAGCAGGTTGCGTGGTGCAAACCCCCGCTGCAGCTGCAGCGAGATGCTCGTGCGCTGCCCGCCGAGTCCGATCGAATCGATGAGGGGATACAGGCGCAACGCGACCTCGGTCTGCAGGCGGTGCACAAGCTGCTGCACCATTGTGTCCAGTTGCGTACCCGGCATTTCGGCGAATCGCTCCGCATTCTGTGCCAGCGATAGCCGTTCGGCAATTTCCGTGGTCCACGCCCCCAGGCACTGTTTCAGCAGGATCTGCTCGACGCGGTCCAGTGCGGTTTGTTCGTCGGAGACGGGACTGTTGATGGTGAGAGGTTCTGGCAGCAATGTGGCGTGCTGGTTCATGGGGAGAGGCAGAAGTGCAGGGATAGAGTGCACTGCCCAGGCCGGTTCGTCGCCGGTTGGAGCATCCAATGCGGATTGATGTTCTATATTTGGCTTCCACAAGACAAAATATTGATGCATGCGTAGCGCGTTTTCGTCATCAAAAAAACCGCCCCGTGCGGGGCGGTTCTGTAATGGCATAGGCTCACATTTCCCGGATTCCCAAGCTTTCAAGGTACCGATGCATATCCATATTGATTGCCCCCTCATTGTCATCGTGATCAGTCGAATCGTTATCCAGGAATGCTTGCCTAACAGCAGCTATGTCTGTGCCTATGCGATGTGTGACGCTGGAGAACGTCGAAGGCTGCGTGACTCTTTCTGCGGTGGTCGGAATATTGGGGGTGTTGGGACCCATAGAGCGGTTGTGGGGGAAATAAATGGAATTACAGGCGCGGAGTGATGCCGGTTATCCCTGCGGGCGGATGTAAAAATTGCTACCGAAGAACATTTCACCGATACGTTCATCGACCATCATCTGGCTGATCGTGCGTGCAAGTGTCCCGTCATCATTGCCTGGTCCTTCGATGCCTTGCAGCGGCTCTTGCACGTCTTCAGCGTCCGGTTTCGTGTTGGGCGTCATGAGCAGAAAATAAAGTGGCCCATCATTGTCCGGCGTCGGTTTTTTTGCTTCACAGGCGCGTTCCGAAGTGAAGAAACGTGTATTTTTTCTCTTTCCATAGCCGAAGAAACAGGGCGATCGAACTTCATTCCCAAACGTGGTCGTACTCTCTACCATGCTGCGTTACACTCGCCTCGTGACTTGGCCACCCACAACGATGGCGACGCAGCACCCCGATAACGCGGGGAAGCCCTGGTGGGGCCACAAGCCTTTCATCAACACGCACGAGGAGATCGAGGAGCTGCTGACGCTCTTCAAAGAGCTTCCCATCGACGAATACATGTGGGATTGGGAGGGGAAGTACGTGGACGAGTCGGTGGGAGAGAAGCTCTACTCCAGGGCTCATGATTTCTTCATGAGCAACCCGCTCGGGAAGGACCTCCACCTGACCTACCGCATCCCGGCCTTCGATGGCGAGAAGATGCACCGGATGGCGAGAGCGATGATGAACGTCCTCGCGCTGGCGGATTTTGCGCGCGATATCGGCATAGGGGACCCGCCGGTGACCGAGATGTTTTTGCCGCTCACGACAAGCGCGGATCAGCCGATGAAAGTGCGCAGCACCTTCAAAGACGTTGCCGGCTACCACCGGGCTGTTTTTCATCGGGACGGAGGAGGGGAAGACCTCTCGGGTGTCTTCGAAGTGACACCGCTCGTGGAGGACGTCGAGTCACTCTTCACCATCGACAGGATCCTGCGCCCGTACTGGGAGTCGCTCCGCCGGGAGCGGGGGAAGGCGCTCGCGAAGCGCGGTCAGCGCATCTTTATGGCCCGTTCCGACCCCGCGATGAACGCCGGCATCGTCCCGGCGGTTCTCGCGATCAAAGCCGCGCTCAGTACCGTCCATGACCTCGGCGAGGAGCTCGGGTTCCCGGTGCATCCCGTCATCGGCACGGGCAGCCTGCCCTTCCGCGGCAGCGTGAACCCCACGTACACCGATACCTTCCTGCCGCAGTACGCGGGCGTGCGCACGTATAGCATCCAGAGCGCGTTCCGGTACGACTATCCCAAAGAACAGGTCGCAGCCGCGCTTGCGGAGATGAAGAAGCGCGTGCCGTCCCTCCAGCCCGTCCCCGTGACCCAGGAGGATGCGAAGGCACTGCGGGGACTCTCGGACGTATTCTCGGCGCACTGGAAGTCCACCATCGAGGCGCTGGCGCCCTTTATCAACGACGTGGTGCAGTACGTGCCGCCCCGGCGCGAACGCGTGCAGCACATCGGGCTGTTCGGGTACAGCCGCGGGGTGGGGACAGTGAAGCTCCCGCGCGCCATCGGCTTCACGGCGGCGTTCTATACGCTCGGCGTTCCGCCCGAGTTCATCACGACGGGCAGAGGACTCAAAGAGGCGAAGAAGCGGGGTCTGTTGCCGCTCCTCCAGACATTCTACCCCGCGCTCACCGAAGATCTGCGGCATGCCGGCAAATACTTCAACGAAGAGAACCTGAAGCTGCTCAGTGAGGCGTCGCCCGCGTGGGCACCCATTCTGGAGGACGTCGCCGGCATCCGCGAGGTACTCGGCATCGAGCTTGGGCCCGAGAAGCCGCACCACATGATCCACCGGAACCTCACTTCCACCATCCATCATCGGCTGCGGGAGACGGAGCGGGATGCGGATGCGCTGACGAGGGATACGGTGGAGGCGGGGGTTGTGAGGAGGAGTCTGGGGTGATCCCTCGTACGCTCGTTGCTCTGCAACGAGCTACTCGGGATGACAATGCCCTTGTTTTCAGGTGGCCTCGATACGGTCGTCGGCCCAGGCCGACGACCGCCCGGCAAAGCCGGGCAAGAAACCCCGGAGGGGTTTCGTATCGAGGCCTCTTGTGCGTCATCATGCCCTGTCATCCCGAGTAGAAAGCCGCGGAGCGGATTTCGTACGAGGGATGTTCAGGTACAGTAAATTTGCTAAACTTCTCTTGATGGAAGCCTCAAAGAAAGCATCGGCGGGCGGCGCGCAGGATCCGCAGAAAGATGCGGCGAAGCCCGGTCAGGAGGCGGCGAAGATCGCTGCGCTCGAGGCCGAGGTGACGGCGCTCAAGGACCAGGTGGCGCGGCTGACGGACCTGGCCGCTCGGGCGCAGGCCGATTTGCAGAATGCGAAAACACGCATGCAGAAGGACGGCGACGAAGTGCGCAAGTACGCCACCGAGGTCGTCATCAAGCGGCTGCTTCCGGTGATCGATAACTTCCAGCGGGGTTTCGGGCATCTGCCCAAGGAACTCGCGGGGAACGACTGGGTCAAAGGCATCACGGCCATCGAGATGTCATTGATGAAGGAGCTGAGCGATATGGGCCTCAAGCGCATGGAATCGAAGGGCCAGCAGGTGGATACCGCAAGGCATGAAGTGATCACCATGGGGCCGGGCAAAGAGGGCGAGATCGTCGAAGTCTTCGAGGAAGGATATGAGCTCAATGGCAAAGTGATCAGGCCTGCGAAGGTCAAAGTGGGGGGAGGGTAGGATGACACGCCTACGCACTTTTTAAACATTTTACCTTTCTCCTCGAACCCTTCGACAGGCTCAGGGTGACAAAGATGTGGAATCAGCGATCGCTTTTGCGAAGCGCTCGCCTTTTTCTTCGAAGTTTTTGAACATGCCGTAGCTCGGGGATGCGGTCGAGAGCAAACAGATCATGCCTTTCTCCGTATGCTCCTTCGCGATCGTCACGGCCTTTTCCATATCGGCTGCGTCGTAGAGGGCTACCCACTGCTCGGGGCTCGAGGTCTGCGCCATGGCGTTGATGATTGCTTCGTGGATGCGGGGCCCGCTTCCGGGGAACAGGATCACGTGTTTGACGGAGGAGCCCACGAGGCGTTTGCCGAGGGCCGCGAAGTCGTTCCCGCGGTCCTGGCCGCCCAGGATAATGGTCTGCACGCGGTCACCGAGAGCGTCCAGCGCGGCGATGGTCGATTCGGGGGTCGTCGAGATCGCATCGTCGATCCATTCGATGCCGTGGTGCACCCCGAGCGACTGGAGCCGGTGCGGGAGGCCCCGGAAGGTCTTGATGACGTCGAGGCAGGTATCGTGCGTCACTCCCAAATGCCGTGCGACTTTGTATGCGCCTGCGATATTTGATCGGTTATGTTCGCCGAGGAGCTTGGTTTTGAAGATCGGCACGGGGCACTCATCTGCGGAGAAGGGGACGCGCGTTCCGTGGCTTTCTGCTGCGATCTCTTTGGCGCCATCCGAGAGTCCGTTGAAGAAGACGATATCGTCTTTCCCCTGGAACCGTGCCACGTGCTTCTTCGCTTCTTTGTAGGCCTCGAGCGATCCATGGTAATTGAGGTGCTCGGGGAAGAAACTTGTGACGACTGCGACTTGGGGACTCGTCGTCAGGTCCATGAGCTGATAGCTGCTCATCTCGAGTACAAAGATGACGCCCGGCTTCGCCTGATCGATGTACTCGATGGAGGGTTTCCCGATGTTGCCGATCAAAAACGCATTCTTGCCGCCCGCCTTCAGTAATTCACAGATCAGCGTCGACGTCGTGCTCTTGCCCTTCGAGCCCGTGATGCCGATGACGAGCGCGCCCGTGCCTTTGACGGAGTCGAGGAAGATCTGCGTCGATGAAGTCAGTTTCGATCCCAGTGACCGGAGCTCGTCATTCGGTGGAATGCCCGGGGATTTGATGATGACGTCGAAGGTGGAGAGGGGATCGAGATATTTTTTCATGTTTCCAACGAGTCGCCCACGTTCATAATGAGCCACAAGCTGCAGATCCGGATATTTGTCGGCAACCGTGAACGAGTAGTCGATGCCGCTTTTCTTGATCGCCTTTTCCACCGCCTGCCCCTCGCGCCCGTACCCGAGCATGAGGATCTTTTTGCCGTCGAGGTCCTGGATGCGCATGAAAGAAAAACAAACGGAGCGGGCATTCTTGCCCGCGGCAGTCAGGGCAGTGCCGATACGAACTGATCCGGAATCACATGCTCCTCCACCGGCGTCAGCATCGCGTGCACGAGCGCCTCGCCGTTGGGTTTCTTCGGCAGCACCTTCTCCACGAACAGCTTCATCGCAGCCGTGTCTTCCAGGTCACCGCGCTTGTGGGCCAGATGGAAGGCCGCTGCCGTCTCCTCCGGCGTGCCCACGCACTCGAAGGGCTTGGAGCCTTCCAGGCCCAGGAGTTCAGCGTAGTACGTCTGTAGTTCGGGAACATCGAAGAGGTTTGCGCCGAAGATCTCGAGCAGCGTCTGCTTGGGAAGGAACGCTGCCATCAGCGTGAACGCAAAGGCACACTTGGGGCAATTTCCACACCACCGCTCGTTGCCCTTCACTGATGCCCTGCCCTTCGGTTTGGCAAGGATCGTCCAGTTCTTGTTGCAGCTGGTGAACTGGCGGAAGTACTGGGGGAATTGCGTGAGGAGCTTCGCGATGTGCAGTTCGCTCAAGGGTCTGAGCATGCTGAAGTAGTCGACGTCCGCGGTCACGAATTCCTTCAGATACGCCTGGAATGCACGCTCGAACTCCAGCGACTTGCTCCACTGGTGGTTGATCTTCTTGCCGTGGAATTCCAGGTTCCCTTCGCTCGCGCTCCGCTCGCTGCTCATCGCCACCGCATCGAAGCCGTAGAGGACCGAGAGGACCACCGTGACGGCGGAGAGGTATGCGGTGATGGGCACGTGGCCGTTGAGGGCGCCGTACTCGTTCAGTTCGAAGAGCTTGGAGGAAAGTGCGCGCTTGACGTTGATGATGGGGAGCCCGGCGATCCCCGCGAGCTCATCGATGAATGGGTGCTTGCCCATGCGGAA